>CANRIG010000021.1 GCA_947630595.1 uncultured Lachnospiraceae bacterium | reverse complement strand
AAAATGTAGAGGGAGTCGAGACTTTCATTACTATTTGTGCCGCCAACCGAAGGGCGGCGGAATGGAGATTATTATGAGCGAATATTTCAACGTAGCGGACATTTTCGGCGAAGATGTATTCAGTGAGAAGGTCATGCGCGAGCGGCTTCCCAAAAAGGTATACAAAGCGCTGAAAAAGACGATTGAGGAAGGCACGGAGCTTGATCTGGCGACGGCTGACGTGATTGCGGCGGCCATGAAGGACTGGGCCATCGAGAAGGGCGCTACCCATTATACACACTGGTTCCAGCCGCTGACCGGCGTCACGGCGGAGAAGCACGACGCGTTCATCACGGCTCCCGACGCCGACGGCACGGTGCTGATGGAGTTCTCCGGCAAAGAGCTGATCAAGGGCGAGCCGGACGCTTCCTCGTTCCCGTCGGGCGGCCTGCGGGCGACCTTCGAGGCGAGAGGCTACACGGCGTGGGACTGCACGTCCCCGGCTTTCGTGAGACACGATGCGGCGGGCGCGATTCTCTGCATCCCGACCGCGTTCTGTTCCTACACCGGCGAGGCGCTTGACCAGAAGACCCCGCTGCTGCGCTCCATGGAAGCGATCAACACCCAGGCGCTGCGCCTGCTGCGTCTGTTCGGCAACACGACCTCCAAACGCGTGACCCCGTCCGTGGGCCCGGAGCAGGAGTATTTCCTTGTGGATGAGAAGAAGTTCCTGCAGAGGAAAGACCTCATTTTCACCGGCCGCACGCTTTTCGGCGCGATGCCGCCGAAGGGGCAGGAGCTGGACGATCACTATTTCGGCACCATCCGCCAGCGGATCGCCGGCTTTATGAAGGACGTCAACCTGGAGCTGTGGAGACTGGGCGTGACGGCCAAGACGCAGCATAACGAGGTGGCCCCGGCGCAGCACGAGCTGGCTCCGATCTACGCGGAGGCCAACGTGGCGGTGGACCACAACCAGATCGTGATGCAGACGCTGAAGCGCGTGGCCTGCGAGCACGGCATGAAGTGCCTGCTGCATGAGAAGCCGTTCGCGGGCGTCAACGGCTCCGGCAAGCACAACAACTGGTCGATCACCACGGACGACGGCATCAACCTGCTCGACCCCGGCAAGACGCCGCACGAAAACATCCAGTTCCTGCTGGTGCTGACCTGTATCCTCAAGGCGGTTGACCGCCATGCGGATCTGCTGCGTGAGTCGGCGGCCGACCCGGGCAACGATCACCGTCTGGGCGCGAACGAGGCGCCGCCGGCAATCGTTTCGATCTTCCTCGGCGAGCAGCTGCAGGATGTGCTCTCACAGCTGATCAGCACCGGCATGGCGACGCACTCGATCAAGGGCGGCGTGCTGGAGACCGGCGTGAAAACGCTGCCGAACCTGGCGAAGGACGCGACCGACCGCAACCGTACCTCACCGTTCGCCTTCACCGGCAACAAATTTGAGTTCCGTATGGTCGGCTCCCGCGATTCCATCGCATCCCCGAACATCGTTCTCAACACGATCGTGGCGGAGGCGTTCTCCGAGGCCTGCGACGTGCTGGAGCAGGCGGACAATTTTGACGACGCGGTGCACGATCTGATCAAGCAGTATGCGCGCGAGCATCAGAGAATCGTCTTCAACGGCAACGGCTACTCTGAGGAGTGGGTCGAGGAAGCGGAGCGCAGAGGACTGCCGAACATCAAGTCGATGGTCGACGCCATCCCGGCGCTGATTACCGACAAGGCGGTGGCGCTGTTTGAGAAATTCGGCGTCTTCACCAGAGCCGAGCTGCAGTCCCGCGTGGAGATCAAGTACGAGGCGTACGCGAAAGCGATCAACATCGAGGCGCGCGCGATGATCGATATCGCCAGCAAGCAGATTATCCCGGCGGTTATCCGCTACACCAGAAGCCTTGCCGACACCATCAACGCGGTGAAGGAAGCGGGCGCGGACACCTCCGTGCAGGCGGACCTGCTGAAAGAGACGAGCGCGCTGCTCGCGGAGACCAAGGCTGCTTTGTCGAAGCTGACCGGCGTCGTCAACGAGGCGGCTGCCATGGAGGAAGGCCAGGGACAGGCGAAGTTCTTCCACGACGTGGTGATGGCTGTGATGGCCGAGCTGAGAGCGCCGGTTGACAAGCTGGAGATGATCGTCGACAAGGAAATGTGGCCGATGCCGTCCTACGGCGACCTGATTTTTGAGGTATAAGGAAAGTTCGGTTAATAAAATAATATGTTACATAAGGAGCTGCCGCATCAGATTTTTAATGCTGATGCGGCAGCTTTTAACGTAATCTTGAAATGATGCGGGTAATCTTTTGCATGCAGGGCGGCGGTTTTCTTATGCCGCAGGAAATGCCCGGAAAATTCTATTTTATGCAGTTTTCACAATTATTGTTGATTTTTTTTAGGCCATATATTAAAATAATGCCATCAGGAAATGGAAAAGAGCCATAAGGCGTTGTAAGGAACATAGAATTATGGGAGAAGGAGGATGTTCGAGTGATATCAAATCAGGTTTTACAGACGACACTGGACGGTTTGAAAGGAATCAGCAGAGTGGATTTGTGCGTGCTGGATACCGAAGGCATTGTACTGGCGACCACATTCCCGGAGGCTGAGGATTTCCGGGATTCCGTGATCGGTTTCGTGGAATCTCCCGCAGACAGCCAGGTCGTGTCCGGATGCCAGTTTTTCAAGGTATTTGACGAACATCAGCTGGAGTATATCCTGCTGGCGAACGGCAACAGCGACGACGTTCATATGGTAGGCCGAATGGCGGCGTTTCAGATTCAGAATCTTCTGGTTGCCTACAAAGAGCGCTTCGACCGGGATAATTTCATTAAAAATCTTCTGCTTGACAATCTGCTTCTGGTCGACATTTACAATCGTTCCAAACGGCTGCACATCGATACCGAGGCGCGCCGTATTGTATTTATTCTTGAGATCAACAACGAAAAGGAAAACAGTTCCCTGGAGACCGTGCGCTCCCTGTTCAGTTCGCGCTCCGGCGATTTTATCACGGCCGTCGACGAGCGGAGCATCATCGTGGTCAAGGAGCTGAATGCGCAGGAGGGCTATCCGGAGATGGAGCGGATCGCAGAGATGATTCTCGATTCGCTGGGCGAGGAAAAGAAAAAGGATTCCCTGATCGCCTACGGCACCATCGTCAGCGAGATCAAGGAAGTATCCCGCTCCTACAAGGAGGCGCGGATGGCGCTGAACGTGGGCAAGATTTTCTTTGCGGAGCGTTCCGTGATCGCCTACAGCTCGCTGGGTATCGGGCGTCTGATCTATCAGCTGCCGATTCCGCTGTGCAAGATGTTTATCCGCGAAATCTTTGACGTCAAGTCGCCGGACGATTTCGATGAGGAGACGCTGATCACGATCAACAAATTCTTTGAAAACAGCCTCAACGTCTCGGAGACCTCGCGTCAGCTCTACATTCACCGGAACACGCTGGTCTACCGTCTGGATAAGCTCCAGAAGTCCACGGGGCTCGACCTGCGCGTATTTGAGGACGCGATCACGTTTAAAATCGCGCTGATGGTAGTAAAATATATGAGATATATGGAGCATCAGGAGTACTGATGCGCGCCGGACACTGAAGGAGGCATCGCGAATGGAGCATTTACCCGGCGCCGGGGAGGAACGGCTGACGCATGAGGAGACGGCATCCCCGGACGAGGTGAATACAAAAGAGGAAGCGCAGACAGAGGACGCGGCGGCGGAACCTGCGGATATGGAGAAGAATTCCGCTGCGGAACCCGCGGATACGGAGAAGGACGCTGCGGAACCTGTGGATACGGGAAAGCATACGGCGGAGGAAGCGGACGACGGGAAGACCCCGCGGGGATTCGCTCCCGGATTCTTTGCCGGCATTTTATTTACACTGGCCTGCGCGGCCGTCTTTTTGCTGGGCTGGAACCTGGCGCGGCGCACCGGGCTGGGACGGGATACACAAGGGACGGACGGCCCGGGCGCGGCGGTGCTGACGGACAATGAGACCCTGTATAAACTCGACGAGGTGCAGAGCCTGATCGAGCAGCATTATCTGCATGAGGTGGACAGCGAGACGCTGTCTTCCTATCTGTTTAAGGGCGTGGCGGCCGGGCTGGAGGACGTCTATGCCAGTTATTATTCCAGCGCAGAGCTGCGGTCGGTGATGGATCTCTCGCACGGCGAGTATTTCGGAATCGGAGTGACGCTGCAGGCGGACGCGCAGACGGGCGAGCTGCACATTCTCGAGGTGTACGACGGCGGTCCGGCGCAGAAGGCGGGCCTGCAGGTGGGCGATATCCTGCTGGCGCTGAACGATGAGCCGCTGGAGGGCGTCCGGCTCTCGGATGCGGCGATGCAGATCAAGTCGCAGGAGGGCGAGTTTACGCTCCGCGTGCTGCGCCCGGATACCGGAGAGGAGCTTGATTTCACGCTGGAGTGCGGCGAGGTCGAGCTTAATTACGTAGAATATCGGATGGAAAAGGGACAGATCGGCTATGTGCGCGTCAGCGAGTTTACCGACAGCGCGGCGGAGCAGTTCCGGGCGGCCCTGCAGGAGCTGAAAGCGCAGGGCATGCGGAAGCTGATCGTCGATTTGCGGAACAATCCGGGCGGCGTGTTTGACGCGGTCTGCGACATGCTGGACGAGATTCTGCCGGGCGGGCTGATCGTCTATACCGAGGACAGGGACGGAAAACGCTCTGAGTTTTCCGCGGACGACCAGCGCACGGTGGACTGTGAAACTGCTGTTCTGGTCAACGGGGATTCGGCCAGCGCCTCGGAGATTTTTGCGGGCGCGGTGCAGGATCATGGCCTGGGCCCGATCATCGGCACCCAGACGTACGGCAAGGGCGTGGTACAGAAGACCTATTCGCTCCGGGACGGTTCCGCGTTTAAGCTGACGGTGGAAAAATATTTTACCCCCAACGGGCAGGACATCGACGGCCACGGCATCACGCCGGACATCGTCGTCGAGGATGCGGCGGGTGCCGGAGATGAAGAAGCCGGGACGGATGTAAACGCCGGGGATGCGGCAGCCGGAATGGAAACGGAGGCCGGAAATGAGACAGCCGGGGCAGAAACGGACACAGAGAACGACGCGGTGCTCACCCGTGCCCTGGAGGAGCTCGCAAAAGATCTGCCCGCGGCGGACGACTGATCAATTGAAAGCGACAGGAGCATTCATATGGAACATAAAATCATTTTCCGCGAAATGCTTTCGGAAATCAAAACGGCGGCGGATGCCGCCGGCGACGTCATTACGAAGGGAGAAATCCGCGAAATCCTGCGGGATCTCCCTCTCGAGGAAGAACATTTTCAGCTGATTTACGATTACCTGGCGGAGCAGCGGATCCGCGTGGTGGATTCCCGGGAAGAGCTGCAGGAGGAGACCGCCGGGCCGCAGCGGAGCCTTTCGATGTATCTTGACGAGCTCGAAGCGCTGACGCCGGAGATGGAGCAGGACGAGCGCCGGCTTCTGGAGCGTCTGCTGGAGGGCGATGCGGAGGCGCGCGTGCGCGTCATCGAGAGCTATCTGCCGCTGATCTGCGAGATGGCGGGCGAGTACGAGGGCACGGACCTGCCGGCGGAGGACCTGATTCAGGAGGGCAATCTGGGGCTTCTGACGGCCCTGGAATCGCTGGCGCAGTTTGAGAGCGCGGCCGCCTGCCGGGCGCACATCCTGAATCACATCAGCCGGGCGATGGAGGGCGCGATCGGCAGCAGCCGCGAGACCAGGCAGATGGCGGACGGGATCGTCAGCCGGGTCAATCACCTGCACGAGGCGGTGCAGAATCTGGAGCGGGATCTCGGCCACAAGGTGACAGCGGAGGAGCTGTCGGCCTACCTGGAGATGCCGCTGTCGGAGATCCGCGACATCCTGCGCATGTCGGGCGACCAGATCGAACTGGATCAATAACCCGGGAATATCTGAAATCTGGGGCGGATTTCAAATGTTTCGCGGGCAGAGATATGGAGGAAAACGTACTATGAAAAAAACAAAAATTATCTGCACCCTGGGACCGAACGCGGACGATATTGAGGTGCTGCGGGCCCTGGTGGCCAACGGCATGGACATCGCGCGCTTCAATTTCTCACACGGCACCCACGAAGAACAGAAGAAGCGCTTTGACCAGCTCAAGCGCGTGCGCGAGGAGATGAAAAAGCCGATCGCGATTCTGCTGGACACGAAAGGGCCGGAAATCCGGACGGGACTTTTGAAAGACGGCGGCAAGGTCATGCTGCACGCGGGGAATGAGCTGACGCTGACGCCGGAGGACATCGAGGGCGACGAGACCCGCGTCAGCCAGACATATCCGCAGCTGGCGCATGACGTCAAGCCGGGCGACTGCATCCTGATCGACGACGGCCTGATCGAGCTGCGGGTTCGCGAGATCAACGGCGAGGATGTCGTCTGTACGATTTTGAACGGCGGCGAACTGGGGCAGCGCAAGGGCATCAATGTGCCGAACGTGCGCGTCAACCTGCCGGCCATCACCGAGAAGGACCGGGAAGACATTATTTTCGGCATCGAGCAGGATATTGATTTTATCGCGGCTTCCTTTGTCCGCGACGCGGAGGCCATCCGGGAGATCAAGGCTATTTTAAGGGAGCACAACGCGGAGCACATCGATGTGATCGCCAAGATCGAGAATGCGGAGGGCATCAAAAACATCGACCGCATCATCAACGCCGCCGACGGCGTGATGGTGGCGCGCGGCGACCTGGGCGTGGAGATTCCGGCCTACAACGTGCCGCATGAGCAGCGCAAAATCGTGGAAAAGTGCAACCGCAAATACAAACCGGTCATCATCGCCACCCAGATGCTGGATTCCATGATCCGCAATCCGCGCCCGACGAGAGCCGAGGTGACGGACGTGGCCAACGCGATCCGCGAAGGCGCCGATGTGATCATGCTCTCCGGCGAGACGGCGATGGGCCGCTATCCGGTGGAGGCGCTGAAAATGATGGCGCAGATTGCGGAGACCGCGGAGCAGTATCTGGATTACGATCAGGTGCCGGATTACCGGGCTCTGCGCGGCGACGCCAACGTCTCCAGCGCGGTCGGCATCGCGGCGGTGCGCACGGCCATGAACGTGCAGGCGAAGTGCATTGTCACGCCCACCATGTCCGGCCAGACGGCGCGCACCATGTCGAACTTCCGCACGCCGATTCCGATTTTTGCGGTTACCCCCAACGAGTGGGCGCAGCGCAAGATGCAGATTTACTGGGGCATCACGCCGCTCAAGGGCTACACGGAGGATACGACGGAGCACATCATTTCCCACGCCATGTACGTGGTGCGGCGCGAGGGCTACGTGCAGGAAGGCGACATGGTAGTCTTTACGGCGGGAGACCCGGCGACCAACATGGTCAAGGGAAAAGGCGCCATGACGAATATGATGCACGTCATTCAGGCAAAATAAGAAAAACTTAATAATATTTTGAGAAGAATTTAAGCAGCTCCTGCTATACTGGACGGTGACAATTACCGTGTGCGTGTGCAGGAGCTTTTGCCTTGAGAGCCCGGAGCAGTCCGCAGGCTTTCATGCACATTTCGGGGAAAGGAGAACGGGATGTACAACATACTGGTTTGCGACGATGAGAAGGAAATTGTGGACGCGATCGAGATTTATCTGGCACAGGAGGGCTTCCATGTGCTGAAGGCGTATGACGGCGAGCAGGCGCTGGAGATTCTGAAGCGCGGGAATGTTCATCTGCTGATTCTCGACCTGATGATGCCGAAGATGGATGGGATTCATGCGATGATGGAGATCCGCAAGGAGAGCAGCATCCCGATCATTGTCCTGTCCGCAAAGACGCAGGACGCCGACAAGATTCTGGGGCTCAACCTGGGCGCGGACGACTACGTGGCGAAGCCGTTTAATCCGCTGGAGCTGATCGCCCGCGTGAAATCGCAGATCCGCCGCTACACGAGTTTCAGCCAGGCGGCCGGCCCGGAGGCGTCGGAAAAAATTTATTCGACCGGCGGTCTGGTGATCAACGACGACCGCAAGGAGGTCACGGTGGACGGAGAGCCGGTGAAGCTGACGCGGATCGAGTACAACATCCTGCTGTTTCTGGTGCAGAACAAAGGCAAGGTGTTTTCGATCGACCAGATTTACGAGCAGATCTGGCAGGAGGAGGCGTTCGGCGCGGACAATACGGTGACTGTACACATCCGCCATATCCGCGAAAAGATTGAGATCGACCCCAAGAATCCGAAATATCTCAAGGTGATCTGGGGCATCGGTTATAAAGTCGAGAATCTGTGAGGCGGCTGCCGGGAGGCTGGGATTTGGGAAAACTGATCTACAAAAAAAGCATAAAAAGAGCGCTGGCCGTGATACAGGCGCTGGCCGCCCTGGTGCTGGCCTACAGCCTGCTGACGATCGGCTTCTGGATGGAGGGCAGCTACAGCCTGCGGGAGATGTCCGGCAGCTATGAGGAGAGCGACCTCTTTTTCCGTCAGGTGGATACCGTGCTCACCAACAAAATCCGCGGCCAGCAGAACACGGCGCTGTTTGAGCGCGGCGGGGAGCTGGATTTATCGCAGGAGATCGACATCCAGTCGTACGGTTCGGAGTACAGCACGGTACAGGACATGAATACCACTTACCTGCTGGAGGATTTGCTGGATTTTGTCGAGAGCGGCGGGCAGGCTCTGCTGCACACGGCGATCGACGAGGCCATGGAGCAGCAGGGGAAGAACGGGCGCGAGGCCGGGGAGATTCTGGACGGCCAGGCGGATACGCTGGAGACGATCTGCCCGGTGACCGGCATTCTGCTCTCCGAGTGTTCCCGCTGGTACTCCGATTCCGCGGACTTCCTGCTGCGCATGTACCGCCGGCTGGACGAAGTCAGCGCGGAGATCTACACGCGCTATCAGGAGTATACGACGCGCCAGCAGGAAAGCTGGTCGAGCGGGGCGCCGAGCAATCTGCGCTACTGCATCGAGCGCAGCAGCTCGGGCGCGCTCTACACGAATGTAAAGGCGGACAGCTACGAGGAAGCCGTGCAGGCGATTCAGAAGGAAAAAGCCTTCGTCAGCCTCTATGAGGGCGAGCGCAGCTTCAATATCATGGTTACCAATCCGGACAGCGTGCTCAACGGGGAGGCCGAGGCCTGGTTTATGCAGGACCGGTTTCTGGACACCAACGAACGCGTGTACCTGGCGGTGAATACGGATTATCCGGTCGGCGACGAGCTGCAGCGCGGCGCAAAGGCGTTTGCGCAGAGGGAAAGCATTGTGTTCGGTTCCATGGCGGCGGCGGCGGTCAGCGCCCTGCTGCTGGCGGGCGGTTTTGTCCTGTCCGTGCTCGGCGCTGGCTGGGTCGAGGGCAGGTATACCCCGCAGCTGCTGCGGGCGGACCGGGTGCCGACGGAGCTGGCGGCCGGCCTGTATATGATCGCGGCGGTGCTGTACCTGATGTTTTTCACGGGCTACTGCCCGCGGCCGGCGGATTTGTTCGGGCGGCAGCGCCTGGCGGTGGCGCTGGCGGGAGCGTCCGCATATCTGGTGTTTTTGTCGGCCTGCCTGAGCTTTCTGCGGCGCATGCGGACGAAGACCCTGTGGTCCAACAGCATCTCCCGGATGCTGCTGCACGTCTGGCGGCAGGTGACGGCGGCCCGCGCGGCTTCCGGGCAGCTTCTGTTTTTATATATGATTTTCTTTATCCTCAATTTCAGCTTTCTCCTGTTCGGAAAGGTGGGCATTTTCCTGGCGCTGGTGCTGAACCTGGCCGTTTTGCTTTACCTCCTGCGCGACATGGCGGGCAAGCAGAGCGTTTACGAGGGGATTCAGCAGATTTCCAGAGGCGACCTGACCTACAAGATCGACACCGGCGCGCTCCAGGGGGAGACGTACGAGATGGCGAAAGCGGTCAACGAGATGGGTGACGGACTGCAGAAGGCCGTGGACGCGATTATCAAGAATGAGCGCCTGAAGGCGGAGCTGATCACAAATGTCTCACACGATATTAAAACGCCGCTGACCTCGATCGTCAATTACGTGGACCTGCTCAAGCGGGAGAACCTTCCGGGCGAGCGGGTACAGCACTATCTGGAAGTGCTCGACCAGAAATCGCAGCGCCTGCGGCAGCTGACGGAGGACCTCGTGGAAGCCAGCAAGATCAGCTCCGGCAACATCGAGCTGCAGATGGTCAAAATGCAGTTTCAGAGCATGGTGATGCAGGCGTTCGGCGAGTTCCAGGAGCGCCTGGACGAGCACGGGCTGATTCCGGTGTGGGAGATGGAAAAGGAGCCGGTCTATATTATGGCGGACGGCAGGCAGCTGTGGCGGATTCTGGAGAATCTGCTGGGCAATATCTGCAAATATGCCTCCGAGGGCACGCGCGTCTACATCGACCTGCACCGCGAGGACCGCACGGTATACCTCTCCCTGCAGAATACCTCGCACGAGACGCTGACCGTGGAAGCGGAGGAGTTGACGGGCCGCTTTGTGCGCGGCGACCGCAGCCGGAGCACCGAGGGCAGCGGGCTGGGGCTTTCGATTGCGCAGAGCCTCGTACAGCTGCAGGGCGGAACGTTTGAAATCACGGTCGATTCCGATCAGTTCCGGGCGACGATCGCCTTTCCGGTTGTGGGAGAGTAGCGCGGGAATTCTGAAATGATTCTGAAATTTCTCTGAATTTATGCGGTCATCCGTTGACATTCCGTTTTTTTCGCAGTAGAGTTTACATCAGTGGGATGTCTGTGGACACGGGCGAAGTGCCGGCTGGCACAGAAGCGACGGCGCATTGGATGCGGGAGCGGCGGTATATTCGCAGGAGAAGAAGAGAAAACAGAAGGATGTGAGCGTGAATGAAAAGACGTTTTGCGGAGTTTATGAACGGGCGGTACGGGGCGGACCAGCTCTCCAGATTCATGCTGGGGCTGTGCATTGTCTGTCTGGTGATCAACATTTTTACCAGGGAGCAGGCGGTCTATGTGCTGGCGCTGGTGATTCTGGGCGTCTGCTATTTCCGGATGTTTTCCCGGAATTATGCAAAGCGCAGTGCGGAGAATCAGCGCTATCTGGACGCGACCAGAGGCGCGCGCACATGGTTTCAGCGCAGGAAGAACCGCCTGATTCAAAGCAAAGATTATCATATTTATAAATGCCCGTCCTGCGGGCAGAAGATCCGCATCCCCCGGGGCAAGGGCCGGATCTGCATCACCTGCCCCAAATGCAGGCATGAATTTGAGAAAAAGAGCTGAGCGGAATGTTTGGATATATCTATGTGAATGAGCAGGAGCTCAAATTGAAGGAATTTGCGGCATACCGCAGCTTTTACTGCGGATTATGCCGTAATTTGCATTTACGGTATGGACGTCCGGCGCAGATGATGTTAAACTATGACCTGACGTTTCTTGCACTTCTGCATACCGGTCTCTATGAGCCGGAGACAAAGACGGAGGAGTACCGGTGCGTGCCGCACCCGCTGCGGAAGCATCGGATGATCGCCAACGAGGTGATGGATTACGCCGCCGACATGAGCGTGCTTTTGTCGTGGCAGAAGCTGCAGGATGACTGGGAGGACGATCACAGCTACCCGAAGCGGGCGGCTGCCGCCCTGCTGCACAAGGCTTATGAGCAGGCGGCGCAGCGCTGGCCGCGGCAGGCGCGGTCGGTGGAGGAGAGCATCCGCCGGCTGCATGAAGCGGAGCGTCAGGGCCTGCACGACGTCGACGCCGTGTCCGGCCTGACCGGGCAGTTTCTGGCGGAGGTGTACGTCTGGAAAGAGGATGCCTGGCAGGACGACCTGCGGGCGATGGGCTTTTATCTGGGCAAATTCATTTATCTGATCGATGCGCTCGAAGATGCGGAGCGCGACCGCCGGAAGGGCAGCTACAATCTTTTTTCGGATTATGTTCCCATCTGGGGCACCCCGCGGGAGGCGCAGATCCGGGACATGCTCATGGACATGATGACGGAGGCGGCGCGGGCGTTTGAGCGGCTGCCGGTGCTGGAGCATGCAGAGATCATACGCAACATATTGTATTCCGGCGTCTGGTGCAAATACGCCGCGCTCCGGGAGCGCGCGCTGAAAAAGGGCCGGGAGGACGCTGCGCAGAAGGACGAGGGCGCGGGCGGGTATGCCGGGAAGCGGGATAGCCGGAGAAGGCATGTCGGAAAGCGGGATAGTCGGAACGGACACATCCGAAGAAAACCGGGCCGCGGGAGACGGCACGGGAAGAAAACAGGCAGATGGAACAGAAGCCGCAGTCATGTGGTGCGGAGGAAACAGGGAGAATGATGAAAAATCCGTATACGGTGCTGGGTGTGCCGGAAAACGCGTCGGAGGACGAGATCAAAAAGGCATACAGGGCGCTCAGCAGAAAATATCATCCGGACGCCAACATCAATAATCCAAACAAGGCGCAGGCGGAGGAAAAATTCAAGGAAATCCAGCAGGCCTACCAGCAGATCATGCGTGAGCGCGAGTCCGGCGGCAGCTACCAGGGCAGTTATCAGGGAGGCGGCTACCAGGGCGGATTCGGCGGCTTTGGAGGTTTCGGTGGTTTTGGAGGCTTTGGCGGCAATGCCGGACAGAACGCAAACTGGTCGGAGGAGGACGTGCATATGCAGGCGGCGGAGAATTACATCCGCAGCAATCACTTCGCGGAGGCGCTGCATGTGCTGTCTGAGATCAAGGTGCACAACGCGCGCTGGTATTATCTGAGCGCAATGGCGAACGCCGGCCAGGGCAACAACGTCCTCGCGAAGGAGCAGGCGCAGAAAGCGGTTTCCCTGGAGCCGGACAACATGGTTTACCGGCAGCTTCTGTCGCAGATGGAAAACGGCGGACAGTGGTATCAGACCCGGGGCAGTATGTACGGCAGCCCGATGGCGGGCGGCAGCGACTGGTGCATGCGGATTTGCCTGTTGAACGCGCTCTGCGGGTGCTGCTGCGGGCGGCCGGTTTATTTTTGCTGAGAGAGATGCCTTGGAAAATTGCTTAGCGCGTGAAGCGGAAAGCAGAAGCAAAAGCAGAAAACGGAGGGAGAAAACATGAGCGATTACAGAATTGAGACGAAATGCATTCAGTCCGGCTGGAAGCCGAAGACCGGAGAACCGCGGATGCTGCCGATCTATCAGAGCACGACATTTCAGTACGATGACACCGAGCAGATGGGGCGGCTGTTTGATCTGGAGGAGGAAGGGTATTTTTATACAAGACTTCAGAATCCGACCAATGATGCGGTGGCGGCCAAGATCGCCGATCTGGAGGGCGGCGTTGCGGCGATGCTGACATCGTCCGGTCAGGCGGCCAATTATTATGCAGTATTCAACATCTGTGAGGCAGGCGACCACGTGATTTGTGCTTCAGCGATTTACGGCGGCACGTTTAACCTGCTGGGCGTCACGCTCAAAAAGCAGGGGATCGAGTGTACCTTTATTGATGTGGATGAGGATGAGGAGACGCTGGCGAAAGCATTCCGGCCGAATACCAAAGCCGTACTTGCGGAGAGCATTTCCAATCCGGCGCTGGTAGTGCTGGACATTGAAAAGATGGCCAGGCTGGCGCATGCGCACGGCGTTCCACTGATCGTAGACAACACGTTTGCGACGCCGGTAAACTGCCGCCCGTTTGAGTGGGGCGCGGACATTGTGGTGCATTCGACCACGAAATACATGGACGGCCATGCGATTCAGGTCGGCGGAGCTATCGTCGACAGCGGCAATTTTGACTGGGAGGCGCATGCGGACAAGTTCCCGGGCCTGACGACGCCGGACGAATCCTACCATGGCATCACTTACACAAAGAGATTCGGCAAAGCGGCTTACATTACCAAGGCTACGGCACAGCTGATGCGCGATCTCGGTTCCGTGCCTTCGCCGATGAACAGCTTCATGCTCAACGCGGGGCTGGAGACGCTGCCGCTGCGCGTCGAGCGGCACTGCTACAACGCGCAGAAGATTGCGGAGTACCTCAACGCGCACGAGAAGGTGGCAAAAGTGAACTTTGCGGGCCTGCCCGGCGACAAATATTATGAGGTGGCGAAGAAATACATGCCGAACGGCACCTGCGGCGTAATTTCGTTTGAGCTGTGCGGCGGCCGGGATTCTGCGGTCCGCTTCATGGATTCGCTGAAACTGGCTTCGATTGCGACTCACGTGGCCGACGCTAAGACCTGCGTGCTGCATCCGGCGAGCCACACCCATCGCCAGATGAATGACCAGCAGCTGAAAGAGGCCGGCATTTCCCCGGGCCTGATTCGGCTTTCAGTCGGCATCGAGCATGTGGATGACATCATCGCTGACCTGGAGCAGGCGCTGGAGCAGGCGTGACCGGGAGTCCTGCCAAGGTGGTTTTGAAATCATTCTGAGAATGGGCTGTGAAGGATAAATGGGCTGCGGATAACAGAACTGTGAATAATGGAAATAGAATTATAATAATAGAATTATAATAATAGAATTGTGAGTCATTAAAAATCCCCTGTACTGCCGATATCACGGTATTTTTCATTGATCCGAAACAGTACGGGGGATTTTCATTATTTTACATGCAGAGCCTCAGTCTTAGAGCCTCAGTCTTTCAGCTCCGAAGCGCAGTGCGGACATTTCACTGCTTCTATGTGAATCTCAGATTTGCAGTAGGGGCATATCTTGGTAGTCGGAACCACCACTTCTTCCGGTTTTTTATGCAGGCGGTTGATCGCTTTGATGACCATAAAGATCACGAACGCCGTCAGCAGAAACTGGATGACAATCTGAATAAAGTTGCCGTATGCAATCACCGGCGCGCCTGCGTCTCTTGCGGCCTGGAGGGATGCGTACGTTTCGCCGTTGAGCGTGAGCATCATGTCGGAAAAATTGATCTTTCCGGTGATCAGGGTGACAACGGGCATGATGATGTCGTCGACCAGCGAGTTGATGATGCTGCTGAATGCGCCGCCGACGATAACACCAACTGCCATATCCATCACATTGCCGCGCATGATAAATGTTTTGAATTCCTGCAATATCTTACTCATATCCGTCTCCTTTGCGTTTGGTTTTGGGACAGTTCCCATGTATATTTTCAGTATATAAAAGGAAGCATATTTTGTCAATTATGGGAAAAATTGAGTTTTGCGGCTTCTCTTTCTCTATGCCAGGACAAAGCATTTTGTGGCCTGCTGTAATGTCTGCCGCTGTCAGATGATCTGTGCCTTGATATAGAATTTCACATTTGTCATCTGATCCTTCCTGGTGTCGGTTTTTTTAGACACCGTTTTTGCTATATTAGATATAATTAGCAAAGACATACTCATAAAGACGAAGCTGCCAGTTATCCGAAAACCAAGTATGCATCCGGCTTGCTCGCGGTTTGCTCCGGAGGATCGGAGATTTCCCAGATAAGCCGGTTAAATTTTCATATTGTCTCTCGACCCGTTGGCCTGCTTAATGTATAATAATATGAGCCTGTCAAATCCGTATGGAAGACGCAGAGGCGTTCCAGTCAGTCTGTGGAAAATCAGGTGCAGAGAAAAAGATTGGCATGAAACCACATCCGTTCCTTACGCTGTGCGGAACCGCGCGATATGCAGAAAGAGCAAAGGCGACTGAAAAGGTGACTGAAAAGGTGACTGAAAGGGTGACTGAAAAGGTGACTGAAAAGGTGACTGAAAGGGTGGCTGAAAAACAGGATGATGCCGAAGAACAGGGTGAATTTCGGAGCAATGTGTCATGAGGATCGCAACCTGGAATGTGGAACGATTAAAACATAAGAACGAGCTGGACAGGATACTGGAATGCTGCAGGGAAACGCAGGCGGATATTCTGGTTCTGACTGAGACAGACAGTCGGATAAGCCTGCCGTATCAATATTGTTTTAAAACGCCTCCGACAAAAGAAGCATACCCTGAACTGTACCGGTATACAGAAAACAGAGTATCTTTATATACAAAATATCAATGTTCTGGAATATATGCAACTTATGATAAATATACTGCGCTTTGCGCGGAATTGGAGACAGAACTTGGAAACTTGATTGTATATGGCACAATCATGGGCGTGTTCGGAAACAGAGAAATGTCTTACGGGCAGGATTTGCAAAAGCAAATTGAGGATATCAGGCGGCTGTCTGAGCTGGGCAGAATATGTGTCATAGGCGACTATAACTGCAGCTTTTCCGACGATTATTATTATACAAAGAAAGGGCGGGAACTGCTGCGCCGGTGTCTGAAGGAAAATAAAATATCCGCCCTGACTGCAGAAAGATCCGAGTGCATTGACCATATTGCCATTTCAGAAGACTTTACTGTCGATGCTGATGTGACGGTGGAAGAGTGGAATTGTGATAAAACGTTATCGGATCATAAAGGAATTGCAGTGTCGATAGACCGTAAACGCTTATAGGGGAGAAAGATTATGCGATTTATGCATATTGCGGACGTGCATCTGGGGGCCGCGCCGGACCGGGGATTTCCGTGGTCGCAGGAGCGGGGCCGGGAGCTGTGGGAGAGCTTCCGGCGCTGTATTGCCGATGCCAATGAGAAAAAAGTCGACTTGCTGCTGATTGCCGGCGACCTGTTTCACCGCCAGCCGCAGCCGCAGGAGCTGCGCGAGGTCAATTATCTGTTTTCCACGCTGGAAAAGACGGTGGTGGCGTTGATTGCGGGCAATCACGATTACCTGCAGCCACATTCGCCGTATCTGAGCTTTCCATGGAATGAAAATGTGGTCACGCTGTTTTCGCCGGAGTGCGAGCGGGTGCGCCTGCCGGAGCTGCGGACGGAGATCTACGGATTCAGCTATCACCGGCGGGAGATTCCGGAGCCGCGTTACGATGACCTGCAGGCGGAAAAGGACGATTATTTCAAGATTCTGCTGGCGCACGGCGGAGATGCGGAGCACATACCGCTGAACCGCGAGCGGCTTTCGGAGGCCGGTTTTGATTACATTGCGCTCGGCCACATTCACAGGCCGCAGGTATACATCCGCAATTTGGCGATGTTTGCAGGGGCGCTGGAGCCGATCGACTGCGATGATATAGGGCCGCACGGCTACGTGCTGGGCGAGGTGCAGAAAAAGCGGGTGCGGCTTTCCTTTGTGGAGGCGGCGTCGCGGCGCTACTGCCGGGAGAAAGTGGAGATTACAGAGGAGGACACGGCGTATTCCGTGCGGGAAAAGATTGCCGACAAAATTCGGGCCTGCGGGGCGCAGCATACATACCGTATTGATCTCACCGGACAACATCATCCGAGATTCCGCCCGGATATCCGGGAATACATGAAGTGCGGACGGATTCTGGAGATCAATGATCGTTCGCTGCCGGCGTTCCATCTGGAGGAACTGCGCCGTCAGTACCGCGGACAGCTGATCGGAGATTATATTGAGAGCTTTGGCGACGGACCGCAGGGGACGGTCGAGCAGAAGGCCCTTTATTACGGGCTGGAAGCACTGCTGTATCCGGAGCGCTGAGCCGGAGGACAGAGCTGGAGAATGTCGTTGAAAGCCCGGCGGTAGAACCGGAATACAGAGACAGATGGAAATGGCAGCGGTTCGCCGGGAGCGGCGGGAGGAAGCTCTGGAAAACGGGCGGCGGGGAGAATGTTATGGAAATAAGGGCGTTGCTTCTGAAGCATTACGGAAAATTTGAACATCACCGCATCGACTTAAAGCCGGGCATTAACGTCATTTACGGGGGCAACGAGACCGGGAAATCGACGGTGCATTCGTTTATCTGCGCCATGCTGTTCGGACTGCAGCGGAGCCGGGGCCGGGCGGCCAAAACCGACGAATACCAGATCCGGCAGCCATGGGATACGCCGGGCGCGTTCACAGGAAGCATGTGGGTGCAGGAGGACGGGCAGATATACCGTATCGACCGCTGCTTTGACCGCAGCGCGGAGCCTCTGCAGGTGACGAATGAGACGGAGGGATGGGAGGCGAAGCAGCCTCAGGAAACGCTGGATGCGCTGCTGGGCGGAATCAGCGAGGCCGCGTTTGTGAACACCGTGTTTATTCCGCAGGCGCATTGCGAGACGGATGAAGCGCTGGCGCAGGAGCTGCGGCGCTATATGATCAACAGCGATACCTCGGCCGACGGGCAGACGGATGTAACGCGGGCGCTGGAGAATTTGCGCAGAAAGAAACGGCTGCTGGAACAGCAGAAAAAGAAAGAGGACGCGCAGACAGAGGCGCGTATCGAAAAGGTGCAGGCGCAGGCGGAGCGGCTGCGCGGAGAACTGGTGCTGCTGCAGGAGCAGCTGGATTATGAGACGGGCGGCGCAGTCCGAGAAGACAACCGCAGACAGAGCAGCCACGGCCGGAAAGACGGGCGGGATTGGAACAGCAGCTGGGTTGACCGCGGCCGGAAAGCCGGACGGGACTGGGACGATAGTCTGGGTGAACGCGGTCGGAAAGTCAGGCAGGACCGGGACGATGGTCTGGGTGAACACGGCCGGAAAGTCAGGCAGGACCGGGACGATAGTCTGGGTGAACGCGGTCGGAAAGCCGGACGGGACTGGGACGATGATTTTGATGATAACTGGGATGACGGCTGGGAGAACGGGCCGGAGTCTGCGGGCAGCGGACAGCTTCCAGAGCTTTTATTGTTTGTGTTTGGTTTTCTGGCGTTGGCCGGCGCGTATCTGCGGCCGGAATGGCTGGCGAAGCTCGGCCTCGGAGCGCTCGGCGCAGTATTGTTGCTGTTGATTTTTCCGGTGCATGCGCGCCGCCAGAAGCGCGAAAAAGGACAGGAAACGAGCGGCGGGTGGCCAAAAGCCGGAACCGCCGGACAGATGCCGTCGGGAGAATACAGAACTGGAACCGCCGGCCGTACTTTGCCGGAACCGTATGCAGGGCAGCCCCGCCCGGGAACAGCCGGACAGATGCCGTCGGGAGAATACAGAACCGGAACCGCCGGCCGTACTTTGCCGGAACCGTATGCAGGGCAGCCCCGCCAGGGAACAGCCGGACAGATGCCGCCGGACAGACGCAGAGCCGGAGTATTCCCAGCCTTGCCGGATCAAGACCGGGAACAGCACTTGCGGGAGGAAATCCGCAGACGCGAGGAAGCGTACCGGAAGCTGCAGAACGATCTGGAGACGCTGTACCACAGCCATGTAAAAACAGACGGGACAGAGACGGAAATCGCGGCGCTGACGGAGGCCATCGACCGCATCTGCGCGCTTTCCTCCGGCATCTATGCGAAGTCGGGCGGCCGTCTGAATCAGCGGGCGTCGGAGATTCTGGCCGGTATTACACAGGGACGCTATAGCCGCATTGTGCTGGATAAGACGGCGGAGGTGCGAATTTACACGCCCGAGCGTGTGCTGGGCCTGCACCAGGTCAGCGGCGGCACGATGCAGCAGATTTATTTTGCGCTGCGCATGGCTTCCGGGGAACTGCTGGGCGGCGGGCGAAAGCTGCCGGTGATTCTCGACGAGACGTTTGCCCTGTACGATGATGCGCGGCTGGAGGCGGCGCTGCGCTGGCTGAAGAAAAGCGGGAAACAGGTGATTTTGTTCAGCTGCCAGAAGCGGGAACGCGAGATATTGGAGCGGCTCTGAAGCTGACGCTGAGCCAAATTTTGGAGGATTTTATCGTAAAAGAAATTCAATGCCATGACATTGGATTCCAAAATGCCATACAGACTGTCCTGCGCTTTGCGTCCCGAAATCCTGCCCGGCAGGCGGGACATTACCGGCATGATGTTTTGCTTTCAGAAAGCAATTGATGATCCTGGACAGAAACTTGACAGGGATACAGTAAAAATACCATAGAGCTGCTGTAAAAGTATATAGATACCATAGAGCTATAATAAAGATACAACAGGAGAAACGGGAGAAAAACATATGATACATATAGGATGCCATCTATCTTCCTCAAAGGGCTTTCTGCACATGGGAAAGACGGCGGTCTCGATCGGGGCCGATACCTTTCAGTTTTTTACGAGAAACCCGCGGGGCAGCAGGGCAAAGGAGCTGGATATGGCGGATGTAGAGGCGTATCGGGCCTACGCGGCGGAGCACGGGATCGGCGTGATCGTGGCGCACGCCCCGTATACGCTCAACGCCTGCTCGGCGGACGAGCACGTGCGGGAATTTGCGCAGCAGACCATGCAGGACGACCTGCGGCGGCTGGACTGCCTGCCGGGCAACCTCTACAATTTTCATCCCGGCAGCCATGTCGGACAGGGTGTGGAGAAGGGCATCGAGCTGATTACGGCGCAGCTCAACGAGCTGCTGCGGCCGGAGCAGCAGACGACGGTACTGCTGGAAACCATGGCCGGCAAGGGCTCAGAGGTCGGCGGCCGCTTTGAGGAGCTGGCGGCGATTTTGGAGCGCGTGGAACTGAAAGAGAAGATGGGCGTCTGCCTGGATACCTGCCACGTGTACGATGCCGGTTACGATATCCGCGAAGACCTGGACGGCGTGCTCGATGAGTTTGACCGCGTGATCGGGCTTTCCCGCCTGCGCGCCGTGCACGTCAACGACACCAAAAACCCGTTTGGCAGCCACAAAGACCGCCACGAAAAAATCGGCGAGGGCTTTCTCGGCGCGGAGGCGCTGCACCGGGTGGTGCATCATCCGCGTCTGGCCGGACTGCCGTTCTGCTTGGAGACGCCGAACGAGCTGCCGGGCTACGCCGCCGAGATCGCGCTGCTGCGGAAAGAGGCCTGAAAATTTCTCCTATATCGGACAGGCGCGAGAGCATCACTGTTCCGACAAGGCGATTTCTTTGCCGGGAGTGTTTAAAAGATGCGGTAAAACTGTATTTTTAAAAGTCAACCAGAGTTTCTTCCCGCAGGAACTGTTCAAAGCCGTCGATAAACCGGCGCATCAGCGGTGTGATTTTTTTGTCTTTATGGTAGTAAAGGCTCACAAGCCGCTGCGCGTGCAGATCCGGCAGAGGGATGATTTTGATTTCCTGCAGATCGACCTCGCGCAGATTGCTGGTGGAGAGGAAGGCCACGCCCAGATTTTCGCGCACTGCGTTTAACAGCGCCGACACGCTGATGCTCTCCCAGTACGGGTGAATAAGGATTCCGTGCTCATCAAAATAGTGTCTGACATCGTTATGGATATGGCTGGTGCTCTCGCGCAGCAGAAGCGGATAGCGGACGATGTCCTGCGGCGTCACGTGTTCCTGCCGGGCCAGCGGATGGCGGATGTTGCACAGTGCTACGATTGGTGCGGTCTGCAGCACCTTTATGCAGACATTGGGCAGGTTGGGAAAGGTCTCCATGATTACGAAATCAACCTTGTTCTCCAGCAGGCTGCCGGCATTGTTTTCCGTGCGGTCTATGAACAGCCGTACAGAGGTGCCGGGATTTTCGTCCTGAAACCTGCGCACATACTGCGGAAAAATCATTTTTCCGAGGAAGGTTCCGGTGCCGACGCGGAGCGTATTCGTAAAATCCAGCTCGGTCACGGCAGCTTCCATCTCTGTGTAGATAGATAAAATCCGCTGGGAATAGTCGTAAATTTCTTTTCCGAAAGGAGTGATGTGCAGTTTCCTCGCGAAACGTTCAAAGAGAGGCTGCCCGCACTCTTTTTCCAGTTCTTTGACCGCCAGACTGACTGCCGGCTGCGCCAGAAACAGTTTTTCAGCTGCCTTTGTGACGGAACCCTCCTGGCAGACCGCTACAAATATCTGCATATTTCTGATTGTCATTGTCTCAGATCACCCCACATCCTCTGTAAAATTATCGCCGGCGGCGACAAAAAAATCTTCTGAATTTCCGTGCATCTGTCATAATAAATTTGTTATGAATCCCATAAATAAAATATAATTTACTTATATGAAAAAATATGATAGACTTTAATCAATTAAAATGAAAATTGTAAGAAAAATAATCTGGGTAAATGCCGTATAGTGTTAATTTTATAACAAAACAGCAAAAATTTCAAGCACGCTTTTCACATGCACGGCAAAGGCTGGCACAGTATTTGGGATTGTTTACGCAAAACAGCATTGGGGGATGATTGCCGGTTTGCATGTAAAAGATAGTAACCAGTGGACCAAAGCATTCAAAAATCAGAAAAGGAGAAGGAAAATGAAAAGAAAATTAGCGTTAATTTTTAGTCTCGTACTCGGATTGAGCACTGCAGGCGGAGTGTGTGTCCATGCGGAGGAAACGGAGCCATTGGTAATCGCGGTGCAGAGCCAGTACTGCAGTTCCCCGATTGGGAGAATCCTTTCCGAAAACATGCCGGAAACGTTCGACTGCCCGATCGAGATTGAAGTGTTCGACGGAGGGCCGGCGATCAATGAAGCGATCAGCGAGTGGGATATCGCCATCACGGGCGGAGCATTTATCTATGCGGTTGCAAACTATGACTGCAAGCTGATTGCGCACCAGTGCGACGGCACCGGCGACGACGGCGTGGCAGCCAGAAAGGGCGATCCGATCCTCGATGTGCTGGGCGATTTCGACGCGATGGCAGAGGTCGTAAAGGGAAAGACCATTCTGACCAACTACGGCACTACCGGACATTATATGCTGGTTCTTTGGCTGGAGCAGATGGGACTGTCCGTTTCCGACGTCAATATTATCAGCCAGAGCTTCGACAACTGCTTCGCAAGCTGGGAGGCGGGCGAGAGCGATTATGCCGTGATTACATCCCCGTACTGCTATGAAGTCAGCGACGACACGGAATTTATTGCGAGCTTTGACAGCGTAAACGGAAATCTGATGGAAGCTACCGTGTGTACTGCGGACGCTTATAATAATAAGTATGATCAGGTCGTGAAATTTGTCGAGATGCTCTGCACGGCGACGGACGACATGACGGATCCGGAAATCCAGTATGAGACCGTCATGAACTGGTATGCGGACAACGCGAAAGAAAAGACTGAGGATGACATCCGCAAGGAGTGCAATGCGAAACCGTTCACGTCATTTGAAGAGGCGGCAGCGATGGATCTGACCGAATTTGCGACAGCGTATGGCGAGTATTATGTGACGCAGGATCTGATCGAGGCTGACAAGGTGGAGACGATCACAGCCAACTGTGCGAACGACGTTCTGGACGACGCGCTGGCTGCGCTTGGAAAATAAAGCCGGCCCAAAGGCCGATACTGCCGGTGAACGGATTTTGCCCTTTGGGGATATTTGCCCGGAATTTGTAAAAGCCCGGTTCACCGGCCGGTTTTTAGCGAAGGAGTACATAATAAATGAGTACATACAAAAAAAGACAGTTCAGGCTGAGAATTGTTTCTCTGCTCTCCATTCTTGTCTTTCTGGCCGTGTGGTACGTGTGTACCGCGGTTTTGCGGCTGGCGCCGGCCTATTCTCTGCCGGATCCGATTACGGTTTTTCAGAGCTTTGTGACGAAATTATCCTCCAGAGTTCCCGATGGCGCGACGCTGCCGCAGCATATCTGGGAGAGCTTCAAAATCGCGATGGCCGGATATCTGATGGGCGTGGTGATCGGGGTACCGCTTGGCATAGCCATGGGCTGGGTCTCCTGGGTGGAAAAAATCGTGCGGCCCGTCTTTGACTTCCTGAAACCGATTCCGCCGATTGCCCTGATTCCGGTGATGATTACCCTGTTCGGCATCGGTATCGAGTCCAAGGCCTGTATCATCTTTTTCTCCACAGTCATCCCGTCCATTGTCAACTCCTATTCCGGCATCAAGCAGACCAGCCAGATTCATCTGTGGGTGGCCAGGACTTTCGGCGCGTCGAACCTGCAGCAGTTGTTTACCGTGGCGATTCCGTCAGCGCTGCCGATGATTTTCGCGGGCCTGCGCGTGGCCATGGGCGTCTCGTGGATGGGTCTCGTGGCGGCGGAACTGATGGGCGCGACCAGAGGAATCGGATACATGATTTCCACAGCCAGAAATCTGCTGCGGGCGGATATCATCATCGTCGGGCTGTTGACGCTGGGGTTTATCGGCATCGTGATTTCGCTGGTCTTTGATCTGATCGAAATAAAATTTGTCAGAGGAGGAAAATAGGATGAAGGTGGCTGCTTCCATAAAGAACTTCCTGCTCTCTCTGGCCGGATTTGCCGCGATACTTCTGATCTGGCAGTTGGGCGTCAGTTTTACCAGCGTCGGCAACCTCCTGCCTTCGCCGTGGGCGGTGGCGGTGCGGTTTGTCACTATGTGCACGAATACGGTGGGGCGGAAATATACGCTCCCGATGCATCTGCTGGTGAGCCTGCGGCGCGTGCTGATCGGTTTCGGCCTCTCCGCGGCCAGCGGTATTGTGATCGGCATTGCGATGGGGCGTTCCGATCTGATCCGGGCGATTGTGCGGCCTTTGTTTGAGCTGGTGCGCCCGATTCCCGGCGTCGCCTGGATTCCGATGGCAATCGTATGGTTCGGCATTGGCGAGACCGCAAAAATTTTTATCATCTTTATCGGCGGTTTTGTCAATATCGTCGTCAACACCTTTTCCGGTTCCCGACAGGTGGATGAGAATATTCTGAACGCCGCCTATATGCTGGGTGCGAACAAGGTGCAGGCCTTTTTTAAGATCGTCATTCCCTCCTGCGTCCCCTACATCTTTTCCGGTCTTCAGGTCGGTCTGTCCACATCTTGGATGGCGGTGCTGGCGGCGGAGATGGTGTCAGCTACGGAGGGTGTGGGCTGGATCATCACAGCCGGACAGCAGAACGCGGATATGCCGCAGATTCTCGCCGGGATTATCGCGATTGCGGTGACCGGACTGGCGCTCGCCTCGTTGATGCGTCTTCTTGAACGCGTCCTGTGCAGATGGAGAGTGAGGGGGTCATGACAATGGAGAAGAAAAAAACAGTGATTGAGGTCAGAGACGTTTCAAAGACCTTTTACAATAGAGAAGGCGACCATCTGGTCGTTGATCACCTGAACTTTAATGTGTATGAGAATGAATTTGTAGTGCTTTTCGGGCCCGGTCAGTGCGGCAAGACGACCGTGCTCAATCTGATCGCCGGTTTGGAGCTGCCGACCGGAGGCGAGGTCGTTGTGAACGGGGAGAAGGTAGTCGGACCATCTCCTTCCAGAGGGATGGTGTACCAGACAACGAACCTTTTCATGTGGTACAACGTAATGAAAAATGTGGAATTTGGGCCCTGCGTGCGCGGAGTGAAAAAGGCGGAGCGCCGCAAAAAGGCGCAGTATTATATTGATCTGGTCGGACTGACCGGTTTTGAAAAGCATTTCCCGGTCAAACTCTCCGGCGGTATGCAGCAGAGGGTCGGCATCGCCCGGGCGTACTGCAACGAGCCGGATATCATCTGCATGGACGAGCCTTTCGGTCATCTGGACGCGCAGACCCGGTATCTGATGGAGGAAGAAGTGGACCGGATCAGCGCTTCCGAGAAGCGGACGGTTGTTTTTGTGACGAATAACGCGGAAGAAGCAATCTATCTGGCGGACCGGATCATCCTCCTGCATAACTGCCCGACCTCCGTGCATCGGGAATATCTTGTCAATCTGCCGAGACCGCGGAATTACGTGGCACCGGAATTTCTGGAGCTGCGCGAACAGATCACAAAAGATATGGACGATACGATCGGGTAAGGAGAGGCTATGAGTGAAGAAATCAAGGTAAAAGTGGAGCACCTGACGAAGAGTTTTGGAGACCTGCTGGTTCTCGACGACATTTCGTTTGAGGTGAAAAAGGGAGAATTTCTCTGCATTGTAGGCCCGACCGGCTGCGGCAAGACGACGTTTCTGAACAGCCTTTGCAAGCTGTACGACATCGACAGCGGTTCGATCACGATGAACGGCAAGCCGATTGATCTGAAGCGGGACGACATCGCCTATATTTTTCAGGAATATTCGACCATGAGCTGGCTGACCGTGGAGGAAAATATCCGTTATGGCCTGAAAATCAAGCACTGCGGCGAAGCGCTTATGCGGGAGCGCGTGGAAAATGTGATGGAGATGGTCGGCCTCACGAAATACCGCAATTACTATCCGCGGCAGCTCTCGGCAAGCATGCTGCAGCGCGTGGTGATCGCGCGTGCCTTTGCGGTGGAGCCGCAGCTTCTGTTGATGGACGAGCCCTATGGGCAGCTGGATCTGCAGCTGAAATATCATCTGGAGGATGAGCTGATCAACCTCTGGAGGAAGACGGGCACGACGGTCATTTTCATCACGCACAATATTGAGGAGGCCGTATACCTGAGCAACCGGATTCTGGTGCTGACGAACAAGCCGACCAAGGTCAAGGAGTCCATCGAGAATCCGCTGCCGCGCCCGCGGAAGGTTTCTGCGCCTGAATTTGTGGAGATTCGGGAACGAGTAACAGAACTAATAAAATGGTGGTAAAGGACTGGTAAAAAATGGAAAAGAAAAAAAACATTCTGTTTTTATTCGCTGATGATATGAAATACAGCACAATCGGCGCTTTGGGGAACCCGGAGATCAAAACGCCGAATCTGGACGAGCTTGCGAAAAGCGGTACGAGTTTCACCAACGCACATATACCGGGCGGCTCCTTTGCGGCGGTGTGCATGCCGAGCAGAGCGATGCTGAATACAGGCCGCAGCCTGTTTCACCTGAACCATTTCGGGGAGATGATACCGGAGGAACACGCTTTGCTGGGAGAGACGCTTCTGCAGAACGGGTACAACTGCTTTGGAACCGGAAAATGGCACAACTGTACGCGTTCCTATGCACGCAGCTTCAACGACGGCGCGGAGATTTTCTTCGGCGGCATGTATGATCACTGGAAAGTACCGGTGTATCATTTTGATGAGAGCGGGCAGTATGCGAACCGTTTCCACGACGTCATGAACCCTGCCTTTGACAATGTTGTGGTGGACCGGATTTATGACCATGTAAACGGCGGCACACATTCGACAGATCTGTTTGCGGATGCCGCGTGCAGATACCTGGAGGGCTATGACAGCGACAAGCCGTTTTATATGTATGTGGCGTATATGGCGCCGCATGATCCCCGAAGCATGCCGCAGGAATTTGTGGACATGTATGATCTGGATGAAATTTCGCTGCCGGCAAACTTTTACCGGGAGCACCCGTTCGATTTCGGAATCAAAAATGTCCGCGACGAGGCGCTGCTGCCGCATCCGCGCGACGAGCATGATGTGAAGATTCAGATCCGTGATTACTATGCGATGATCAGTCATCTTGATCATACGGTCGGCAAGATTATTGAGACCCTGAAGAAGACCGGTATGTATGACGATACGATTATCCTGTTTTCCGCGGACAACGGGCTGGCAGTCGGCGAGCACGGGCTTCTCGGCAAGCAGAGTACCTACGAGCACAGCATCAAAGTGCCGTTTATCATCAGCGGTCCCGGAATACCGGAAAACGAGACCAGGGACGGGTATATCTATCTGTTTGACATCTTTCCGACCCTGTGCGATTTAAATGATATCCCGATACCGGAGACGGTGGAGGGCGTCAGCTTCAGGAAGATGATTTGCGACAGCAGCGCGCATACGCGGGAGTACCTGTTCTCCGTGTTCGGCGACAAGGTTCGCAGCATTAAAGACTACGAGTACAAGCTGATCGAGTATAAATGCGGCGATATGCGCAGAAAGCAGCTGTTTAAGATCAGTGAGGATCCGCTGGAAATGCACGATCTGTTCTGGTGCGAGGAGTCGCAGCCGATTGTCGAGCGTCTGCATAGGCTGCTGCGGCAGTATGCTGAGGACTGGGATGACCTGTCTTCCGAGGAGGGGCAGAAATTCTGGCTGGAATATAAGACCGCGGAGAAGGAAATCTGGGCGTATTAGTCCGAAAAGCCGGCGTCAGAACGGCCAATAAGGACGACAGGAGAAGGGCGGTGAGCAGATGCGGTCCTGTGTGAGTATCATGCTGAAGCCAGTCAGCGGCATGTGCAACATGCGCTGCAGCTATTGCTTTTACGCGGATGAAACCGGCAAGAGAGAGGTGCCGAACTATGGCCTTATGAGCGAGGCTACGCTGGAGCATATTCTGGAAAAAACATTGAAGGAGTGCAGCGGGTGGCTGACCATTGCTTTTCAGGGCGGTGAGCCGACGCTGGCCGGGCTCGGTTTTTACCGAAACATGACAGAGATTGTGCGCCGCTGTAACGTCAACCAGTGTCGGGTGGAGTATGCGTTTCAGACCAACGGGCTGCTGCTGGACCGGGAATGGTGCCGTTTTTTTGCGGAGCACCGGGTGCTGGTGGGTGTTTCGATGGACGGAATGCGGGAAATCCACGATGCAAACCGCCGGGATGCGGCCGGCCGGGGCACGCACGCCAGAGTGCAGAAGCGGCTGGAACTGCTGAAAAAGCACCGCGTGGATTTTAATATCCTGACGGTACTGACCCCGGAAATCTGTGACAATTACCGTGCGGTGTACGGCTATTACCGGAGAAACGGCTGGGATTACCAGCAGTATATCCCCTGCCTGGATCCGATTGGCGAGGTGCGGGGCGGCCATCCCTGGTCGCTCACGCCGGAGCATTACCGAAATTATCTGTTTACCGCTTTTGACTGCTGGTTCCGTGATCTGCAGGCGGGCCGGAAAAGCTACCATGGTTATTTTGACAACCTGCTGCTGCTTTTAAACCGGCAGCCGCCGACGGTCTGCGGGATGAGCGGAACCTGCGGTATGGAATACGTGGTGGAAGCAGACGGGAGTGTGTACCCCTGTGATTTTTATATGCTGGATGCGTACCGGATTGGCAATTTTAATGAGGACAGCCTGGGAGAGATGGATACGCGCCGGAAAAAAATCGGCTTCATTGAGGAGAGCATGATACCTGCGCCGCAGTGCCGGGAGTGCAGATGGGGACAGCTGTGCCGGGGCGGCTGCAGGAGGGACCGGGACTTTTTTACAGGCCGGCTGCAGAAAAATTATTACTGTGAAGTCTATCAGGAGTTTTTTGCGGCGGCATATCCGGGCCTGATTGAGGCTTATCGGATTATAATGAATAAGGTGAGAGCTTGAGAAAGAATTTGAGACACAGCGGGCGGACATACAGGACATTATTTCTGACGACTCTTCAGCTCAGCGCATGTACGTTCGGCGGCGGCTTTGTCATCATTTCACTGATGCGGAAAAAATTTGTGGAAGAACTGCACTGGATCGAAGAACAGGAAATGCTGGACTTTATTGCGATTGCACAGTCCTCTCCGGGGGCGATTGCGGTCAACGCTTCCATTCTTGTGGGCTACCATGTTGCTGGCATAACCGGAGCCCTGCTCACAGTGCTGGGAACGATTCTGCCGCCGTTTGTAATCATATCCGTGGTCTCTCTTTTTTATGAGGCATTTCGGGACAACAATATAGTCAATATGGCTATGACCGGTATGCTGGCCGGAGTGGCCGCGGTTATCTGCGATGTAGTAATTACTATGGGAAAGGAAATTCTGAAGCAGAAACGGCTGTTTCCGGTACTGATAATGCTGGCATCGTTTGCGGCGGTCCGCTTCCTGAATGTAAACATTGTCCTGGTCATTCTGGCCTGCGGGCTTCTGGGCGCGGCGGACACGCTTTATTGCAGAAAGAGAGAGGAGCCAAAACGTGATTTACCTTGAATTGCTGTGGAGCTTTTTTCAGGTCGGCCTGTTCAGCATTGGCGGGGGATATGCGGCCGTGCCGTTTATTCAGCGGCAGGTTGTCGACCTGCACCCATGGCTGACTATGACGCAATTTGCCGATATCATGACTATAGCGGAAATGACTCCGGGACCGGTGGCAATCAATTCAGCCACTTTTGTGGGGATTCAGGTGGCCGGAACCGCGGGCGCCATTGTTGCGACTGTTGGCTGCATTCTGCCGGCCTGTGTGATTGTGACTACACTTGCCTATGCCTATTATCGGTTCCGGGGGCTGACTATGGTGCAGGGAATCCTGTCCGGTCTGCGGCCGGCGGTCGTCGCTGTGATTGCGTCAGCCGCGGTATCGCTGCTGATTCTGTCTTTCTATGGACAGCGGACGGTACCGGAGCGTCCCGGCAGTGTAAATATCATTTCTGTGCTGATTTTCGGCGCGGGCCTGCTGATCCTGCGCAGACGGAAAGCCAGTCCCATTCGCGTGATGCTGGGCACAGGAGCCGCAGGCATTTTCATGTATTCTATTCTTTCATATATAAAATGATGCCGCATAGATTGTTCTGTGCTTCGCACTTCCACAATCCGGCATTATAATATGTTAAAAATAAACAGCCGCAAAACAGGACGCCTCCGGGAGAAACCCACGCCCGGAGACGTCCTGTCTGCGGCTAATTTCTGTGTTTGGAAAGAAAATGGTTGATGCGGTCCGTCGGATTCAGCAGGTCGCTGACCGAGCCGTCGTGGTTCAGCGTGTCGATCAGGAGCGCGATGTACTTGCTCATGTCGCAGCCGGTGTAGTACGGCTTCTGCAGCAGCTCCGGCGTCTGGTAGACCAGATTGGTCGTCAGCATCGCGTAGAACAGGCCCTGCTCGTAAGCGCGGTCAAACTTCTCGAGGCCGTTGGTGAACAGGCCGAACGTGGAGCAGATAAAGATGCGGCCGGCCTCGCGCGATTTGAGCCCGCGCGCGACGTCCAGCATGCTGTCGCCGGACGAAATCATATCGTCGAGAATGACGACGTCCTTGCCGCCGAGATCCGAGCCCAGAAATTCATGGGCGACGATGGGATTGCGGCCGTTGACGATGTGCGCGTAGTCGCGCCGCTTGTAAAACATGCCCATGTCCACGCCGAGGACGTTGGCCATGTAGATGGCGCGTCCGGCGGCGCCCTCGTCGGGGCTGATGATCATCAGGTGCTCCGGGTCGACCTTTAAATCCGGCGCCGCGCGGAACAGGCCCTTGACGAACTGGTAGACCGGCTGCACCGTCTCAAAGCCGTGCAGGGGGATGGCGTTCTGCACCCGCGGGTCGTGCGCGTCGAAGGTGATGATGTTGTCCACGCCCATTTTCACCAGCTCCTGCAAAGCCAGCGCACAGTCAAGGGATTCGCGCCCGTCGCGCTTGTGCTGGCGGCTCTCGTACAAAAACGGCATGATCACGTTGATCCGGCGCGCCTTTCCGCCGACGGCGGCGATGATGCGCTTGAGGTCCTGAAAATGGTCGTCCGGGGACATGCGGTTGACATATTTAAACATCCGGTAGGTGAGGCTGTAGTTGCAGACGTCCACGAGAATGTAGAGGTCCGCGCCGCGGACGGTGTCGTTGATCACGCCCTTGGCCTCCCCGGTGCCGAAGCGCGGAATGCTGGTGTCCACAAGGTAGGAGGACTTGGAATACGTGCGCAGCAGCGGGCTTTCGCTGTGCTCGTGCTCGCGTTCCTGACGCCACTGGACAATATGCGCGTTGATTTTCCGGCCCAGCGTCTCGCAGCTTTGAAGGGCGATGATGCCGAGCTCACCGACAGGAATCGTTTCGATATTGCGTTCGTTGGCAGATTGGAATTTCATTCTGTGCTTCTCCTTTATGATGTTTTATTTGAAATTTTCTTTTTCAGGCGAATATCCTCGCCGACCAGCTTCAGCATCGTATAATTGCTGGAGATTCGTGAAAAAATACGTTCCGAGTAGGTGTCGGCAAACGTGGCCAGCGAGAGGTTGGTGGAGATCAGGGTGCTTTTGCGGCGCATCAGCCGCTCGTTCAGCAGGTAAAACAGCTGCGTCGATACGAAAGAGTTGACCAGCTCGGTCCCGAGGTCGTCGATGATCAGCAGGTCGCAGTCAAAAATATGCTGTTCCCCCTCGCTGGGGGCGTCGGCGGCGCCGCGCCCGAAGGCGGCGTCCGCAAACAGCTCAAAGAGGCGGAAAGCCGAGAAATACACGACCGCGTGGGCGCTTTCCAGCAGCTCCCGCGCGATGCAGTGGGAGAGAAACGTCTTGCCGAGGCCGGTATCTCCGTAGAGAAACAGGTTTTGGAAATCCGCATCAAAGCGGTCGGCGAAGCCGCGGCACGCCTCAAGCGTGCGGAGCGCGGTCTGCCGCGCCGAGAGCCCGGTCGCCGGGTCGATGATGTCCTCCGCATAGTAGTCCAGCGAAAAGGCGGAGAAATTCTCGCGCTCCAGAATCTCTTTCAGATTGGACTGCATGTACAGAAGCTCGATGGCCGCCTGCCGGAAGCAGTGGCATTTGCGCGAGCCGATGTAGCCGGTGTCCTGACAGTCCGGGCAGCGGTAGACCGGGGCAAGATAATCCTCGGGGTAACCGGCCCCGCGAAGAATCTCGGCCCGGCGCGCGGAAAGCCCGTCGATCTGCGCGCGCAGCGCCGCGACGGATGCGGAACCGTCCGAGAGCAGGCTGCGGGCGCAGGAGAGGCTGGCCGACGTTATGGCCTCGTCAATCCTGGAAAATTCCGGGAAACGGCCGTAGATTTCCTGCCGGCGCTGCGAGAGCGTCTGCCGGTTCATGGCCTGCTGCCGCTGGTAATCCCGCATGATCGTATTGTATTGTGCATCTGTCAGTCCCATAGGTATCCCCCTCAGGCTGTCTGAAAACGGTGATTCAGGAGCCGTTTCACTGGCTCAGAAGCTGTTTTTCAAGCTGGTCATAGTCGTATTCCCGCTGCGGGAAGTTGTTGAAGCGGTTGCCGGAGGAGCGCTGCGGCCGTACGGCCGGCTTTTTCGGCTCCTTTTTGGCCTGGTCCTTTTTGTGCAGGGCGTCCAGCCGCTCGATATCGGCGAGCGACGCCACCTGGTTCTGGTGCCACTGCTCCAGAATTTTGTCTGCGTACTGGAAATTGGGCTGGTGCGTCTGCCGGATGGTGCGCCGGCAGGCCTCGAGCACTACGTCCAGGGGCAGGCCGAACCCGTCGAACCAGCGGGCCATGAATTCCTGCTCATCCGTCGCCGGGGCGCGCCCCCGGATGCCGAAGGCATTAAGCACCGTAAAGTAATTGCGGTTGTAAAGGGTGGTCTCCTGCTTGGCCTCGCGCACGGTCGACACCCCGGCCTCCGCCCAGGCCAGCGCCACCCTGCGCATGTAATGGCGGTTCGCGGAGCCCTTGGAGATACAATACTCGATCAGGTACTCGATCAGGTCCCCGGAAAAGTGCAGGGTATCATGGTAGTAGATGAAATCGCTCTGCTCCGACGAGGTCAGGGGCCGCTGCAAATACTGTTCGGCGACGAAGAAAAGCTGCCGCATCTCCTGCTGATCCTCCGGAGACAGGAACGAGCTCCGGCCGGAATCCACTGAACCCGCCCGCGCGGGTGCGAAAGCGCCGGAATCCATCGAACCCGCCTGCGCGGGCGCGAAAGCGCCGGAATCCATGGAACCCGCCTGCGCCGGCGCAATGACATCGGACTCCTCGCCCTGCGGCTGCGTCCGCTCCGGCGCCTGTCCCGGCAGTTCGTTCAGGGTCACGGACACAATCGTGCCCTCCGCGTCCGTCTCGGCGCGCAGAAGCCGCTGGTTCTGCCAGTAGGTCAGCGCCCGCCGGATGTCCTTTTCCGTGTGCTCAAAGACATCGGCGATCGAGGAGAGCGAGAGCTCCTGCCCGCTGTCCGCGCAGCGCAGCAGATAGAGATACACTTTGACGAATTCTCCGTTGGCATGCGGCATATACTGATCGATAAAGGTATTGGCAATCAAGGTCACCCCTGCGGGTGCTTTGGAACATACTTTCATTTTCATTCACTCCTGCTTTCCAGGACAGTATAGCATATCCTCCGGAAAATGAGAATAAGCAGTTTTTGCGGCCGCCGCCGGAAGACGCTTCCGGTGGAAAGTGTGGACGATGTGGATAAAAGGTTGACCGTAACGGCTGCGGCGGCCGGGAAAGGCAGGAAAAAGGCGACTCATGTCAAAAACTTATGTAAAGGACCCTGTCCACAAAAAAATCCACACGCAAAATCGCATTTTATGTGAATAAGCGTGTGGAAAGTGTGGATAACTATGCTCCAAGCAGACTTTCGCCGATTTTTACGACGTCTCCGGCCCCCATGGTTATCAACAGGTCGCCGGGGATACAATTTTCCAATAAAAATTTTTCGATTTCGTCAAAGGTGGGGAAGTACCAGGCTTCCCTGCCCTGCGCGGCCAGCTTCTGCTGCAGCTGGGCGGAGCTGACGCCGAGCGTGTCGGTCTCGCGCGCGGCGTAGATGTCGGCCAGCACAACGCGGTCGGCCAGGGACAGCGCGTCTGCGAATTCGTCCATCAGGGCCCGGGTGCGCGTGTAGGTGTGCGGCTGAAACACGCACCAGACGCGCTTGTGCGGATAGCGTTTGGCTGCCTCGAGCGTGGCCCGGATCTCCGTGGGATGGTGCGCATAATCGTCAACGATGGTCACGCCGCCGACCTCGCCCTTCTTCTGGAAACGCCGCTCGGTGCCGCCAAAGCCGGCCAGCCCCCGCGCCATCACGTCCGGGGCGATGCCCAGCAGGTCGCCGGCCGCGAGCGCGGCCGCGGCGTTGGCGACGTTGTGCACGCCGGGAACGCTGAGGGAAAAGTGTCCGAACGGTTCGCCGTTTTTCAGCAGGTCAAAGCTGCCCATCCCGGTGTCGTGCCAGGCGACGTTGACCGCCTGGTAGCCGCCGCAGCCGACGCCGAAGGTGTACACCCGGCATGCAAGGCCCTGCGTCAGTTCGTCAAGGCCTCCGGTTTCGGCGTTGATCACGAGCGCGCCGCCTTCAGGTATGCGTTCGGCGAAGCGGCGGAAGGAATGGCGGATATCGTCGAGATCCTTAAAAAAGTCGAGATGGTCGGCGTCCACGTTGAGGATGACGCCGATCCAGGGGAACAGCTCGAGGAAGCTGTTGGTATATTCGCAGGCCTCGGTCAGGAAATAGCGGGAGGAGCCGATGCGGACGTTGCCGCCGATCGCCGGGAGCATGCCGCCGACGGAGATCGTGGGGTCCAGCCCGGCCTCCAGCATGATGTGCGAGAGCATGGACGTGGTCGTGGTCTTTCCGTGCGTGCCGGCGACGGCGACGGCGGATTCGTAGTTGCGCATCAGTTGGCCGAGCAGCTGCGCGCGGGTCAGCATCGGAATCTGCCGTGCGAGCGCGGCCTGAAACTCCGGGTTGTCCGGGTGGATGGCGGCCGTGTAGACGACCACGTCGATCCCGTCCATGATGTTCGCGGCGGACTGCGGATAGGAAATGTCCGCCCCCTGATCCGCAAGCCATCTGGTCAGCGGGCCGGCTTTCATGTCCGAACCGCTCACGGCAAACCCGCGCTGCAGCAGCACGGCCGCCAGTCCGCTCATACTGATACCGCCGATCCCGATAAAATGCACGTGCACCGGCCGGTCATAATTTATCTGATACATATAGGGACGTCTCCTTATCTTCTTGTTTTATGTTACAGTATACTCTTTTCAGGCAGAATTGCCAAGGGCTTTTCCGGAGCATGGGGAAAAATGTCGCCTTGTTATCAGCACATAATAAAAATTGTAGAAGATGATGTATTATTTCAGAAAAATCTGTCGATTATAACGTTGCATAAATATGAGAAAATCACAGGAAAGTGTTAATTTATAATAAAAAACGAGAAAAACAGAAGAAAAGGTTGTAAAATATGTTCACTATTTTTAAAAGCTGTGCTATAATATTTAAAATTACTAAACATCAAGAGGTGATAGCGTGATTAAGAAAGAAATGATAGCAATGCTTCTGGCGGGCGGGCAGGGCAGCCGTCTCGGTGTGCTCACCTCCAGAGTGGCGAAGCCGGCGGTCGCCTTCGGCGGCAAGTACCGCATCATCGACTTTCCGCTGAGCAATTGCATCAATTCCGGAATTGATACCGTGGGCGTGCTGACGCAGTACCAGCCGCTGCGGCTGAACACACATATCGGGATCGGCATCCCGTGGGACCTGGACAAGAATGTGGGCGGCGTTTCCGTGCTTCCGCCGTATGAAAAGGTGGGAAAGAGCGAGTGGTACACCGGCACCGCCAACGCCATCTACCAGAATCTGGCCTATATGGAGTCGTTTCATCCCGATTACGTTCTGATCCTCTCCGGCGACCACATTTACAAGATGGACTACCAGGTGATGCTGGACTTTCACAAGGCGCACGGCGCCGACGTCAGCATCGCGGTCATGCCGGTGCCCCGCGAGGAGGCCAGCCGTTTCGGCATCGTGGTGGCCGATGAGAACGGCAGGATCGTCGAGTTTCAGGAGAAGCCGGAGCAGCCGAAGAGCAATCTCGCCTCCATGGGCATTTATATCTTTACCTGGGAGGCGCTGAAGGAGGCGCTGGTGACGCTCTCCGAGCAGAGCAACTGCGACTTCGGCAAGCACGTGATCCCCTACTGCCACGAGAAGGGCGAGACGCTGGTGGCCTACGAGTACAACGGCTACTGGAAGGATGTGGGGACGCTGGGCTCCTACTGGGAGGCCAACATGGAGCTGATCGATATCATTCCGGAGTTCAACCTCTACGAGGAATTCTGGAAGATTTACACCAAGAACGACATCCTGCCGCCGCAGTACGTGTCGGAGGATTCCGTGATCGAGCGCAGCCTGGTGGGCGACGGCTCGGAGATTTACGGCGAGATTTATAATTCCATCATCGGCTGCGGCGTGGTCATTGAGAAAGGCGCTGTCGTGCGCGATTCCATCATCATGCAGAATACGGTGGTTCACGAGGGGGCGGTGATCGACAAGTCCATTGTCGCGGAGAACGCGGAGATCGGCGCCCGCGCGCAGCTCGGCGTGGGGGAGGCGGTTCCGAACAGGGTCAAGCCGTCCGTCTACGCGTTCGGGCTGGCGGTGATCGGAGAGAACGCCGTGATCCCCGCGGACGTAAAAATCGGAAAGAATACCGCTGTGACCGGAGTCACGCTGCCGGAGGACTACCCGGACGGCATGCTTGCGGGCGGCGAGATACTGGATAAGGCGGGTGATGTGCAATGAGGGCGGTAGGTATCATTCTGGCCGGCGGAAACAGCTACCGAATGAAAGAATTATCAAACAAGAGGGCGATTGCGGCGATGCCGATTGCGGGCAGCTTCCGGAGCATCGACTTCGCCCTGAGCAGCATGACAAACTCAGGCATTCAGAAAGTGGCGGTGCTGACACAGTACAATTCCAGATCGCTGAACGAGCATCTGAGCTCCTCCAAATGGTGGAATTTCGGGCGGAAGCAGGGCGGTCTCTATGTGTTCCCGCCGATGGTGACCTCGGACAACGATTTCTGGTACCGCGGCACCGCAGATGCAATTCATCAGAACCTTGACTTCCTGCGGCAGTGCCATGAGCCATACGTCGTGATCGCTTCCGGCGACGGCGTGTACAAGCTCGACTACGCAAAGGTGTTGGAATACCACATTGCAAAGAAGGCTGACATCACGGTCGTCTGCAAGGACGTGCCCTGGAGCGAAGACCTGACCAGGTTCGGCGTCCTGCAGATGAACGACGACAACAGGATTATACAGTTTGATGAAAAACCGATGGCGGCCTCATCCCACACCATTTCCTGCGGCATCTATGTGGTCCGCAGACGCCAGCTGATTGAGCTGATCGAGAAATCCATTGAAGAAGGGAGGCATGATTTTGTCAAGGATGTCCTGATCCGCTACAAAGACGTGAGGCGGATTTACGGATACAAAATGCAGGAATACTGGAGCAATGTGGCGTCGGTGGAATCATACTACCAGACCAACATGGACTTCCTGCGAAAGGATGTCAGGGATTATTTCTTCCGCGAATACCCGGATGTGCACTCCAAGGTGGACGACAATCCGCCGGCGAAGTACAATCCAGGCGGCAGGGTGAAAAACAGCCTGGTCGCCAACGGCTCGATTATCAACGGATATGTGGAGAATTCCATCATATTTAAAAAGGTATTCGTCGGTGAGAACTGCGTCATTAAGAACTCTATAGTTTTGAACGATGTTTATCTGGGTGATAACGTATATCTTGAAAATTGCATCGTGGAGAGCCGCGATACAATACGGGCGAATTCACGCTACGTGGGTGAAGACGGAATAAAAATTGTGATTGAGTCCAATGAGAGATATGTCCTGTGAGTTTCGGACATAATATTGAGAAAACAGAATGCCTCCAGCACACGGTAAACAGGAAAAGAATTTAATAAGAGCACGGAGGAAAGCATATGGAGATAACGGATGTAAGAGTGAGGAAAGTGGCGAAGGACGGAAAGATGAAAGCAGTCGTTTCCGTTACGCTGGATGATGCGTTTGTTGTACACGACATCAAGGTCATCGAAGGCGAAAAGGGCTTGTTCATCGCAATGCCCAGCCGCAAAGCCGCAGACGGAGAATATCGAGATATCGCACATCCCATCAATTCGACAACACGTGAGCGAATTCAGAATATTATCCTTGAAGCGTATGAGAAGGCAGCATTGGAATCGTCAGAAGACACGGATGAATAGGCCGTGCAGCGTTACGGGAGAGCCGGGGCTCTGCAGATAAAAGAATTTATCTGCGGCAGTCCCGGTTTTTGCACATCATGAAAAAATTTTATTTTTGTGTCATATTCCTATCAAATGTGTGATATACTATAAATTCAAAGTCTGAACGTGTTGTTTTCAGGAGAAAAATCGGGCTGCGGGCGTCCGCGCGGGAGGGGCGTGCGGATGCGGCAGGAGCTTTACCGAAGGGGAGGAACTAAATGACTGTCAATTCACTGCCGTTTTTGCTGTTTCTGGCAGGACTGTGTCTCGTCTATTATCTGCTCTGTCCGCTGCGCTTCCGCTGGACGGTGCTGCTGGCGGCCAGCGTCGGCTTTTATCTGCTGGCGTGCGCGGCCTCGCCGGTCTATCTGTTTCTCACGAGCGTGCTCGCCTGGGCCGGGGGACTGTGGCTGGACCGTCTGGAGCAGGCGTTTCAGGCGGAAAAGGCCGCAAAGGGCCCGTCGCCGTCGCTGACCAAAGTTTATAAGGCGAAAAAGAAGCGGGCGGCGGCCGTGATGATCATAGCCATCCTGTCGATGCTGCTGGTGCTGAAGTACGGCGGATTTTTTGTCCGCATCGGCAATTCCGTGCTGGCTCTGGGCGGCCTGGCTCTGCCGGTGCCGTCGTTTCTGGCGCCGCTTGGCATTTCCTATTATACCCTGATCGCCATCGGCTATCTGCTCGACCTTTACAAGAACCGCTTCCGCGCGCAGCGCAATTATGCGAAGCTGCTGCTGTTTCTGGCGTATTTCCCGCAGATTACGCAGGGGCCGTTCAGCCGCTATCAGGCGACGGCGCCGCAGCTCTATGAGGGGCACCGCTTTGACTACCACAATATCTCCTGGGGCTGCCAGCGCATGCTGTGGGGCTTTTTCAAAAAGCTGGTGGTGGCGGACCGCATGCAGCCGATGGTCAGCCAGATTTTCCGCGATTTCGAGCAGCTGAGCAGCATCACCTGCCTGCTGGGCTGCGTTTACATGACGGTGTGGATGTACGCGGATTTTTCTGCCTACATGGACATCGTGGCCGGCGCGTCGGAGCTGTTCGGGGTTCACATCGAAGAAAACTTCCGCCGGCCCTTCCTCTCAAAGTCGCTGGCCGAGTTCTGGCGCCGGTGGCACATCACGCTGGGCGCGTGGTTCCGCGAGTACATGTTTTACCCGCTGGCGCTGACGCCGACGGCCGTCCGGTTCGGGAAAATGGGCCGCAGGCGCTTCGGCGTGCGCATCGGCAAGCTGTTTCCGTCGCTGTTCGCCCTGTTTTTCGTGTGGTCCTGCACGGGCTTCTGGCATGACGCGAGCTGGCGCTATATTTTCTGGGGCATGGCCAACGGCGTGGTCATCATCGGGGCGATGGTGCTGGAGCCGCAGTTTGCGGCGGCCAAAGGATTTCTGCACATCCGTGAGGACAGCCGCTGGTGGAATGCGTTCTGCATCGTGCGCACCTTTTTGCTGGTGAGCATCCTCAAGGTCTTCCCGGGGCCGGCGGACACGCGTTCTTCGCTGCGCTTCATCCTGCACCTGTTTACGGCGGTGCGGATGCCGGCCGGATGGCCGGAGCTGCTGCCGGGGCTTACGCTCGGGGACGGCGTGTTTCTGGCGTTCTCGCTGCTTCTGATCGCGGCGGTGGACCTGATTCAGGAGCGCAGGCCGGTGCGGGACGCGCTGGCGCGAAAGCCGCTTGCGGTGCGCTGGTGCTGCTATCTGTTCCTGATTGCGGCCGTGCTCTGCATGGGCTGCTTCCAGACTTCTTTGGCGGGAGGGTTTGCTTATGCGCAGTATTAGAAAAATCCTGGTTCGCCTGTGCGTCGTGCTGGCGTTTGTGATTGCGCTGGAGAGCATTGTGCGGTTCTGTTATGAGGACTGGAAGACCGTGGAGATGGTGACGCTCTCCAAACAGGAGCGCGGTGAGCTCAGGGGGACGATCGACACGATCTACTGTGGCACCTCCGTGACCTATTACGCGATGAACCCGCGGTATCTGGACAAACAGTTCGGCACCAGCAGCTTCAACCTGGGCACGGGCTCGCAGCCGCTGATCGGCTCCTATTTCCTGGTGCGGGACGCGGTCGCCGAGAATCCGGTCAAAAACGTATACCTGGTGCTGACGCTGGCCTCGCTGAAATCGGAGCGAAACGGCCTCCAGCACACCTCCGCCTACTCCAATATGCGCACCTGGCGGTGGAAGCTGCGCTACCTGTTGGCGATGCAGGACCAGGATACGGCGCTTTCGCTGCTGTTTTATTCGACCAACGTCGACTCCTGGATGCAGCCGGAGCTGATCCGGGAAAACATTGAGTACAAGCTCAATCCGAATCTGGGGACCAAGTGCTATGTGGGCCGCGGATTCCGCAACGACGGCGCCAACAAGGTGTTTAACGGCGTCCCGAAGCGCGACACGGCGCGGCAGAAGGACTACTGGGACGGCACAAAAGGAGCGGAGCAGATCGACGAACAGGCGCTGGAGTATATGTACAAGCTGGGAGATTTCTGCGAAAAGAAAGGAATCCATCTGACGGTGGTAATCCCGCCGTGGACACAGGTCTTTATAGACATGGCCGGCGACCTGGACGGCATGGATCGCTGCCTGCGCGGCCTGACGCAGGAGATGGGCGCGGATTATTATAATTTTTTGCTGTACAAAGAACGCACCACGGTCTTTACGAACGAGAAGTTCAAGGACTGGATGCACTTCAACAAAGAGGGCACCAAGGCGTTCAACCGGCTGTTTGCGCAGGTGCTGAAAAGCGACCGGCCGGAGGAGTATTTTTACGATTCGATGGAGCAGTTTGCGGAGGGGTGACCGGCGGACGATTTCGGTCAGGAATGTTTTAGATGAACACAAAGATAGAAATATTGAACACAATAGGTTCATTTTATTGACTTTTCGCGCCTTTATGTGTATACTATAGAAAAAGTAGGAAGGCGTAAGGGAGGGAGAAAGATGGCGCAGGCGACGTTCAGCGTTCGCATGGACGAGGTATTGAAAAAACAGTTTGACGCACTATGCCAGGAATTCGGAATGAATGCATCCACTGCAATCAATGTATTCGCCAGAGCTGTCGTAAGGCAGCGCAGGATTCCTTTTGAGATTTCATCTCCGGAATCCGATATCACCAGAGAAGGCGCAATGCAGGCGTTTATGGCGCTGCGGGCGGAGGCCAGAGAAAATGGCGTCGCTGATATGAGCCTTGAGGATATCAACAGGGAGATCGATCTCGCACGCATGGAGAATGAAATATGATTTGTTGTGCAGTCATTGACACGAATGTGCTCGTATCCGCATTGCTTTCGGGCAGAGAGGATGCCGCTACCGTTCAGGTATTGGGCAGGATGATCGCCGGTGAGATCATTCCCGTATACAGCAACGCCATCATAAAAGAATACAGAGAGGTTTTGTCCCGCAGAAAGTTTGGGTTTTCCGGCGCTCTCGTCGAATATCTGCTTTCTGCTGTTGAAAAATACGGTGTTCTGGTTGATCCTTCGCCGTCCGGAATCCTTCTCCCGGACAGGAAGGACCTCCCATTTTATGAGGTAGTGCTTGAAAAGCGCGATGACAATACTTATCTCGTCACCGGGAATACCAGACATTTTCCAAGGGAACCGTTTGTCGTAACCCCGAGGGAGCTGCTGGATATACTGGACACAGCTGCCTCCTCCTGATTTTTTCTGTTTCCCCGTTTTCCCAATTTCTGTACGGCGTCAGGCCTCCCCGGAGCCCTGATTTTTTTTGAGCATCTCCAGAATCACATCCCGCACGTAGCGGCCCAGGAATTTCTGCTGTTCGCGCGGCAGCTCGCCCGGATAGATGGGCTCGCCGTACTCGATGACGACCGGAGCCGGCGTCACGCGCGGCAGATGGTCTTCAAAGAGCGCCGAGGAGTTGCTGATCGCGACCGGCACGATGGGGCAGCCGCTCTTGACGGCAATCTTGAACGAACCCTCGTGGAACGGCAGCATCTCCAGCTCCGAGGCGGCCTCGCCGCGGGTGCCCTCGGGGAAGATCATGACGGAAATCCCGCGCTTGATCTGGTCGATGGCGGCGAGGATGGTTTTCAGACCTTCCCGGATGTCGCTGCGGTCAAGGAACAGGCAGTATAAGAATTTCATCCACCGCGAGAGCAGCGGTATCTTCAGCATTTCTTTTTTTGCCACATATCCGGTCAGGCCCGGACAGCGCGCATAGGTGAGCACGATATCGAAATAACTGCGGTGATTGCCGATGTAGAGCACGGCGGTATCGCGGGGGATGCGTTCCTCGCCGATGACCTTCAGGCGCACGCCGGAAATCAGAATCACCACCCGGAACGCCCGCTGCACGATGCGCAGCGAGCTGATGTCGCGCAGCGACGGGTTAAACTTTCCGATGATCCACTCGATCAGAAAAACCGGAATCGAGAGAGTCAGGAAAAGAACCAGAAAAATGGCGATTAGTGCGATGCGTATCATGGTGCGGGTTCCTTTCTTTTTCCGTCGTTGTTTTATAGTGCGTCCGGCACATCTTTATCACAGCGGTCATAGAGACGCGTGGTGCGCAGGAGCCATCTCCGGCGTTCTTCGGTGAGCGCCTCCTGACGGTAGCGGAACGTCCAGTTGGCGGCGGCCACGCCCGGCGTGTTCATGCGGGCCTCGCTGCCGAGCACCAGCAGATCCTGCATCGGGAAGATCGCGAAACGGGCGATGCTGCCCATGGCAAAGCGGATGAAATCGAGGCTGACCTGATTGCCGTCGGTGTTGCCGTAGCGGCGGATGCGGTCGCGGATTTTCTCCGGCTGCTTTGCGTACCAGCCCATGGTGGTGTCGTTGTCATGGGTGCCGGTATAGCAGATGCAGTTGCAGGTCGTATAGTGATGCGGTATGTAATTGATGTCGGCCTGATTCTCAAAGCCGAACTGCAGCACCTTCATGCCGGGGAATCCGAGGCTGTCGCGCAAATGCTCGACCTCCGGGGTGATGACGCCCAGATCCTCCGCCAGAATCGGCAGCTCGTCGCCCAGCTCGCGGGCGACCGCGTCGAACAGCTCCTCGCCCGGGCCCTTGACCCAGCTGCCGTTGACGGCGGTTTCCTCGCCGGCCGGCACCGCCCAGTAGGCCTCGAAGCCGCGGAAGTGGTCGATGCGCAGGTAATCGGTCAGGGAAAGCTGGCGGCGGATACGGCTGACCCACCAGCGGTAGGAGGTCTCCGCGTGATAATCCCAGTCGTAGAGCGGATTGCCCCAGAGCTGGCCGGTGGCGCTGAAATAGTCCGGCGGCACTCCGGCCACGCTGGTCGGATATCCCTTGGTGTCGAGCTGGAACAGATTTTTGTTGCTCCAGACGTCGGCGCTGTCGGGCGCCACAAAGATCGGGATATCCCCGATGATCTGCACGTCGTGTTTGTGCGCGTAGTCGCGCAGTTCTTTCCACTGCAGGTCGAACATAAACTGCACGAAGCTGTAATAATGAATCGCCTCTGACAGCTTTTCCCGCCAGGCCTCTTTGACGGCGGCGGTGGGATTGCGGATTTCATCCTCCCACTCCAGCCAGCGGCGGCCCTCATGGTAATCCTTGCACGCCATAAAGAGCGTGTAATCGTCCAGCCAGTCGCGTTCTTTCTCACAAAAAAGCTCAAATTCCTCGAGCAGGGTCTTATCCGGCGTGTGCTGAAACGCGCTCCACGCTTTTTTCAGCAGTCCGGTCTTATACTGGATCACCGGGCCGTAATCGACCTTGTCCGGGTCCCATTCGGGGATATCCGCCAGATCCTCTTTGGTCAGCAGGCCCAGCTTTTTCAGCTGATCCGGGCTGATGATCAGCGGCTGTCCGGCGAAAGAGGAAAAGCTCTGGTAGGGCGAATCGCCGAAGCCGGTGGGGCCGAGCGGCAGAACCTGCCACAGATGCTGGCCCGTTTCCTCCAGAAAATCGATAAAGTCATAGGCTCCCGGCCCCATGTCTCCGATGCCGTAGGGAGAGGGGAAGGAGGTGGGGTGTACAAGAATGCCGGAACATCTTTCGCGCTCCGGGGCGGTCTGGGTGTCGGCTTCTTTTGTCGTCAGTGTCATGTGCGGTGGTCTCCTTTTTATGATTGTTTGCGCTGCTTTTTTGCTCATACATTCAGCGTCTCCTGTGCATAGCCCGTCCGGCAAACCAGTTTGCCGTCCGTCTCTGCACAGAGACCGCGCTGTGGGATGAAAGCCCGCGGACCGCTCCGTGCTGCGCACTCCCGCGTTCCTGAATGTATTCGCAAATCGCATCGCGCACATTCGTTTGCGCTGCTTTTTTGCTCATACATTCAGCGTCTCCTGTGCATAGCCCGCCCGGCAAACCAGTTTGCCGTCCGTCTCTGCACGGAGACCGGGCTGTGGAATGAAAGCCCGCGGACCGCTCCGTGCTGCGCACTCCCGCGTTCCTGAATGTATTCGCAAATCGCATCGCGCACATTC
>CANRIG010000020.1 GCA_947630595.1 uncultured Lachnospiraceae bacterium | reverse complement strand
TTGCTCGGTCGGCACGGCTCAGAGAATAGAGTGGGCTATGGTCGCGGAACCGGGAAGCGCCTGTTTACAGGCGGCTTCACGGGAGCGTGTTTCTATAGGGCGAAAGCCCGTGACCGAGAAAAACCGCAGGTTTTGCTCGGTCGGCACGGCTCAGAGAATAGAGTGGGCTATGGTCGCGGAACCGGGAAGCGCCTGTTTACAGGCGGCTTTCCGGGGCCGTGTTTCTATAGAGCAGGAGATGTTTATTTGTGCAGGCACGAAAAGATAATTTCATAAAACAAACAGGCGGCTTTACCCTGATCGAACTGGTCGTGGCGATGGCGCTGCTGGCCATCCTGATGTCGGCCTCGGCGGGCGCGGTGGCGTCCTACGGGCGGCAGGCGGCCCTGCAGCGCAACCGGGAAGCCGCGCGCACCGTGTACAATGCGGCGCAGGCGGCGCTAACGCATGCGAGGGCAAACGGCACTCTGGATGCACTGAGCAGTAGGGGCGGCGTGCAGGAACAGCCGGAGAATGTGCCGGCGGCTGTTTCTTCCAATCCGGCGATTCGGTATATCAAACAGGACAAGACCAGCGCCTCGGCGCTGCTGAGAGGGCTGCTGCGGCCCTATATTCTGGACGAAACGGTTTACAATGCGTCGATCTGCGTGGAGGCGGATTTTGCGCAGGGCATTGTGACCGCGGTGTGCTACAGCGACACGGCGCCGCGGTTTACGTATGAGGCTGCCGCGGAAGGCGTGGACATCTCCGACCGCTCGGAGGAAGCGCAGCGGCGGGAAGGCTTCGGCTGTTACGGCGGTGCGGACGCGGCGCCGGCGCCGGCGGGGACCGCCGAGGCGGAAATCGCAAAGCTGCGGCTTTTGGACGGGACGCTGCAGGTGGTGCCTGCGCGGACGATACAGGGCGACATTCAGCGGTTCGGCTACCGCATCTGGCTGTACCGGGATGGGAAAGAACCGGAGGAGGAACGGCTGCTGGCTGAGCTGACGCTGAACCAGGAGGGCGGCGTGCTTCCCCTGGCGGAGGAGGAATACGGCGGCGCGGAGCTGACGGATGTCGCGGTCAGGCTGTATCGGGGCGGTGCGCCCCAGGAGGTACGGCGCGACTTTCACGCATATCTCTCGGAGACGGAGGACGGCAGCGCGTTCAATCTGGTGCTGGACGGCCCGGCCCTGCAGGCGTCTCTGCCGCTGCAGGAGCCGTGGTACGCGAAGGCCCAGCTGTCCGGCGACGGTTATGAAGACGGGACGGTGAAGGCGTCCAATCTGTCGCGGACGGTATCGGAAGGCTGAGCCTGCGGCAGATTCATTTGCCGGGTAATTTATGGAAATAAAGGATGGACAGAAGTGGTGAGACGAAGATACAGACAGCTGATGCGGGAGCAGAAAGGCGCGGCAATGATTGTGGTGCTGTGCATTCTCTCGGTGTTTCTGGCACTGGCGCTGGCGCTTTTACTGGCATCGTCGACGCTGATGCAGACGGCGCGCCGCGGCGTGGAGGACGTCCGCTGCCGGATTGAGGCGTCCACGTTTGCGGATTGTATTGAAGACGACCTGGAGGATGAGGACAGCAGTCTGAACCAGTATATCCGGCAGCAGATTACGGAGCATGTCTGGGAGCCGGGCGCGGCAGCAGTGCGGGTGTATGAAGCGAACCCGGCCGGTGATGCTTCCGGCGGCACTTCGGACAATGGGCCTGCGGATAAAACGAACCCAGCCGGTGATGCTTCCGGCGGCACTTCGGACAATGGGTCTGCGGGTAAAACGAATCCGGCCGGCGATGGTTCCGCGCTCTCCATATCCATGTACTGGGAGCCGCCCGCCGAGCTGGGGACGGCGGACCGCGACGGCTCGGCGCTCTATCTGACGGTGGCGTGCGCCGAGGGGCAGTCGGACCATCAGGTGCAGTGTGAATTTGCGCTGACGTGTTCGGGCAGCGGAGAAAATGAGGTGTGGAGATGGTATCGCACAAGACGGGGCTGAAGCGGGGGCGATTCCCCAAAATATGCAGGAGAATGCGCGAGGCGCTGCGGCAGCGGCAGGGTTTTACGATCGTGTCGGTGATGGTCGCGTTCGTGCTGCTGATGATCGGCATTTCCATGTTTTACGGGGCGGTTGTGACGTCGCAGAACATGATGGATCGTGCCAGGCAGCTTGACCGCACGGCGGAGCAGGCGGCCCGGGTATTTTATGAAAATGATTACGGCCAGATTACGTCGGACACGGAGGAACCGGCGCGGATGACGCTGCGGGAGCGGGACGGCAAAGACAGCATCGAGGTGCGCGCCGAGCGCCGGAAGGCGGAGCTGCCGGCCGCGGACGGCGGGGAAACGGCGGAGACAGAGGCGTTTTTTCTTTATTATTATGGGAAATAATTATTATGGGAAATAATTTTTCTGCCTGATTTTACGGTACGTGCCGGATATGACATCAGGGAAAGAAACTGGAATCTGAAGGAGCGCTTATGAAAAAATTGCGGGACAGTCGAAAAGGATATACGCTGGTGGAAGCGATCGTGGCGTTTGCGCTGACCGCCGTTTTTCTGGTGGCGGCCAACTCGGTGCTGGGCGTGTTTTCGCGGACGTTTGCGCGGGCGCAGGGCGCGGTGCAGGCGCAGTCGGTGGCCGGTACGCTGATGGAGGCGATCGCCGGGGAGCTGGAAGCGGCGAGCGACGTCAACGTCGCCGGGGCGGTGGGCCTGGACGGCAGCGAGCGCGTCTGCGTGTATCTGGCGGAGGACGGTTCCGTGTGGTACGGCAACTACGACCGGCAGGTGATTCACATGTATGTGGATGACGAAAAAGAGCTGGTGCTGTCCTATCAGGGACATTCCGGGGAAGCGGCGACGGACTGGAAATATCCGCAGAGCGTTTACAATGGATGCGGCATCGAGGCGCTGACGGTGCTGCGCGTGCCGGAGCGCAATGTGCTGGAAGTGAGCCTGGAGATGCGCGCCGCAAACAGCGCGTCGACCTACACGGAGACCAGAATGCTGGAGTGCGCCGGCCTGCGCGCGGAGGACATTCGCTGAACGGACCGAAAACGGAAACCGCTGAATGGGTCGAAAACGACAAAAAAGAAAAGGCCGCGCGTGCCTGACAGGAAGCTGCCCCGGTGCGCCGGCCCTTTTATGAACGAGATTATCTGAGCTGATACAGATTCTGCAGCGCCTGGTCTGCGAGAATCGTCTCCATATGTTCCGCAAAATGCGCTTCGACTCCAGGCGTAAATTTGCACGGCACCGCGTACTCGGAGAGCACATTGCAGACCTTGTTGAACTGCTCCGCCGAGCTGCCGGCCTTTTTGAGGAACAGGTAATAGTCGCCGTTTTCTGAATTTTTGTACAGGGTGTTCGGGCCGTCGTAAATGGAGCCGAGCACGCCCGCGGCGTGAATGGCGTCGTCAAGCGAGCTGAACAGATAGAACCGGGTCAGCTCGCGCAGATCCGTGTCCTCCTCTCCGGCGGTTTCGGCCTTCTGAGCGGACTCCGCCGGCTCCTGCGCCTCCTTGGCGCGCTGCGCCGCACGCTTTTTGGCCTCGGAAATCCGCTTGATGAGGCCGAGAATATCGTCCGCGCCCTCGATGCGGTCCTTGAGCTCGGTGAACGAAGGGCTCTCCTCGTGCGCGGAGTCCTCCGGCGAAAAGCGCGAGAAGCGGGTGTCCAGTTCCTCAGGGTCCTCCACCTTTGTAATAATCAGAATCAGCGAGTCCATGGAAACCGGAACTGCTTCTATAACAAGCGGGGTGTTGTCCGCCTCAAAACCAAAATCCTGCGCAGCCATCTGCATCATATCCTGGAAAAGAGCTTTCGCTTTGTCGGAACCGTATGCGAGCTCGCTGAGCTTGATCTCCCGGTTGGCCAGGTCTTCTCTCGTCAGGGTACAGCGTATTTGCCTGTCGTTGATCTTTTCAATCTTCATTCAATCACATCCTTACCCGGTGGATATCACACGATTACACTACTATTATATACGCATTTACACAGATATGTAAAGTGGATAAATCTGTGTAAAAATCGCTTGCCAAATAGATTCATATTATATATAATATTTAACAGAAAGGTTGTACGACATATTATATCAGAAAGGAGGAAAAAGGTCAAGAGGATACAGGTCGTGTGCCTTTCCGAACTTCTTTTACGCATTATAATCAATTTCCTTTTCCTGCGCAAGCAGAATTTACAGGCGGTTTACACAGGACGCGCATACAGGCCGGCGGATATGCGAAACCGGCGCTTTCAGGCGCGGGCGCAGCCGGGGCTTGTTCCTGTTTATAATATATCACGAACGCACCTCCGTTTATGAATGCGGCGCACGGAAGGAAAACGGCAACTGGAAACTCTGAAACTCTGAAACTCTGAAAATCTGAAAATCTGAAAATCTGAAAATCTGAAAATCTGAAAACCTGGAAACCTGGAAATCTGAAAACCTGAAAACTTGAAAATCTGGAAACTAGAAACTCTGGAAACCAGAAACTCTGAAAACCAGAAACCCTGAAATCGGGACGGGCAAAGCGATGCGGGAGTTACCGGCTGCGGCCGGGCAGGGAAGGGGCCTTCATCCGGGCGAGCGGGAGGACAATTATGGAAAGAAAGGAAAAACAGCCGGGCTGCCGGCACTCCCCTTATTGTATTTTCTTATTTTTTTATGAAAAAACCCCGGAAACGGATGACGGACTTCCCGGTCCTGTGTTAAGATGTTCGCGAAGCGGCGGGCTGCGGCAAAAGGCCGGGGCCCGCAGGACCCGGTGAGAAGGGGGAACTACAGTGAAAAAGAGAGAAAAACGGTTATTCCAGCTGCTCGCGGCATGCGTCGCGGGCCTCGGAATCCTTGCGATTATAGCAGTCTGTATTGTGAAATATATGCCGACGTTCAGGCGGATGAGCGCGGACGAGTATTTCGGTGCGCTCGGAGAAAACGAGGCGGCGGTGATCGTGCACGACCATCTGGCGCAGGAGCGGGCCCTGGTTTTGGACGGCAAGCCCTACCTGGATTACACGCTGGTGCAGCGGGAGCTTAATTCCCGCTTTCACTGGGACGCATCCGCCGGCCTGCTGTTGTTTTCGACGGCGGAGCAGATTTTTGAGATTGCGCCCGACAGCACGGTCTATACGGTGGAGGGCGAGAGCTTTGACGCCGGATATGAGATTTTGCAGACGACGCCGTCGGGCATGTATTTGTCGGCGGATTTTATGCAGCAGTATTCGGATTTGAAATGCGAGCTGTTTGAGAACCCGCCGCGTGTGCTGGTGACGTTCGGCAGCAGGAACATCACGACGGCCGTCATGCGCAGGGACAGCGCGGTGCGCCGTCTGGGCGGCATCAAGAGCCCGATTATCACGGATGTGACGGAGGGCACGACCGTGACGGTGCTGGATCAGATGGAAAAATGGTCGCAGATTCTGACGCCGGACGGCTACATCGGCTATGTGAAAAACAGGCGGCTGCGGGACATCGAGACGGAGGCCATGACGGATACGTATTATCAGGGACCGGAGTACACCAGCATCCATCAGGAGGCAAAGGTCGATCTGGTATGGCATCAGATCGATTACCCGGAGATGAACGCGAACCTCGAGCAGGACATTGCGGCGGCGGTGGGGCTGAATGTGATCTCACCGACCTGGTATTTCCTGAGCGACAGCGCGGGCGGCATCCAGTCCTTTGCGGACGCCTCCTACGTGCAGCGCGCGCATGCGGCGGGCCTGCAGGTGTGGGCGTTGATCAGCAATTTCAGCGAAAATGTCAGCACGACGACGCTGCTGGCTTCGCGGCAGGCGCGGCAGACGGTACAGAATTATCTGGTGAGCCAGGCCCTGGAGCTCGGCTTTGACGGGATCAATATCGACTTTGAGGGTATTGCGCAGGAGGCGGGCTACGATTACGTGCAGTTTATGCGCGAGCTGTCGATCCTGTGCCGGAAAAACGGGATTGTCCTGTCTGTGGACGTGCCGGTGCCGATGGAGTTTTCCAGGCATTACAACCGCCGGGAGCTGGGCACGGTCTGCGATTACGTGATTGTGATGGGCTATGACGAGCACTATGCGGGTTCCGACATCACGGGCAGTGTGGCTTCGATGAATTTTGAGACCACGGGCATTGAAAACATGCTGACGGAGGTTCCGAAGGAGAAGCTGATCAGCGCGATTCCGTTCTATTCCCGGCTCTGGTACACGCGGACGCTGGAGGACGGCTCGCAGCAGGTGACCAGCGAAGCGGTCGGCATGGAGCGGGCGGAGCAGATTCTGGAGGAAAACGGCGTCACGCCGTCCTACGACGAGAGCACCGGGCAGCAGTATGCCGAGTGGACGGCGGCGGACGGAGCGTTTTGTCAGATCTGGCTGGAGGACGCGGCCTCGGTGTCGCAGCGCGCGGGGCTGGTGAAGACCTATGATCTCGCCGGAAACGCAGCCTGGGTGCTGGGCAACGAGCAGGATTATGTCTGGGAGCTGATTCGCGGGGGTATATCGCCGGACTGATGCGCATAGACTGCTGTAAAAGACTGGTTCGGAGCGATAAATGTCACAAATTATCCGGAAAAGAAGACCGGCCCTGCGGAAGCTTTTTGTCGCGGGACTCAATCAGAAAGCAGCGGTGGCGTGTGTGTTTGCGGCTGCTTTTTTGCTCGGACGCGCGGCCGCGATGGTCCGCACGATGACGCTGACGCAGCCGGCGGCAGCCGAGGGAAACTGGGGCCTGAGTTTCCAGCAGGAGGGCAGGCCGCCGGTGGCGAACGCTTCCTATGAAGAACTGGCCAGGTACGACGCCTGGTACGCGGCCGACACGGAGGAAAAAATCATTTATCTGACGTTTGACTGCGGATACGAGAACGGCAATACGCCGGCGATTCTGGAGGCCCTGCAAAAGCACGGCGTCCCGGCGACCTTTTTTGTGGTGGGAAATTTTCTGGCGGACAATCCGGAGCTGGTGCGGCAGATGCTGGCGCAGGGGCATACGGTGGGCAACCATTCGTTTCATCATCCGGATATGTCCCAAATGTCGGACCCCGCGGCGTTTGAGAAAGAACTGAAAGACTTGGAGGATTTGTTCCGGGAGACGACCGGGCAGGAGATGGCGCGCTATTTTCGCCCGCCGCAGGGAAAATACAGCGAGAGCAGCCTGCGGATGGCGCAGCAGCTGGGCTATCAGACGTTTTTCTGGAGTCTGGCTTATGTGGACTGGTATGCGGACCGGCAGCCGACAAAGGAGGAAGCTTTTGAAAAGCTGCTGGGGCGCATTCATCCCGGCGCGATCGTGCTGCTGCACAACACCTCCTCCACCAACGCAGCAATCCTGGACGAACTGCTGACGCGCTGGGAGGAGATGGGATATACGTTCGGACGGCTGGGAGATTTGAAACGGTAATCCTCAGGCCATTCCCTTTGTTTTGTCGGTGCACGCCTTCATGCCGGCCAGAATCGCGTGGCGGAACCCGGCGGCTTCCAGCGCGGCCACGGCCTCAATGGTGGTGCCGGCGGGGGAGCAGACCATGTCCTTGAGCTCGCCCGGATGCTTTCCAGTCTCGAGCACCATTTTGGCGCTGCCGAGCACGGCCTGCGCGGCCAGCCGGTAAGCCTGCGCGCGCGGGATGCCGTCGCGCACCGCGCCGTCCGCCATGGCTTCGATCAGCATGAAGACGTAGGCGGGGGAGCTGCCGCTCACGGACACGACGGCGTCAACCAGCCGTTCCGGCATGACCTCGGCGCTGCCGCAGGCCTCAAACAGCTCCAGCACGCGGCGCAGCTCTTCTTCTGTGACGGTTTCGGCGGGGCAGACGGCGGTCACGCCCTCGCCGACCATGGCCGGGGTGTTCGGCATGGTGCGGATCAGCTTGATTTTTTTGCCGAACCATTCCGTGATGACGGCGATGGATGTTCCGGGAGCGATGGATACGATGATCTGCTGTTCGGATACGGCATCGCGGATTTCGCGGATTACCTCCTCATAAAACTGCGGTTTGACCGCCAGAAAGACGATATCCGCCGCCGCCGCTTCGCGGTTGTCGGTCGTCGTGTGGATGCCATAGGCCTCTGCGGCCAGGTTCAGCGTTTCCTGATGCAGGGCGGAGGCGATGATCTCATCCGCCGGGACAAGCTGTTTTTTCAGAATCCCGCCGAGAATTGCCGTCGCCATGTTGCCGCATCCGATAAAACCAAGTTTCATATGAATATTCATCCTTTCCTCTGCATAGCGGGCGCCGCGCCCGCCAGCGGCAGTATTGTTTTTTTTTGCACGGAACGGCATATTTATCTGCCGTCCGCTATAGTATACCGCATTTTGTCATTTTTGCAAAACAAATACAAAAACAAATATCATTTACGGCGGCAGTGTGTTAGAATAATGTTACATTCTGCGGACGTTACGGGAGGACTGCGATGGAGGAACACTTGCTGCAAAAGCTGGAACGGTATGCGCAGTCTGACTGCTATCCGCTGCATATGCCGGGACACAAGCGCAGAATCAGCCATTTTGAACAGCCGTTTTCCATCGACATCACGGAGATCGACGGGTTTGACAATCTGCACCATGCGCAGGGCGTGCTGCGTGAGGCGCAGCGGCGGGCGGCGGCGCTTTACGGCGCGGAGGAGACGTATTATCTGGTCAACGGCAGCACCTGCGGGATTCTGGCTGCGGTAGCGGCGGCCGCGCCGCGCGGAAGCCGGATTCTGATGGCGCGCGGCAGTCACAAGGCGGCATATCACGCCGTGCTTCTGGGCGGCCTGCAGGCTTCCTGGCTGTATCCGCGCTGTGCCTTGTCGTGCGGTGTGGCTGGCGGCGTCTGTGCGGAGGACGTGCGGGCAGCGCTGCGGGAACATCCGGAGACGCGGGCTGTGCTGATCACGTCGCCCACGTATGACGGCGTGGTCTCGGATGTGCGGGCGATCGCGGAGGAGGCGCATGCCGCGGGCGCGGTGCTGATTGTGGACGAGGCGCACGGCGCGCATTTCGGGATGCACCCGTATTTCCCGGAGCGGGCGCTGGCGGGCGGCGCGGATCTGGTGGTCAACAGCCTGCACAAGACGCTGCCGTCGCTGACGCAGACGGCGCTGCTTCACGTGCAGGGCGGGCTGGCGGACCGGGAGCGGCTGCGCCGCTATCTGGGTATTTTTCAGACCAGCAGCCCCAGCTATGTGCTGATGGCGGGCATGGACGCCTGCGTGGATTTGCTGACGGAGCGGGGAGCAGAGTTGTTTGACACGTTTGTAAAGCGGCTGCGGGCGATGCGGGAACGGCTGCGGGCAATGCGGACCCTGCGCCTGGTCGAAGCGCTGCCGGAGGAGCTTTTGCCGGGCAGACGGAATGCAGAGCGGCAGGCGGATGGACAGACCGGAGGCCGGCAGATGGACGAACTGGACAGGAAACTTCCTGGGAAACGGTCGGATTCGCCGGATGAGAAACGGGCCGGCAGTTTCTGCTATGATTATGACCGTTCCAAGGTGCTGATTTCCACGGAGTACAGCGCGCTGAACGGGCCGGAGCTGGCTGGGATTTTGCGGGGAAGGTATCATTTGGAACCGGAGATGGCTGCTCCGCAGTATGTGACGTTGATTCTGACGGTGGCGGACACGCAGGAAGGTTTTGACCGGCTGGAGAGGGCGCTGCTGGAAATCGACGGTTCCTGCGGGAGGGCCGGTGCGCTGTCAGCAGGGCCGGACGATATTTGTACAGGGACAGGAACGCTACCAAAAGAGCCGAACGGAATTTGTACAGGGACAGGAACGTTATCAGAAAAACCGGACGGCACTTTTACAGAGACAGGAACGTTATCAGAAGAACTGGACGGTATTTGTACAGAGACAGGGACGCTATCAGAAGAAGCAAAAGTTACTTTTACAGAGACCGGGATGCTATCAGAAGAACCGGACGGTATTGTTACAGGCTCAGGAGCGTTATCAGAGAAATCGGATGTTTTTTTTATAAGGAAAGAATCGGTTCAGGCAGAGACCGTGATGACCATCGCGGAAGCGGACGACAGGCCGCGCGAGGCGGTGCCGCTGGAAGAAAGCGCAGGCCGGGTGTCGGCGGAATTTGCATATCTGTACCCGCCGGGGATTCCGCTGGTGGTTCCGGGGGAGCGCATTCCGGAACGGTTTGGGGAGCGTCTGCGGGGGTATCAGGCCATGGGACTTGAGCTGCAGGGGCTGGCCGATTATTCGGCGGAGACGATTTATGTGATCAGGCAGGAGTAAGGCACGTAAGATGGGCGGGCCTGCCGTGCAGAGGAACGTATGATGGGAAAGCTGTTTTATGTGATGGGAAAAAGTTCATCCGGCAAGGATACGATTTACGAGGAAGTGCTTTCGCGGCCGGAGCTGGGCCTGCGCCCGTTTATCATGTACACGACGCGGCCGATCCGCGCGAAGGAGACGGACGGCGTGCAGTATCATTTTGTGGACGAGGCGGCGCTGCGCAGGATGCAGGAAAAAGGTCAGGTGATCGAGCTGCGCGCTTATGACACGGTGTACGGCGTGTGGTATTATTTTACCGCGGACGGGGATTCGGTGGACATGGAGCACTGCAATTATCTGGCGCTTGGCACGCTGGAGTCGTTTGCAAAGGTACGGGATTATTACGGCAGCGGCCGGGTGGTGCCGATTTATATCGAGGTGGACGACGAAAAGCGGCTGCAGCGCTCGATGAAGCGGGAGAAAAAGCAGGCGGTTCCCAACTATGAGGAGGTCTGCCGCAGATTTCTGGCCGATCAGAAGGATTTTTCGGAAGAAAATATTCACAGGGCCGGCATTGTCAGGCGCTTTTTAAACAACGATGACCGTCAGATCTGCATGGACGAGGTGGCGGATTACATCGCGGCCTGCATACGGGAGGAAGTATAAGTATTTATTCTGACGGGCATCCGGGCAGAGACGTGATTGTAAATAGGAATTGCCGCGATTTTTGGACGCCGGAGGCGGCGGAGATTGCGGAGGAACCGCTTCACAGGGAACGGCAAATGTGATATACTGAAAAAACAGGTGAAGTTTTAACGGGAAACCGATAAAATATTGGAGGAAATTATGGCTGGGTTTGGGAATGTCATTGGACGTGAGCGGGAGGTCGCGCATCTGAAGCGTGCCATTGAGACTGGAAAGGTCAGTCATGCATATATATTCAGCGGAGAGAAGGGCGTAGGCAAAAAGACGCTGGCCGATACGTTTGCCATGGCGCTGCAGTGCGAGGGAGAGGGGCCGCGCCCGTGCGGGGAGTGCCGCTCCTGCCGCCAGGCTGCCGACGGGAATCACCCGGATATCATTTATCTGCAGCACGGAAAACCGGGCAGCATCGGCGTTGACGACGTGCGCTCACAGCTGACGGGGGATATTCAGATCCGCCCCTACAGCGGAAAATACAAAATTTATATCATACAGGACGCCGAGAAAATGACGGTGCAGGCGCAGAACGCGATTCTCAAGACCATTGAGGAGCCGCCGGAGTATGCGGTGATCATGCTGCTGACGGCGAACGACCAGGCGTTTCTGGAGACGATCCGCTCGCGGTGCGTGACGCTGCATCTGATGCCGGTGCCGGACGGGCAGGTCAAGGCGTACCTGATGGAGCACATGCAGGTTCCGGATTATCAGGCCGATATCTGCGTGGCTTTCGCGCAGGGCAACATCGGCAAGGCGGTGCGGCTGGCGTCCTCGGAGGATTTCACCGCGATCAAGGCCTCCGCCATGCAGCTGATCCGCAACGCGGGCAAATGGGAGCTCAGCGAGATCATCGATTTTGTGCGGGAGGTTCAGGAGTATAAAATTTCCATACAGGATTATCTGGATATCCTTGCGCTCTGGTATCGGGATATGGTATATTTCAAGGCGACGACCGACGTCAACGGCATCGTGTTCAAGGATGAGATCCGGACCATCCGGGAGACGGTCAGAGTCTGCTCCTATGAGGGCGTCGAGGAAGTCATGCGGGCGATCGAGAGCGCAAAGGCGCGTCTGAGCGCAAATGTAAATTTTGATCTGACAATGGAGCTTCTGTTCTTTGTCATTAAGGAGAATATACATGGTTAAAATTGTAGGGGTACGATTCAGAAACGCGGGCAAGGTGTATTACTTCGACCCGAAAAATTATAAACTGCAGTCCGGCGACCATGTGATCGTGGAAACGGCCCGGGGCGTCGAGTACGGCACGGTGGTCGGAGGCGTGCGCCCGGTGGAGGAGTCTGCGGTGACGCAGCCGCTCAAGGCCGTGATCCGCGCGGCCACGGCGGAGGACGACGCGCGCGCGCAGCGCAACCGCGCACGGGAGAAGGACGCGATGCGCATCTGCCAGGAAAAGATCGCGAAGCACGGCCTGGAGATGAAGCTGATCGACGCGGAGTACACGTTTGACAATAATAAAGTGCTGTTCTATTTTACGGCGGACGGCAGGATTGACTTCCGCGAGCTGGTCAAGGATCTGGCGGCGGTGTTCAAGATGCGCATCGAGCTGCGGCAGATCGGCGTCCGCGACGAGACCAAGATTCTCGGCGGCGTCGGCATCTGCGGCCGCGTGCTGTGCTGCCACAGCTACCTGTCGGAGTTTGCGCCGGTTTCCATCAAGATGGCGAAGGAGCAGAATCTTTCCCTGAATCCGACCAAGATTTCCGGCGTCTGCGGGCGTTTGATGTGCTGCCTGAAAAATGAGCAGGATACGTATGAATATTTAAACAGCCGTCTGCCGTCGTCGGGCGATACGGTGACGCTGCCGGACGGTTCCAAAGGCGAGGTCAGCGGCGTCAATGTGCTGCGCCAGCGGGTGAAGGTGCTGGTGGATGTGGACGATGAAAAAGAGCTTCACGAGTACGACGTCAAGGATTTGAAATTCCGGCCGCGCCGGCGCAAGGATAAGGGAAACAAGGACAAGAACTCAAAAGGCAACGCCAGCGCGAAGGGCAATACCGACGCGGAGGATAAGGAACTTGCGAAGCTGGAAGCGTTGGACAAAAAAGAAGGAAAATCAAAGCTGGACGACAATTAAAAGGGGAATCAGGGCTGAATGGCAGTTGAGTTGAGAGAGGGCGAGCGCCTGGACGACCTGCACCGCAACGGGTATCGGATTATCCAGAACGAAAAGCGGTTCTGCTTCGGCATGGACGCTGTGCTGCTGACCGGATTTGCGCAGGTGCGGGAAGGCGAATGCGTGCTGGATCTGGGCACCGGCACGGGCGTGATTCCGATTTTGCTGGCGGCGAAAACGCCGGGCCGCCATTTTACCGGGCTGGAGCTTTCCGCGGCCAGCGCGGACATGGCGCGGCGGAGCGTGGCGCTCAACGGTCTGGAGCAGCGCGTGGAAATTGTGCAGGGAGATATACGGAAAGCCGGGGAATTGTTTGCTCCGGCTTCTTTTGACACGGTTACTTCCAACCCGCCCTATATGGTGGGAACGCACGGGCTGCTGAACGCGGACCCGGAGAAAGCGGCGGCGCGCCACGAAATCTGGTGTACGCTGGAGGATGTTGTGCGGGCGGCGGCGCGGCTGCTGCGGCCGGGCGGACGCTTTTTCATGGTACACCGTCCGTTCCGGCTGGCAGAGATCATCCGCGCACTGTCGCAGTACGGGCTGGAGCCGAAGCGGATGCGGCTGGTGTATCCGTATGCGGACCGTGAGCCGAACATGGTGCTGATCGAGTCGGTGCGCGGCGGACGGCCGCGGATGACGGTGGAGCGGCCGCTGATTGTATACGAAAAGCCGGGTATTTATACAGCGGAAGTACGGTCGCTGTATGAGGACTGAGGACGGCGGCAGGATTTTTATTTCCACAGGCAGCAAAAGGCAAATGCCGGAGCTGCCGTTAAACTGTCCGGCGCTGCGTGAAAGGCATACGCTGGTATGCGTCCGGCAAATGGCGCTACGGCTGGGATGGGGAACATAATAGGAGAAAACAGGCATGGAACAGGGCAAATTATATCTGTGCGCGACGCCGATCGGCAATCTGGAGGATATCACGCTGCGCGTAATCCGCACATTAAAAGAAGTGGATCTGATCGCGGCGGAGGACACGCGCAACAGCCTGCGGCTGCTGAATCATTTTGATATTCATACGCCGATGACGAGCTATCACGAATACAACAAAATCGAGAAAGCGCACACCCTGATCGCGAAAATGCGCGAAGGCAAAAATGTGGCCCTGATCACCGACGCCGGGATGCCGGGCATTTCCGACCCCGGCGAGGAGCTGGTGCGGCTCTGCCGCGAGGCCGGCGTGGAGGTAACGGTGCTGCCGGGCGCCTGCGCCTGCGTGACGGCGCTGACGCTGTCGGGCCTGCCGACGCGGCGGTTCTGCTTTGAGGCGTTTCTTCCGTCTGATAAAAAGGAGCGCCGCCAGACGCTGGAGGAGCTGCGCGCGGAGACGCGGACGATCGTGCTCTACGAGGCGCCGCACCGGCTGCTGCGCACGCTGGGAGAACTTCTGGAAACGCTGGGCGACCGGCGGGCGGCCGTCTGCCGGGAGCTGACCAAAAAGCATGAGACGGTGTTTGACACCACGCTTTCGCAGGCGCTTTCCTATTATGAGGCCAACGAGCCGCGCGGCGAGTGCGTGATCGTGCTGGCGGGGCGCAGCCGGGCGGAGCTGGAGCGGGAAGCGCAGGCAAACTGGAGCGGGGTGGAACTGTCCGCGCATGTGCGGATGTACGAGGAGCAGGGCCTGGACCGCAAAGAGGCGATGAAACGGGCAGCGAAGGACCGCGGCATGTCCAGGCGGGAGGTATACGCGGCGCTGCTGGCGGATGCGGAGTGAACGGACAATTTGGGATTCGGTCAGGAGGAATTACATATGAGTCGGGCAAATCATACGGTACGTCCGATTACGGAGGGCGTGATCTGGAAACAGCTCCTCGCCTTTTTCTTTCCTATTTTACTGGGGACTTTTTTTCAGCAGCTGTACAACACGGTGGACATGGTGATTGTCGGCCGTTTTGTCGGCAAGGAGGCGCTGGCCAGCGTCGGCGGTTCATCCGCGCAGACGGTCAGTCTGGTGGTGGACTTTTTCACCGGGCTTTCTGCCGGAGCCAGCGTGATCGCGTCGCAGTATTACGGGGCGGGCGACCGCAAAAACCTGAATGACGCGCTGCATACCGCCTATGCGTTTTCGCTGGCGGGCGGACTTGTGTTTACGGCGGCCGGCATCTGTATGGCGCCGGCCATGCTGCGGCTGATGAATACGCCGGAGGAGCTGCTGGCGCAGTCGACCGTGTACCTGCGGATTTATTTTTCGGCGATTACGTTTACTTTCATTTACAACATCGGCTCCGGCATCCTGCGGGCGCTGGGCGATTCGCGCAGGCCGCTGTATTATCTGATTCTGTGCTGCCTGCTGAATATCGTGCTGGATCTGATCATGGTGGCGGGGCTGAAGCTGGGCGTCCCCGGCGTGGCGGTGGCGACCGCGCTGTCGCAGATGTTCAGCGCCTGCATGGTCACGCGCGCACTGTCCAGGGAGGGCGATATCTACCGGCTGGAGCTGAGAAAAATCGCTTTCCACGGGCGGATTCTGCGGTCGCAGCTGATGATCGGCGTGCCGGGCGGCTGCCAGTCTGTGATGTACAGCCTCTCCAACATCATCATTCTCTCCGCGATCAACCTGTTCGGCACCAACGCCACGGCCGCGTGGGCGGCGACCGGGAAGCTGGATTCCATCTTCTGGATGATCAACGGCGCGTTCGGCATTTCGATCACGACCTTTGTGGGGCAGAATTACGGCGCGGGCCGGTATGACCGCATGAAAAAAGGCGTCTGGATCTGTCTGGGCATGTATCAGGTGGTGGCGGTGCTTGTGAGCACGCTGCTGTTCGTTTTCTGCCCGCGCCTGTTCGGCATTTTTACGAAGGATGCCGATGTGCTGCGGCTCGGCGTGCAGATCATGCGGCCGATTGTGCCGTGCTATGTCCTGTTCAGCTTTATCGAGATATTCTCCGGCGCGCTGCGGGCCGTGGGGGATGTGCTGGTGCCGATGCTGCTGACGATGTTCGGCATCTGCGTGTTCCGTATCGTCTGGGTGTTCACGATGGTGCCGCTGTACCCGTCGCTGCGCATGATCGTGCTGAATTACCCGGTGTCCTGGTCCTGCACGGCGGTGCTGTTCTTCCTGTATTATCAGTACCGGAAGAAACGGTGGCCGGAGGCGGGAGGAGTGAAGTGAGAAAGAAGGCATCGCAATGATAAAAACAGCGGGCAGCCGAAACTGCCCGCTCAACTTTTGAATGAAACAGGTGGGGCGACACTCCCACATCTCCAGCCAGGGTGACGGCTGCCCGTTCCGTCCTCTGATTTCATTCAATATAGTTTACTGCCTTTGTAATTTTATTATATAGAATCCCGTCTATTTGTCAAGTTTTTTCAGAGTGCCTTTTTCTATGAAATTTTTTACTCGATTTGAATTTAAAACATACATTGAGCGGGCATAATAAATATTATGCGGTGTAATTCTGACAGCAACTTTTACGTAATCTCCAGCTATGCAATATTCTTTGGTAAATTCGATTGAACCATCTTTTGCGTTTTTGCCGACATAGTCAGGCTTGGCAATGATATTTTCTATGTCACTCCCATATTTTACAAAATCATCCGGATGGAATGTTTTCATGTGTTCTATGTTGGAATCTGATATATAAATGGGTGTTCCGGCACAAATTTTGAGATTCAGCAAATCAATTATGTTCTGAGAAAAATACCCTATGATTCGTTTGTTCATTTTTTTGATTTTCCCTGTTGCAGATGGCGCTGCTGGGGTTACGGGTCGGGGCATAGTGTCAGAGATACATTCTCTGACTGCCGATAAAGCGCATTTCATTGATTTATATTATATCATAAATCATAAGAAACGTCCATAACATATTTGTGAGATATAAATATTTGTTATTCTGTGTAAAAAGTTTTAAAATCAAATCAAACAAAACACTCCCCTCATTCATCTAATCAGTGTAAGAAACAAAAAGAGATCCGGATTCTCAGGAAAGAAGGGAAACTGCAATGAACCAGTTGGTAAGGAAAGCCAGAAAGCACGACAAGGCGGCGTTTCAGCAGCTGATGGAGCAGCAGGGCAAGTCAATGTATAAAATTGCGAAAGCGATTCTGAAAAATGACGAGGATGCTGCCGACGCGATGCAGGAAACGGCGCTGACGTGCTGGGAGAAAATCGACACCCTGCGTAAGGACAGGTATTTCCAGACCTGGCTGACGCGCATTCTGATCAACAACTGCAACGCGATTTACCGGCAGCGGGCGAGGACGCAGCCGGAGGCGTTCGTCCCGGAGACGTGGTTTCACGAGGAAGGGTATGCGAACGCGGAGTGGGAAAACTTCCTGAACTGTCTGGACGCCAAATATCGCAGCATCATCATGCTGTATTATGTGCAGGGGTTTAAGACCAGAGAAATCGCGGAAATTCTGGAGGTGAACGAAAGCACCGTGCGGGGCAGGCTGGCGACTGCGCGGAAAAAGCTGGAGGACCAGTACCGGGACAGCGGCGTACTGCGGCCGGCGGATTTTCAAAAGGAAAAGCCTTTGTACGGCAGCTGCGAGGGCGGCGAATAGCGGATGGAAAAATATTCATAACAAGATATTATGCAATGGAAAGGGGACTGTAATATGAGCAGATTTGAAGATATGATTCACGGGTTGCAGCAGGATACGGAGGTTCCGGAGTATGTGTGGCAGAGCTATACGGAGACGCTTTCCGGGCTTCCGGACAAGGAGAACCGGGGATACCGCGCACATGGCGGAAAATCCAGGAGATGGATGGCGCCGGTGGCCGCAGCCGCAGCGCTGACCGTCGGGGTAGTCAGCGTCAGCGCTTCCGCGTATCTGCGCTGGAGCCGGTCGCTGGAGGAAAAGCTGCAGATCACGACGGAGCAGGAACAGGTTCTGGAGGAACAGAAGCTGGCGGCGCCGATCGGGCAGTCTGTAACGCAGGGTGACGTTACGGTGACGGCGCAGCAGAGCATTGTGGACAATTATGTCGCATATCTTTCCTTTAAAGTGGAAGGTTATGAAGTGGAGGAAGGGGTGCAGCCTGATTTTGCCAGTGTAGATATTCAGATAGAGGGTGAAGGCGATTATACCCTTGGCCGCTCTTATGGATTTTACAACGGCATGGTTGTGGGACCGGACGGAGGGCCGGTGCATGCGTCCGACGGTACGCCCTGGGGAGAAGATGAGGCGGCAAATTATATGATGGAAGACGGGAGTCTGGAATACCTGATCCGGATGGTGAGTGCCAGGGAAGGTGCTTTTCTGGACAAGCAGGTTCATGTGGAGCTGAAAGACCTGGGTATATATAAGCAGAAGGCAGGGGACATCACGACAGAGGCGGAAGGTACCTGGAGCTTTGACTGGACGCTGACGGGAAGCGATGAGATGAAAGAATATGAACTGAACGCGCCTCTGGGAGACAGCGGAGCGACGCTGGTGCAGGCAGAGCTTTCTCCGGTTTCCATATCGCTGCAGTATGACTTGCCGCGGCGGGAAGAGACGGAACAGGCGGTGGATCAGAACGGGAATGCGTTTATCCATACAACGTACGCGGAACCGCCATACTTCTACGGGGTGCAGCTGAAAGACGGGACGATACTCGGGCATCTCTCCAATGGAGGCGCCGAAGGATATGAAGACGACCAGTCGGATCTGTATCACGTCAGAACCAGTTTCACGAGAGTGATCACCGTGGACGAGGTGGAGAGCCTCCTGTTTGTGAAGTCTTCTCCGGCCGGCGAGCAGCCGCTGACTGAGGAAAACCTGTATGTTGTACCGCTGGAAGCGGACGGCAATTCATAACATAATGATTTTTCGATTGTCTGTCGCAGAGGCTCTGTTTTCGGGGCTTCTGCGGCATTTTTTGATAATGGAACGAAACTGGTGTGAAAATTGGCATAATAATGATGGGTTGAATGACTGATATAATAGAAAAAAATATAATCTTGAAGAAGTGATAGATTTTTAGAGAAGAATTTGATACGATATGGATTAAGAAAACAGGCTTTACTTATATGATATTATAAATATAAAAAAGAAGCGAGTACGCCGCTTTAGTCCGAAGACTGTACGGTAGAAAACCGCTTCTCTTTATGTTGACATTATCACGAAGCTTATCTGATGTCAAGAAAAGTTTCAGAGGATTTTGCAGGATTGCAAAGATCATTGCGGAAATTGAGGGGAATGTATGAGCAGGAAGAAAAAAGAAGTCAGCATCGTCAGGTCTTCGGCGGCGGAATATTTGACTTTTATTACGGCGACCGGCGAAAGCGACGTAAACGCAGTCTACTGTGATGAAAACGTCTGGCTCACGCAGAAAATGATGGGCCTGCTTTATAATGTGGAAACGCATACAATCAATTACCATTTAAAGAAGATCTTTGCGGACGGCGAGGTGGATGAGGCGTCAGTTATTCGAAAATTTCGAATAACTGCCTCCGATGGAAAAAACTATTTGACGAACCATTATAATCTGAGTGCGATCATCGCTGTTGGAAATAAAGTCGATTCACCGCGGGCCGTTCAGTTCAGAAAATGGGCCAATCACATTATTGAAGAATTTACCGTCAAAGGCTTTGTAATGGACGACGAGCGGCTGAAAAACTTCGGCACGGTCCTGACCAGGGACTATTTTGAAGAGCAGCTGCAGCGTATCCGCGAAATCCGTTTGTCTGAACGGAGGTTTTATCAAAAGATCACAGATATTTATGCGACCAGTATCGACTATGATCCCAGCGCGCAAACGAGCAAGTCCCGATGACTATGGAGGACTGGGCGGAGCAGTTTGAGGGTGTTCTCCGCCTGAGCAAAAAAGAGATCCTGACAAACGCCGGCAGTATCTCAGCCAGGATTGCGGAGGAATATGCCCTGAGCGAATTTGAAAAGTACCGGGTAAAACAGGACAGACTTTATCAGAGCGATTTTGACCGGATTTTGCTGGAGGGGCAGCAGAACGCGATCGGGCAGCTGGAAAAAGGCGGCGAAGAAGATGAATAAGAAAACTGCAAACTCTGTGAAGCCCGCAAAATCAAGGCTTCACAAATTTTTTAAAATAATTAGCACTCATCTCTTGACAGTGCTAACAATCGGTGTTATAGTTCAGATATAACATGAGATGAGGAACGATTCCGCGCCTTGTCTGGGAATCAGGAGGTTTGTGTATGAATTTCAGTAAATTTACGCAGAAATCGATTCAGGCCGTCAACGACCTGGAAAAAATTGCAATAGAAGCGGGAAATCAGGAAATCGAGCAGGAGCATCTTCTGTATGCGCTGCTGACGCAGGAGGACAGCCTGATCGGCAAGCTGATCGAGAAGATGGAGATTCAGCGGGAGTATTTTGAAAACCGCGTGGAGCAGGCGATAAACGCCAGAGTCAAAGTGTCCGGAGGCAGCCCTTACGTTGGACAGTATCTGAACAAGGCGCTGATCAGCGCCGAGGACGTGGCCCGGCAGATGGGCGACGAGTATGTGTCGGTCGAGCATCTGTTTCTGGCGCTGCTGAACGACCCCAGCCCGTCCATGAAGCAGATCTGGAAGGAGTTCGGGATCACGAAGGAGCGCTTTCTGCAGGCGCTTTCGACTGTGCGCGGAAATCAGCGTGTGACATCGGACAATCCGGAGGCGACCTACGACACGCTGAACAAATACGGCCAGGATCTGGTGGAGCGGGCACGCAGCCAGAAGCTGGATCCGGTTATCGGGCGGGACGCCGAGATACGAAATGTGATCCGCATCCTCTCCCGCAAGACGAAGAACAACCCGGTGCTGATCGGCGAGCCCGGCGTCGGCAAGACGGCGGCCGTGGAAGGGCTGGCGCAGCGTATTGTGCGCGGCGATGTGCCGGAAGGATTAAAGAACAAAAAGATTTTCGCTCTGGATATGGGCGCGCTGGTGGCCGGCGCGAAGTACCGCGGCGAGTTTGAGGAGCGCCTGAAGGCCGTGCTGGAGGAGGTGCGCAAGAGCGACGGGGAGATCATCCTCTTTATTGACGAGCTGCACCTGATCGTGGGTGCGGGCAAGACCGAGGGCGCGATGGACGCCGGCAATATGCTCAAGCCCATGCTGGCCCGCGGCGAGCTGCACTGCATCGGCGCGACCACGCTGGACGAGTACCGCAAATACATCGAGAAGGATGCGGCGCTGGAGCGCAGATTCCAGCCGGTGCTGGTGGATGAGCCGAGCGTGGAGGACACCATCTCGATTCTGCGCGGCCTCAAGGAGCGCTACGAAGTGTTCCACGGCGTCAAGATTACCGACAGCGCGCTGGTGGCGGCGGCCACGCTGTCGCACCGCTATATTTCCGACCGTTTCCTGCCGGATAAGGCGATCGACCTGGTGGACGAGGCCTGCGCGCTGATCAAGACGGAGCTGGATTCGCTGCCGACCGAGCTGGACGAGCTGCAGCGGCGGATTATGCAGATGGAGATCGAGGAAGCCGCCCTGAAAAAGGAGACAGACAAGCCGAGCCATGAACGGCTGGAGGCGTTGCAGCGCGAGCTGGCCGAGCTGCGGGACAGCTTCAATTCGCAGAAAGCGCAGTGGGACAACGAAAAGAAAGCGGTCGAAAACCTCTCCACGCTGCGTGAGCAGATTGAGAGTATGAATAAAGAGATCGAGCTGGCACAGCGCAACTACGACCTCAACCGGGCGGCGGAACTGCAGTACGGCGAACTGCCCAAACTGCAGCAGCAGCTGGCGGCCGAGGAGGAAAAGGTCAACAGCCGCGAGATGTCGCTCGTGCATGAGAGCGTCACCGAGGAAGAAATTTCCCGGATTATCTCCCGCTGGACCGGCATTCCGGTGGCGAAGCTGACGCAGGGCGAGCGGGCCAAGATTCTGGCACTGGACGAGGAGCTGCACAAGCGGGTGATCGGTCAGGACGACGGCGTGGAAAAGGTGACGGAGGCAATTCTCCGCTCCAAGGCCGGCATCAAGGATCCGTCCAAGCCGATCGGTTCGTTCCTGTTCCTGGGCCCGACCGGCGTCGGCAAGACCGAGCTGGCCAAGGCGCTGGCGGAGAGTCTGTTTGACGACGAGCAGAACATGGTGCGTATCGATATGAGCGAATATATGGAGAAGCACTCGGTGTCGCGCCTGATCGGAGCGCCTCCCGGATACGTGGGATACGAGGAGGGCGGCCAGCTCACGGAGGCGGTGCGCCGCAAGCCGTATTCGGTCGTGCTGTTCGACGAGGTGGAGAAAGCGCACCCGGATGTGTTCAACGTGCTGCTGCAGGTGCTGGACGACGGCCGCATCACGGATTCCCAGGGCCGGACGGTCGATTTCAAGAACACGATCCTGATCATGACGTCGAATATCGGCTCGCAGTTCCTGCTCGAGGGCATCGAGGCCGACGGCAGCATCCGCCAGGAGACGCAGGACATGGTGATGGAGCAGCTGCGCGGCAGCTTCCGCCCGGAGTTTTTGAACCGTCTGGACGAGATCATCATGTTCAAGCCGCTGACAAAAGAGAACATCGGCAATATCATTGACCTGATGGTGGCTGACCTCAACCGGCGTCTGGACGCGCAGGAGATTCGCCTGGCGCTCGACGCGGATGCCAAACAGTACATCATCGAGGGCGGTTACGACCCGGTCTACGGCGCCCGCCCGCTCAAGCGCTTCCTGCAGAAGAATGTGGAGACGCTGGCGGCCCGCCTGATTCTCTCCGGCAAGGTCGGCATGGACGATACCATCGTGTTCCATGTCGAGGACGGAAAGCTGACGGCGGACGTCATGAACCTGTCGTAATAAAAATATCGAGTACACTATGGAAAAACGCTGGCCTGCGGGAGCGGGATGCGGTGCGAAATATGAGCGGTGTGTTTTGCGCATGCAGGTCAGTCAGGATTTTCAGTCAGGATTTGGGATAAGGAGGTTTCCGTATGAGTCTGCCGCAGGATCCGATCATGCTGCTGAGCTATGTGAACACGCAGCTGCGCGACAACTACCGCTCGCTCGACGATTTCTGCGCGGCCATGGATGTGCCGCGCGGCGAGCTGGAACAGAAACTGCGCGCCGTCAATTATGAGTACGACGCGCAGCAAAATGCATTTATATAAAAGATGAAAAGAATGCTGTAACTTAATTCTGTCCGGTTGGATTTTCGATGTGTTTTCTCCGGAAACCATAGCTTTGGTTTCCGGGGAAAATACTCGAAAGGGTACCGACCGGACAGAATTGTAATATCTGGATTAATTTTAACGATTATTTGATCTTAAAGCGTTTGAATCCGCTGGCGGTAGATCCTGCGGAACAGAATCAGAGATACCAGCAGGGATACGATCTCGGCGATCGGGAACGACCACCAGACGGCGTCGAGTCCCAGCGTCATCGCCAGCACCCAGGCCACCGGCAGCAGCACCAGCAGCTGACGGCAGACGGAAACGATGAGGCTGTAGACGCCGTTGCCCAGCGCCTGAAACACGGAGCCGATGACGATGCAGAAGCCGGCCAGCAGGAAGCTGAGGCTGATCGTGCGCAGCGCCGTGCGGCCGATGGCCAGCAGGTCCTCGGAGGCGTTGAACAGGCCCAGCAGCTGATCCGGAATCAGGTGGAAGGCGATCACGCCGCAGATCATGCTCACGAAGGCCGCGCAGCAGCCGAGGCGGAAGGTCTGCATGATGCGCTTTTTGTTGCGCGCGCCGTAGTTAAAGGCGATGATCGGCACGATGCCGTTGTTCATGCCGAAGACTGGCATGAAGAAAAAGCTCTGCAGCTTGAAATACACGCCGAATACGGCGGCCGCCGTCGAGGAGAACATCAGCAGGATTTTATTCATGCAGAAGGTCATGACCGAGCCGATGGACATCATTAAAATAGAAGGAACGCCGACCGCGTAGATCGTTTTGACCGTGGGACCGTGGAAGCGCATCCGCTTCGGCGAGAGCTGAATCTCGGTATTTTTGCGGAAATTGAAATAGATGCCGAGCAGGAACGCGACGATCTGGCCGAATACGGTAGCGGCGGCCGCGCCGGCCACGCCCATCTTCGGGAAGCCGAAATATCCGAAAATCATGATCGGGTCAAAAATAATATTGATGATTGCGCCCGTGCCCTGGGTGATCATCGCGTAAAACGTGAGCCCGGTGGACTGCAGCAGGCGCTCCATGTTGACCTGCCCAAAAACGCCGAAGGAAAGGATACAGACGATGCTCATGTACTGGAATCCGTATTCCTGTATCTGCGCGTCCGGGGTCTGCATGGAGAAAAACAGGCGCGAGCCGAAAATGCCGACCAGCGCGAATACGAGGTAGCTGCAGGCCGTCAGCAGGACGCTGTTGTTGGCCGCCTTGTTGGCCTGCTCGTAATTTTTTTCGCCGAGACTGCGCGAAAGCAGGGCGTTGACGCCGACGCCGGTACCGGAGGCCACCGCGATCATCAGGTTCTGGATCGGGAAAGTCAGGGAAACCGCGGTCAGCGCGTTTTCATTGATCTGGGATACAAAAATGCTGTCGACGACGTTGTACAGGGCCTGCACCAGCATGGAAGCCACCATCGGCAGCGACATTGTCAGCAAAAGCCTGGGAACCGGCATCACACCCATCTTGTTTTCCCTGGGCGTCTGCAGCTGTTCTTCTGTCTGTGACATGAAACTCCTCCTCTTCAAAATGGTATATTTTATGTAAACAATGAATTGCGGCAGTAATTGTTATTGTAGTAGGAATAAAAAATATTGTCAATGCTTTCCTGTGTGATAAAATGTCTGTAGGGTTCCGTTATGGAAAAGTACGGTCAGGGGAGGCGCGCATCATGTCGGTCCGCAAGCTTTCGGGAATGCTGTTTCTGGTTAATATTCTGCAGTTTCTGCTGGGCATCGGCATCCTGCTGGGCCTGCAGTGCGATGTGATTCAATACTCGGAGTCCGTGCTGAGGCTGTCGATCGGCCTGGTGCTGCTGAGCAGCCTGCTGTCGATCGCCGGACTCGGCTTTGTGATGCGCTACCAGCGCAGGAACTATGAGGAGAGCCTGCGGAATCTGGAAAACCTCAACACAAGGCTGCGGGAGCAGCGCCACGACTACCTCAATCAGATTCAGATTGTAAACGGGCTGCTGGAGCTGGGCGAGTATGAGAGCGCGCGGGATTATCTGAGGCCGGTGTTCAGGGATATCATGAAAGTGAGCCGCGCCCTGCGGACGTCGCAGCCCGCGGTGAACGCGCTGCTGCAGGCCAAGATGGAAGCCGCAGAGCAGCAGGGGATCGACGTTTACCTGGAGGTGGGCACACAGCTGCGGGAGCTGCCGCTGGAGCCGTGGGAGCTGTGCCGGATTCTGGCCAACCTGATCGACAACGCGGCGACGGCGGTGGCCGGGAATACGGGAGAAAAGAAAATTACGGTGCGCATGGCCGAGACCCCGCGGGAATACCGGTTTCTGGTGCAGAACAACGGCCCCGGGATTCCGCAGGCGCAGCAGAAGCTGATTTTCCGGCAGGGCTATACGACCAAAATCGGCGAGGGGCACGGGATGGGCCTGACGATTGTGACCTCCGTGCTGCGCGAGGCCGGCGGCAGTCTGGAGCTGAAAAGCAAAGACGGGGAGACCGCTTTTTCCTTCACCATCCCGCGAAAGGGCGCGGGAAGCGGCGGACCGTCGGGACAGAAGCCGGGCGCGACCCGCTCAGGCAGGGAGTCCGGCGGGAAGGCGGCTGTCAGTTCAGGGGCAAAAACCGACAGGTTGCGCCGCAAATCGTATCAATGACAGAATATGTATTTTCATCTGGGAAAGATCGTATACAATAGAGTCAGGAAGGGGGAAATACCGATGGATGGACTGACGGTATTGGGCATTTTGCTTCTGATTGCCGGATTTATTCTGGTGGGAATCGAGATGGTGCTGCCCGGGTTTTCCGTGCCGGGCGTGAGCGGCATCATCTGTCTGGTGGGCGGTGTGTTTGCCCTCGCGGACTCTGCGATGGAGGCGGCGCTGATCACCATCGCGGTTCTCGCCCTGCTGGGGATTCTGATGGCGATCGTCCTGGGGCTGCTGTCGCACGGCAAACTGAAGCCGCCGATTATTTTAGAGGAGGAGCAGCGCCGGACGGAGGGCTATCTGAGCTCCAGCGACCTGCAGTATCTGCTGGGCAGGCAGGGCACGGCGGCGACCGACCTGCGTCCGGCGGGAATCGGCACCTTTGACGACATCAAATTTGACGTGCTCACCGAGGGAAATTATATTTCCAGGGGAACGGAAATCGAGATCATCAAGGTGGAGGGTTCCAAACTGGTAGTGAGAGAAAAAGGAGGAAAGAGAAATGAGTCTGAGTAATATCATCTGGATTGTGGTGCTTGGCATTGTCGGCCTGCTGATCGTATTGTTTTTCATTTTTGTGCCGGTAGGACTTTGGATTTCCTCGCTGGCCGCAAACGTAAAAATCAGCATTTTCAACATGATCGGCATGCGGCTGCGCCGCGTGCGCCCGGCCAAGATCGTGATGCCGCTGATCAAGGCGCGCAAGGCCGGCCTCGATCTCAGCGTCAACCAGCTGGAAGCGCATTATCTGGCGGGCGGCAATGTGGACAACGTGGTCAACGCGCTGATCGCCTCAGCGAGAGCCGGCATCGATCTGGAATTTGAAAAGGCGGCGGCCATTGACCTGGCGGGCCGAAACGTCCTCGAGGCAGTGCGGATGAGCGTCAACCCCAAGGTCATCGAGACCACGAACGTGTCGGCGGTCGCGAAGGACGGCATCGAGCTGCTCGTAAAGGCGCGGGTGACGGTGCGCGCGGATCTGGAACGGCTGGTCGGCGGCGCCGGCGAGGCCACAGTGCTGGCCCGCATCGGCGAGGGCATTGTGACCACGGTGGGCTCGGCAGATTCCCACAAGGAGGTGCTGGAAAACCCGGACGACATTTCCAAGCGCGTGCTCAGCAAGGGCCTGGATTCCGGGACGGCGTTTGAGATTCTCTCGATCGACATCGCGGATATCGACGTCGGGCGGAACATCGGCGCACAGCTGCAGAGCCTGCAGGCGGAGGCGGATAAAAACATCGCCCAGGCGAAAGCCGAGGAGCGGCGCGCGATGGCGGTGGCGCGGGAGCAGGAAATGCGCGCCTACGTGGTCGAGGCGGAGGCCGAGGTTCCGAAAGCTTTGGCGCATGCGCTGCGCGAGGGCAGGCTGGGCGTGATGGACTATTACGATCTCCAGAATGTAAAGGCGGACACGCAGATGAGAGAGCACATTGGCGGCCATGCGGCGGAGAATAAGATTCTGGACTGACGCGGCGGAAAGGAGCGGCGGATGGAACTCCGGGAAATTCTGGATGAACTTGCAAAAACAAACAGCACGGCGGGCCTGGGCCGGTTCGGGGATTTTATGAAAATTGCGGACCCGGGCCTTTCGGAGCGGGAGGAGCCGGTACCCGGGGAGCTGTCGGGACAGCCGGACGAAAGGCCGGACGGAGAAAAAGACGGCGGGGAGCCGGACGGAGACAGGGACGGCGAAAGGGCCGGCGGGAGAAAGGCCGGTGAGAAAAGGGCCGACGGGAGAAAAGCCGGTGAGAAACGGGCCGGCGGGAGAAAGGCCGGTGAGAAAAAGGCCAACGGAAAAAGGGATGGCAGGAAGAAAACCGGCGCGAAAAAGAGCGGCCGGAGAAAAGAAGGCGGAGAGAGGACCGGCAGGGAAACGGACGCCGGGGAAACGGGCGGAGTGAAAACGGCCGGAGACCGGGAGCAGCCCGCGGCGGAAGCCGCGCCGGGGCCTTTATATAAGGAAACGGCGGAACCAGTCGATCTGGAAAAAATGATGGCCTGGTCGATGATTCTGGGCGAGCCGGTATCCAGAAAGCGCCGCAGAAGGAGAAGCTTGACATGGCGGTCAGAGTGATGCTGATTGAGGATGAGGCGGGGATGCGCCTGCTTCTGAAAAAAATTATCGAAAAGCACAGGGAATTTGCGGTGGTGGCGGAGTGCGGCGAGCTGGCGGAATCCATCATTCTGTTCCGGCGCACCAGGCCCGAGGTGGTTTTTCTCGACATCGGCATCAAAGGGCAGAACGGCGTCGAATGCGCCAGGGTGCTGACGGAGCTGGACCCGAAGGTGAAAATTATTTTTGCCACGGCCCACGCGGAGTACATGCCGGAGGCGTTTGAGCTGTACGCGTTCGATTATCTGCTCAAGCCGTTCTCCGTCGACCGCGTGGACCGGACGCTGGACCGGATTGCGGCCCTGGCAAATCCCGGAACGGCGGAACCGGAGGAGCGGGTCGTGAAATCGGAATACCGCCGCGACAAGCTGCTGGTCAAGGGCAAGGAGAGCATGAGTTTTATTCCGATTCCGGAGATCATCCTGATTCAGCGCGAAAACAATTCTACGGTGATTTACACGGAGCGGGACAGCTATGTGACCTCGGCGAGCCTTGCGGAGCTGGAGAAAAAGCTCGACCCGGAGCAGTTTCTGCGCAGCCACAAATCCTATATCATCAATCTGTCGCGTATCAGCAGAATCGAGCCCTACGGACGCTGGACCTACGTGGTGCATTTTCAGGGCCGGAAGGAGGATGCCCTGCTGACGGCGGAAAAATTTGAAGAAATCAAGCGGCGTTTCGTGTGAGCGCCGCTTTTGTTCTGCGCACGGACCGGAAGACGGAAAAATTTGGTCTGCTTTTCCTCGACAACCGGCCCGCCCTCTGCTATAATAGGCGATGAGAGAAATAACACGTTGACATGCAAAGGGAGGACTCGGATTATGAAACAATTTATCAGGAAAAGCAGTTTGTTTGCAGGGTTTTTCGTGCTGATGCTTTCGCTGACGCTTGTAAAGCCGATGAAGACATCGGCGCAGACGCTCAGTGTGAGCAATGGCATGGACATCACCAAGACGTTCCAGGCGGCTTTGGACAGCGGCGGCTCCATTGAGGTGCCGGCGGGCACCTATACGATCAACAACACGCTGCGGGTTTACAGCAACACCAAGATTACTCTGGATAAAAACGCGGTTATCCGGCGTTCGCCGAAAGGGAAAAATTATTCCATGCTGCGCTTCGGCTCTTATGAGGACAGAAAGTCGGGCTACAGCGGCTTCCAGAACATTACGATCAGCGGCGGTGTCTGGGACGGCGCCAATTATTCCAACCCGATTTTCCGCTTCGGCCATGCGGAAAACGTCACCGTGCAGGGAGTGACTTTCCAGAATGTCAAGGAGAGCCATTTTGCCGAGATCGCAGCCTGCAGGAACGTTACGTTTAACGGCTGCGTATTTACCGGCCTGAACGGATCGAAGACCAGCGGGGAAAACCGTGAGGCGCTGCAGATCGACGTCATGCGGCAGGAGCATTTCAATCAGTATGCCGAATACGACGAGACGCCCTGCGCGAATATCACGGTGCAGAACTGTACGTTCGACGGCGTGCAGCGCGGCGTCGGCAGCCACAGCGCGGTCGCGGGCTCTTATTTCAGCGGCGTCAAAATCATCAACAATACCTTTAAAAACATTCCAGGTTATGCCATCATCGCGACCAACTATGTGAACGCCACAATCAGCGGCAACAACATCGAGGACTGCGGGGCCGGCATTATTTTCCGTTCCGCGAACAAGGACGACAAGGCGTACTACAAGCCGAACAATGGCAGCATGACGATTCAGTCGAGTGCAAATTCCGTGATCGAGAAAAATACGATCAAGGTCAAATACCTGGGTTATCCGAATATGGCGGTGGGCATTTCGCTCTTCGGCGCCAATCTGCCGAACGGTTCCGGCAGCGTCCCGGCGGGCGACTATACGCTGCGCGGCGTGAGCGTGCTGAACAACAACATCACGCTGACCTGCCGCGGACTGGCTCTGTGCCTGGAGGGCGCGGATAAGAATACCGTGTCCGGCAACAAGATCGTCTGCAATATCAAGACCAAGGGGAAAGGCGACGGCACCGGCGACGGGATCAGGCTGACCAGCAGCTGCAACAATACCATCAAGAAGAACACCATCGTCAACAAGGTCTGGAGCGGCCAGGGCAAGGAAATGAACGGTATCTCTGTCCTTGAGTCCTCAGAAGGCAATAAGATTATCAGCAACAAGATCAGCGATACCAGCATGCATGGGATTACGCTGAAGGAATCCGGCAATAATACCGTTAAATCAAATAAGATCAGCAAAACCCGCAAGGCGGATTCGGTCGGTATTCTGGTGGCGGAGCGCTCGGACAATGTGACGGTGCAGGGCAACACGGTGGCGAACACCAAGAGCGACGGTATCCGCGCGAGCACGAGCTCCAAGAATGTGCGCATGGTTTCCAACAAAATCTCGGGTTACGGCAGATACGGCCTGTTCTCGAGCAACAATGCGACGGTGACGGCTTCCAAGAATAAGATTTCCGGCGACAAAAAGACACAGATGAGATGCTCGGGCGGCGCCAAGATCAACGGCAAGACGTCGGTCAACTGACCGGTACGTGCCGCCGGCAGGAGGAATAGAAACATGCAGATATATGACGAACTGGTCGCCCGCGGGCTGATTGCCCAGGTGACCGATGAAAAAGAAATCCGGGAGCTGATCAACAACGGCAAAGCGACGTTTTACATCGGCTTCGACCCGACGGCGGACAGCCTGCACGTCGGACATTTCATGGCGCTGTGCCTGATGAAGCGGCTGCAGATGGCGGGCAACCGCCCGATCGCGCTGCTGGGCGGCGGCACCGGCATGATCGGCGACCCGTCCGGTCGGACGGACATGCGCAAGATGATGACCCCGGAGACGATTCAGCACAACTGCGACTGCTTCAAAAAGCAGATGAGCCGCTTTATCGATTTTTCCGACGGCAAGGCGCTGATGATCAACAACGCGGAGTGGCTGATGAACCTGAACTACGTGGAGCTGCTGCGCGAGGTGGGGCCGCATTTTTCGGTCAACCGCATGCTGACGGCGGAGTGCTATAAGCAGCGGATGGAGCGCGGGCTGAGCTTCCTGGAGTTCAATTACATGATTATGCAGAGCTATGATTTCTATGTGCTCTACCAGAAATACGGCTGCAACATGCAGTTCGGCGGCGACGACCAGTGGAGCAACATGCTCGGCGGCACGGAGCTGATCCGGCGCAAGCTGGGCAAGGACGCGTACGCGATGACGATCACGCTGCTGCTCAATTCCGAGGGCAAGAAGATGGGCAAGACGCAGAGCGGGGCCGTCTGGCTTGACCCGGACAAGACCTCCCCGTTTGACTTTTACCAGTACTGGCGGAATGTGGCCGACGCGGACGTGCTCAAATGCCTGCGCATGCTGACGTTCCTGCCGCTGGAGGAGATCGACGCCATGGACAAATGGGAGGGCAGCCAGCTCAATCGGGCCAAGGAGATTCTGGCGTACGAGCTGACGAGCCTGGTACACGGCGAGGAAGAGGCGAAGAAGGCGCAGGAAGGCGCCCGGGCGCTGTTTTCCAGCGGAAACGCGGCGGAGATGCCGGCGACGGAGCTTGCGGAGGCGGAGCTTGCGGAGAACGGCATCGACCTCATCGTTTTGCTGCAGAAGACGGGCCTTGTGCCGTCGCGCTCCGAAGGACGCCGCGCGGTCGAACAGGGCGGCGTGTCGGTGGACGGCGAGAAGGTGACGGACATCAAGGCTGTCATTTCCAGAGAACAGCTTGCGGACGGCGTCGTGATCCGGCGCGGCAAGAAAAATTTCCGCAGGGTGACGCTGGCATAAGAGGTTTGGGCCGCAGCGGATGCGGCGTGGAAGGAAAATATGTCGGAAGAACAAAAAAAGAAAATCAACCGGAGAGTGATGATCCTTTCCGTGGCGGTCATGGGAGTGCTGATTGCATTTCTGATTTTCTGCGGCGTGACGCGGCAGGTGGACACGCCGCTGTACCCGGTGGGAATCTCCGTATGCCTGTTCATTTTCTGGCTGGTGTCGGATGTGTTCTCGGTGATCTGGGGGCATGAGTTTGAGGACCGGACGCCGGAGCAGATCAGGGCGTATTATATTTATGCAGGCATGGGGCTGGTGGGCCTCGGCGGCCTGGTGCATTTCCTGGTCACGATGCGGGGAATGACGGGCGCGCTTGTCTACGTCGCCTGCACCATTTTTAAGCGGCGGTTCCGCGACGAGTACCTGGGCCTGAACGCTGAGGCGGACGATGCGGATGCCGGGGATGGATTGCCGGACGCCCAGAATCCGCGGGTACCGGCGGACGGACTGCCGGACGCTCAGAATCCGCGCAGAACAGTGGATGGACTGCCAGACGCACAAAATCCGCGAGGCGAGGCTGACCGTCTGCCGGATGCCCAGAGTGGACAGGGTGTGGCGGACGCCGGAAACGCGCCGCAGGAGACGGTGGACGAGCCTGCGGAACATCCGCAGGAGGATTCCGCGCAGCCGTAAAGACGGTGATTGCCTGCACTCCGTTATCATATAATGAAACAAAAACGGGTGCAGGATGAAACAAATCAATACAGAAAAACAAACATCGATGCAGGCGGACCTGATAAAAGAGATCGGAGCCAGAATTGCGAAGTCCCTGTTTTGCTGGGGACTGGCGGCAGTTCTGGCGTTCTCTGCATATAAGGATATTGTGCGGATCGCGGGGAGCGCTGCCGGAAGCGGCGCGCAGGCGGGGAAAGCCGCGGACGGGATTTCCGGGAGGCCGCGGCCCGGCGCGCAGGAAAGGCTTTCACAGGAAGCGCAGGAAAGACTTTCGCAGGAAGTGCAGGAGCCGGGGACGGGCAGGGGCCGCGTCGCGCTCACCTTTGACGACGGCCCGCATCCCATTTACACGAAGCTGCTGCTCGACGGCCTGCTGGAGCGGAATATAAAGGCCAGCTTTTTTGTGATTGGGAGCAACATCCCCGGCAATGAGGACCTGATCCGGCGGATGGCCGGCGAGGGCCATCTGATCGGCAACCATACATACGACCACGTACAGCTCAGCGCCATGAGCGCTGCGGACGCCTGCGCGCAGGTGGAAAAGACGGCCAGGCTTGTGCGGGAGATCACGGGCAGGGACACGGAATTTGTGCGGCCGCCGTTCGGCGCCTGGGACAAAGACATGGAACGCCTGTTTACAATGATTCCGGTTCTCTGGAGCGTGGACCCGAAGGACTGGACGATGAACGACAGGGCGGCGGTGGTGCAGCGGGTGCTGGACGAGACGGAGGACGGAGATATCATACTGCTGCACGACTGGTACGAATCCTCCGTGCAGGCGGGGCTTGAGATTGCGGACCGGCTGCTGGAGCAGGGCTATGAGTTTGTGACGGTCGAGGAACTGATACTGGAGTAGCGATGGATTTATTTGAATATGCAAGAACGAAAACGAGGAAAAGCGAAGCGCCGCTGGCCTCGCGCATCCGGCCGCGGACGCTGGATGAGGTGGTTGGGCAGCGGCACATCATCGGGAAGGATAAGCTGCTGTACCGCGCGATTTCCGCGGATAAGCTGAGCTCGCTGATTTTTTACGGGCCTCCGGGCACCGGGAAAACGACGCTGGCGAAGGTGATCGCCAACACCACGAGCGCGGAGTTTACCCAGATCAACGCCACGGCGGCGGGCAAGAAGGACATGGAGGAGGTTGTGAAAACGGCGAAGGACAACCTCGGCATGTACGGAAAAAAGACGATTTTGTTTGTGGACGAGATTCACCGGTTCAATAAGGGGCAGCAGGATTATCTGCTGCCGTTTGTCGAGGACGGCACGCTGATCCTGATCGGGGCGACGACGGAGAACCCGTATTTTGAGGTCAACAGCGCGCTGCTTTCCCGCTCGGTGATTTTTGAACTGAAGCCTCTGGAAAAAGAAGACATTCTGACGCTGATCCGGCGGGCGGTTTCTGATGTGGAGCGCGGGATGGGCGCGTACAACGCGGTCATCGACGACGACGCGGCAGAATTTCTGGCGGATATCGCCGGCGGCGACGCCCGGGCGGCGTTAAACGCGGTGGAGCTGGGCGTGCTGACCACGGCTCCGGACGCGGACGGCAGGGTGCGCATTACGCTGGCCGTGGCCTCGGAGTGCATCCAGAAGCGGGCGGTGCGCTACGACAAGGACGGCGACAGCCACTATGACACGATCTCGGCCTTCATCAAGAGCATGCGGGGCTCCGACCCGGACGCGGCGGTTTACTACCTGGCGCGGATGCTGTACGCCGGGGAGAGCGTGACCTTCATTGCCCGCCGCATCATGATCTGCGCCTCGGAGGACGTCGGCAATGCCGACCCGCAGGCGCTGCAGGTGGCGGTGGCCGCCTCCCAGGCGGTCGAACGGGTGGGGATGCCGGAGGCGCAGCTGATTCTGGCGCAGGCGGCGCTCTATGTGGCGACCGCGCCCAAGAGCAATTCGGCGACGACGGCCATCGGGGCTGCGATGAACGCGGTGCGCGAGCGGCCGGCGGCCATTCCGCCGCACCTGAGCGACAGCCATTACAAGGGAGCCGTGAAGCTGGGCCGGGGAATCGGATACGAGTACGCGCACGATTACCCGAAGCATTTTTCACGCCAGCCCTACCTGCCGGAGGAGCTTGCGGGCCGCCGGTTTTATGAGCCGTCGGATCAGGGATATGAACGGCAGATTCGCAGCTATCTCGACTGGCTGCGTGAGGATGAAATGTGACGGTGTTTCCGCCGCATAAAGCGCTGCGTGCAAAGGAGAAAAACAATATGAGTATTCTGGAATTGTTCCTTCTGGCGGTCGGACTGTCGATGGACGCGTTTGCGGTTTCGGTCTGCAAGGGCCTGGCCATGGAGCGCTGCGATCTGCGAAAGGCGCTGGTCTGCGGCGTGTGGTTCGGCGGATTTCAGGCGCTGATGCCGGCGGCCGGCTATCTGCTCGGCTATCAGTTCCGCGGCTATATTACCGCGGTCGACCACTGGATTGCGTTTGTGCTGCTGGCGGTGATCGGCGGAAACATGATCAAGGAGTCGCGGGATAAGGAGGAAAAAGAGGAGAGCGCTTCGCTCGATATCCGCACCATGTTCCTGCTGGCGGTGGCGACGAGCATCGACGCGCTGGCGGTCGGCGTAACCTTTGCGTTCCTTCCGGATACCAACGTCCCGGCGGCGGTGCTGTTCATCGGAGCCGTCACATTTGTGATTTCTTCCGCCGGCGTAAAGATCGGAAACATTTTCGGCGTGCGCTATAAAGCCCGCGCGGAATTTGCCGGCGGCCTGATCCTGATTTTACTGGGCCTGAAAATTCTGCTGGAGCATCTCGGCCTGTTCTGATTTTTGACCTTTTGCCCGCTGACTCATATAATAACAGGGAACAAAGAGCAGTGAGGAGCAGTTTATGGACAGAGGTAAGAGCAGCGGACAGTCCTGCGGCGCCGGAGCGTGCGGGAAATGCCGCGGGATGCGGACGCCGCAGTGCGGCACGGCAGCGGTGCGCAGCGCCTGCATGCAGACGGAGGAGATCGAGCGGGAGCGGGCGGCCAGCGGCTGGAACCCGTATATCGGCGAGGAGGAATTGCCGGTGCAGCCGTATTTCATGATGCCGGAGTATGCGGCGGTTCTGGAGGAACAGAAGGAGAGCGAGCGCGACCTGCGGAAGCTGCAGGGCATGTACCCGGAGGGCGCCAAAATATTGCTTCCATATATAGAGGAAGCGTGCGACAAGATGGAATTTGAGGGCAGCACGATGTACGACGAGTACCCGGACCGGACGACGGTGCAGCGGATTGCGGAGCATATCTGCGGCCAGGTGCGCGGTCAGTTCCCGGAGGAGCCGCCGGCGCAGCAGGAGGAGGTGCTGACCATGCAGTACCGCGGGCCGGGCCGAAACCGTCCGGGCCAGAGCTGGCTCGGCGATATGGTACGGGTGCTTCTGCTCGGCGAGATGCACCACAGGCGTTGCCGCTACCGGGACTGCAGAAAGCGGCGGATGTAAAAACGTAAGGATAAAAGCCTTGTTCAAACGGTACAGGGATAGTATACTGGAAATACGGAAATTTGCTGCGGGGAGAGACGAATGGAAGAACTGAGAGCGTTGCTGGAGCGCGTGCTGGACGAACGGCTGCTCCATATCGTGGTGAGCGGGCAGCGGACGAAAGCGGAGATACAGAAAATAAAAATCCGCCCGCTGATGCAGAGGCAGAAGCTGATGTTTCAGGCGGGCTTTTTGGGACGGGAAAAAGGAATTTCACAAAAATTACGACCGGCAGGCGCTGACGGAGGCGCTGCCGGTGTGGCTGAGCCGGGATTTCAAACAGATGCAGATCGATACGACGGAGCGGGCGATCACCGTGCTGGTCAGCAAAAAGGGGCAGGTCACCATCCGCGAACGCGCCTGCGAGCGCGTCCGGGCGCAGGCGGACCTGCAGCACAACCGCACCAGGCGCTATCTGCTGCCGGAGGGCACGCCGGTGCCGTTTCTGGTGAAGCTGGGCGTGATGACGCCGGAGGGCAAGGTGGTGCGCGCCCGGTATGACAAGTTCCGGCAGGTCAACCGCTTTCTGGAATTTGTCGAGGACATCTGTCCGGCGCTGGAGCAGGGGCGCGAGCTTTCTGTGATCGACTTCGGCTGCGGCAAATCCTATCTGACCTTTGCGATTTATTACTACCTGCACGAGATCCGGGGCTACGACCTGCGCGTCGTCGGTCTCGACCTCAAGGAGGACGTGATTGCGCACTGCAGTGCGCTGGCGCGCGAATTCGGCTATGAGAAGCTCACCTTTCAGACCGGCGACATCGCGGATTTTGAGGGCGTGGATCAGGTGGACCTCGTGGTGACGCTGCACGCCTGCGATACGGCGACGGACTTTGCGCTGGCCAAGGCGGTGGCCTGGAACGCCCGCGCGATTCTCTCCGTGCCCTGCTGCCAGCATGAGTTGAATGGACAAATACAAAATGAGACATTACAGCCGGTGCTCCGGTACGGCCTGCTGAAAGAGCGGATGGCGGCGCTGGTCACGGACGGCCTGCGGGCGGCGCTTTTGGAGGAACAGGGCTACCGCGTGCAGGTGCTGGAATTCATCGACATGGAGCACACGCCCAAGAACGTGCTGATCCGGGCGGTCCGCAGCGACGACGGCCCCGCGCAGGATCGCGGCGTTTCCGCCGCGGTGGACGCATGCATGGAATTTCTCCACGTCCGGCCGACGCTCGCCGGGCTGCTGCGGGGAAAATAGAGACGGGAGACGGGAAGCCATATGCGAAATACGATATCGATTCTGAAAAACATACTGCTGCACATCGTGGTCCTGACGGTGATTTTTGTACTGGCCGTGATCGGGTTCAGCCGCTGGATCAACCAGCCCACGCCGAGCACGGCGCAGACGATGGCGAATTCCAGCTTCCCGCTGGTCTACATGCAGAACCGGGGCGTGAGCTACAACTGCCTGCACGGCTACTCGCAGGAGATGGATGTCAATTACATCCGCGACACGGTCACCGTGCTTCCGGACAACCATCAGCTCGATGTGCAGATTCAGCCGTTCGACACGAACATCGAGAGCGCTTCCTATGAAGTGCTGACGCTGGACGGCACCCGTTCCCTGGAAAACACCAACATCATCAAATTTACGGAGGACGGCGGCTATCTCAACACGACGCTGCAGATTCAGAACAACATGCTGCTGGAGCAGGAGTACATTCTCAAGCTGCAGGTGACGGCCGGCGGGCGGGACATCTATTTTTACACGCGCCTGCTGCTGGAGGACGGCCTGCACCTGGAGGCATACCTGGATTTTGTGACCGGCTTCTATGAGCGCTGCGTCAACAAGACGGATCAGAATACGCTGGGCATGGTGGTGGAGCCCGACGAGACCACCGCGCAGACGAAAACGCTGGCGTGGATGGACATTCACGATACCGTGCCGCAGCTGATGTGGGGCGATCTGAACCCGCAGGTTTATTACAAGCCCACGCCGAGCCTTGTGGATATCAACGGCACCACGGCTTCCTTTGTGCTGGATTACCGGATTTCCGCGGTGGACAGCGAGGGCGTCAGCGACATTTACAACATCAAGGAATTTTACCGCCTGCGCTATACCGATACGCGCGTGTTCCTGCTGGATTTCACGCGCTCGACGCAGGAGGTGTTCAATACCGATAAGACCGTCCTGCAGCCGGAGGGCATCCTGCTGGGGATTTCGGACCCCGATGTGGAATATGCTTTTAACGAGTCAAAGACGACGGTGGCGTTTGTGCAGGAGGAGGAGCTGTGGACATACCATATAAACGGCGGCCGCCTGACCCGGGTCTTCGGCTTCCCGCAGCAGAAAAACATGGATTACCGCGATTTTTACGACAAAAACAGCATCCGTATTCTGCGGGTGGACGATTCCGGGGACGTCTGGTTTACCGTGTCCGGCTACATGAACCGCGGCGCGCGCGAGGGTGAAAACGGAATCGGCATCTACCATTACGAGGAAGCCGCCTCGACGGTGGAGGAAATGCTGTTTGTGCAGACCATGGAGGCGTACGACGCGCTGAAGCTGGATTCGGACGCGCTGGCGTATATCACGGACGACCAGGAGGAGTGTTATCTGCTGCTGGAGGGCATCGTTTACCGGATCAACCTGCAGACGCGGGAATTTGAGCGCGTCATCGAGGGCGTCAACAACGGCTGCTTCGCGAGCTCCCGCAGCAACCGCTATTTCAGCTGGCTGCGCGAGGGCAAACGCTACCAGTCGCAGACTCTGTATACGATGGACTTTGAGACCGGCTCCGTTTCGCAGGCGGTCTGCGAGAGCGACGAATACATCCGGCCGGTCGCGTACATGGGCGAGGACCTGGTCTACGGCCGGGCGCTGGCGGCCGACGTTTACGACAGAAACGACGGAAACGAGCTGTTTCCGATGTACCGGCTGACCATCGTCGACGAGGAAGGCAGGGAGATCAAGAATTACGAGCAGTCCGGCATTTATGTGACTGCGGCGGAGCAGAGCAACAACATGCTGAAGCTGACGCGGATGGTTTATGACGGAGGCGCCTACCGGGAGACGCTGGAGGACTACATTGTCAGCACGGACACGGAGGAGGACGTGATATACGGCGTATCGACGCGGGAGGATCCGGTCAGGCAGACAGAGATACTGCTGCGCGTGGGGGCTTCGCTCGACGACGAAAACCCGCAGGTTATCATGAGCAAGCTGTTGACGCACGACGACACCTATGAAATCCGCATCCCGGCCAACACGGAGCGCGAGGAGCTGTATTCCGTGTACGCGGGCGGCAGCATGGAAAGCCGGTGGCCGACGGCCGGAGAGGCAATCCGCAGAGCCGACGAAAAGGTGGGCGTAGTCATCAACAACGAAAAGGAATTCGTCTGGGAGCGCGGCAACCGGCCCGTGAGCAGCAAAATCGATCTGGAGGACATCCCGGCCTCCATGCGAAACGGCGTGATGGATGTGGAGGCGCTGGAAGCGTCCTCGGGCAGGGTGGCGGTCAATCTGACCGGCTGCACGCTGGAGCAGGTGCTGTACTTTGTGGGACAGGGGCGTCCGGTGCTGGCGGCGACCCCGACCGGGAGCGTGATCATCACCGGCTACGATGATTTCGGCAATACCATCCTGCTGAACCCGGGCGAGAGCGAGACTTACTTCTACGGGCCGCAGGACAGCTTGGCCCTGTTTGAGGAAGCGGGGAATCAGTTCATTTCCTGCCTGCAGACGAGCGCCGAATAATCGGCCTGTCCGCAACCAGATATGGTGCCGGAGGCTTTGGCCGCCGGCGCGGGGTGCGGGAATAAAAAGTCTGTCAACAATGCAAATTGTCATAAATACAGAAACGCTATTCGCCTCAAAAAAGGCCCCTGCACCCCGAAATAAAAGTAAACCTGCACAAAATTTTCAAAAGTCCCCGCAGACGGTTCGACAAAATATGCGCGACTTATCCACATGGGCAAGACCCCGAAAGGCCGGTAAACCGGAATTATGCACCGAATTATCCACATTATCCACATCCTGACGGCGAAAAAAATTGGTTTACATAGTTTTTTTACGGAACGGACGTTTTGTGGATTATGATAAAATGAGGAAAACGTCGGGAAATTCGCAAAAAAGGGTTGACAGATGAAATGTGCGTTAATAAGAAAAAGATTCTGAATATTTAAATGGCACAGGACAGGGAACGCATACAACATAGCGGGGACGCGCAGGGAAACCGGCATACAAGAAGGCGGGTATATAAAACGACAGAAAAGGTGAAGAATAGATAGAAAAGACGAAGAAAGGACAAGACAAAAGAAAAGACAAGACAAAAGAAAAGACAAAAGAAAAGATAAGACTAAAGGCGGGACAAAAGGCAAGACAAAAGATAAGACCAACAGAAACGACGAAGAAGAAACAAAGAAAAGACAAAAAAATGAGCTGACCTTCGATGGAAATCCATGGAGCGTCAGCTCATTTTGATTGTTTGCCGCTTCCGGTCAGGACCAGTAACGCACGGCCCGGATCGGGGTCTGGTAATCGTAGTTCGATACCTTGATGCCGCCGGCCGGATACGGCTGCGAGTTGCTGGCATGCACGATCTGACCGTTGCCCATGTAAATCGCCACATGGGACGCGTAGTTGCCGGAACCGTAGAACAGCAGGTCGCCCGGCTGGAGGCTGGACATATCCACCACCACAGCCTCCTTGTAGCCGTTCTGGATATAAGCGCTGGACGGGCCTTTCATCTGGTCGTCCGCGACGCGCAGCAGCTTGATCTTGAAGTTGGAGAAGACCGTCTGTACAAAGCCGGAGCAGTCAGCGCCCTTCGTCAGGCTCGTGCCGCCGTAGACATACGGATTGCCCACGTACTGCAGGGCGAAGTTGACAATCTGTCCGCCCACCGTGTTCTCCGATACCTTCATGCTGACTTCGTCCGTGACTACGCCGCTGGAGTTAAGCGTATACTGCTTGGTGCCGACCGCGATGGTAATCGAGTGCGCCATGATGCCGGAGGAGTAGAAGTAATATTTCTTGCTGCCGATGGTCTGGATGCCGGTCACCATCGCGCCGGTGGAGTCAAAGTAATATTTGTTCTTGTCGATGGTCGTCCAGCCGGTCACCATGTTGCCGTTGCTGTCATAGTAGTATTTGACGCCGTCCACCGTCGACCAGCCGACGGTCTTGTTGCGGTCGGTGCGCGCGCCGTCCAGGCCTACGTAGTAGTCGCCGATCCAGGTGTTGACCGCCATTTTGCTGTCGCTCTGGAAATAGTAGTATTTCCCGCTAATCTCCTGCCATTTGTCCTTCAGCGCGGCACCCTTGCTGTTGAAGTAGTATTTGTCCGAGCCGATGGTCTGCAGGGAGTTCGTGGCCTTTCTGCCGGTCGTCGTATCAAAGTAATAGAGCTTGCCGTTGATCTCGTTCAGTCCCTTGAGCACCGCGCCGGTCGAGGACGCGTAATACTTTTTGGAGAGAACCCAGTGGTTTTTGTAAAGAATACCCGTTTTTTTGCTCAGGTAATAGCGGTCCGTGCCCACGGTCACCCATTTGGTCGTCTTGACGCCGGTGGTGGGATTAAAGTAATAGGTGTCGCTGCCGATGGTGGTGAACCCGGACGCCCGCGCTCCGGTGGAGGTGACATACTTGGTATTGCTGTCCAGCCACTTGTTCGTCTCTATGACGCCTTTCTTGGTGCAGTAATAATAAATGCCGTTGTATCTGGCCCATCCGCCGGACTGTACCTTGCCGCTGGTCTTAAAGAGGTAGGTCTTCCCGCCGATCTTGTAAAGGCCGATCGCCGCCGCGCCATCGCTTTTCAGATAGCGGCTGTCCTTCCAGGTGTTCTTCAGGATCGCGCCGGTCTTGGTGTCGCCGTAGTAGCGGGCATTGCCGACCTTGAACCAGCCCTTGAGCAGGTTGCCGGACGACGGGTTGAAATAATAGGTCTGCCCGCTGATAGTCTGCCAGCCGGTGAGCATGTGGCTGGTCTTGTCGTAGTAGCGGGTCACGCCGCCGTCGGTCACCCAGCCGACATTGTTTACCACGCCGGTATAGCGTCCGTCCGCTCCGACCCACTTGCCGTCGACCCAGGCATTGACCGCCAGCGAGCCGTCGTCCTGGAAATAGTAGCGGTTGTTCAGCCATTTGCCCTGCAGGATGACGCCGTTTTGATTGGAATAATAACGCTTCCCGTCCGCCGTAGTGATCCAGCCGTACACGAGATGGCCCAGCGTATCCGTCTTTTCGTCAAAATAATAAGTTTTGTCGCTGATCGTCTGGAAGCCCACCTGCATGATACCGCTCTCATTGAAGTAGTAGGCGTAATCGCCGATCTTCTTCAGGCCGGTCACATAACCGGGAGAAGCCTCCTGCGTATACATCTTTCCTTCGTTAGTGGTTTTCCATTTCGCACCTGCCGGGAGCGCAGGAGACGCAAGCGCCATCAGTCCCGCCAGGGATAACGTCAGCAGCAATTTACGTTTCTTCATATTATATACCCCTCACATTGTACATGTGTTATATCACTCAGTCATCATATAATAAAAATTACAATTTTTTTACATCTTAGTTAAAATACTAACCGAAATTTAACAGATTGTCAATAACTGGACAACAAAAAAATAAAATAAATGGTGAGGAAAATGTGAGGAATACTTGACTTTTTCGGGATTTCTGAGAGAATAAGGAATGCGGGATTTCAAGGGGAAGAGGAAGGCCGGAAAACAGGGAAACGGCAGATCAGAAACAGAAAACCGGAACACAAAGAATCAGAAAATGAAAGATTGTGAATCAAAGAAACGGGAGATCAGAGACAGGAAACTGGAACACAGAAGAATTTGGAGTGAGCAGAATATGAGGCTGAGAAATATACCGGGTTCGCGCGAGGCGATCGCCGGGAGCGAATTTGTGGTACATGAGGACGTCATGCGGGAAAAGCGCGGACACTGGGACGAGGTGTTCGGCAACGACCATCCGCTGTATCTGGAGATCGGGATGGGCAAGGGCAGGTTTATCACGGAGCTTGCGCTGCAGAATCCCGGCTGCAACTATGCGGGTATCGAAAAGTATTCCAGCGTGTTGCTGCGGGCCCTGGAGAAACGGAGCAGCCTTCCGCAGCTGACGAATCTGCTGTTTCTGCGGATGGAGGCGGAGGACATCACGGAAGTGTTCGCCGAGGGCGAGGTGGCCGGCATTTACCTCAATTTCTCCGATCCGTGGCCCAAGGACCGGCACGCCAAGCGCAGACTGCCGAGCCGCCAGTTTCTGGCGCGCTACGACCGGATTCTGCAGCCGGGCGGACGGGTGGAATTCAAGACGGACAATCAGGACCTGTTTGCGTTTGCGCTGGAGGAGGCGGCCGCGGCCGGCTGGCGCGTGGACGCATACACGCGCGACCTGCATCACGACGCGGAAATGGTGCGCGGCAATATCATGACGGAGTATGAGGAGCGCTTTTCCGCTCAGGGAAATCCGATCTGCAAGGCGGTGCTGAGCCGCGGCTGAGGAGTTGGGTTCACGGCAGGAATAATCCCGCAGATGGATCTGGCACATGGCGGGGAACTGTTCGACAGACGGATCTGGCGCATTGCAAGGAACTGTTTGGCAGACGGGTCCGACGCATTGCAGAAATCATTTGACAGACAGGTCTGGTTCATTGCAGGAACCATTTGGCAGACGGGCCCGGTTCATTGTAGGAGCCATTTGGCAGACGGGCCTGGTTCATTGCGGGAACCGCTCGGCAGGCTGGCCCGGTTCATTGCGGGAACCGCTCGGCAGACAGATTTGACGCATTGAAGAAACCGCTCGGCAGACAGGCCTGGCGCATTGCAGAAATCATTTGGCAGACGGCCCGGCGCGTCATATGATAAGAAAAAACAGGGAGTCGGAGCAGATTGGGCAAGATCAGAAAGAAGCTCTACCGTCTCACATACGACAAGCCGGCGGTGCACCGAAACGCGCTGCGCTTCCGGCAGTCGCTGGACGAGGTGAAAAAGCAGCTGGACGGAATACAGACGGGCCGGAAACGCAAAAGCGGCGGAATCTGACGACGGAGCATAACGAAAACAGGAGCTGGACTTAATCGTCCAGCTCCAGATTTTTCAGGTCGTTGTCGATTGCGCTTTCCGATATATTCTTGCGGCGCAGCCGGTGATCCAGATAGCGGTCCAGCAGATAGCTGATAAACGCCACCAGCGGAACGCCGAGGAACATGCCGACCAGCCCGGCCACCTGCCCGCCGATCGTGATGGCGAAGATAATCCACAGAGGCTTCATGCCGGTGGAATTCCCCAGAATCTTGGGGCCGAGGATCAGCCCGTCAAACTGCTGCAGGCAGAGGATCATAATACCGAAGATCAGCGCCTGAATCGGGTGGATAAACAGAATGATCAGGATGCCCGGAATGGCGCCGATGAACGGACCGAAATACGGAATCATGTTGGTGATGCCGACGATGATGCTGATCAGCAGCGTATACGGCAGCCGCAGGATCGACATCAGCACGAAGCAAAGGCCGCCGATGATCAGCGAGTCGATAAATTTGCCGACCACAAAGCTGCTGAAAATGCGGTTGCACTCCGCCAGCACCTCGTGGCAGAGCGGGATGTATTTGGCCGGCAGCAGCGCATAGACCAGCTTCCAGCAGATGCGGATGATGCGGCGTTTGTCGTACAGCATATAGACGGAAACGATCAGCGTGATCAGCAGGTTGAGTATCCAGCCTGCGATCGACATCGAGATCGTGTAAAGCGCGGGCACCATGTTGGTGGCGAAATCCTGCAGCGTGGCGATGAGGTCCGGCATCATATTGGTAATGGGCTGCCGGATGATCTCCACATCGAGGTTGGGGAAACGCCGCTGCACGCGCGTCAGCAGGTTCAGCAGCGTACCGTACGCGGTGGGGATATAGTTGACGAAATCGATCAGGTTCTTGGTGATTTCCGGGAACACAAACAGCAGCGTCAGCGTGACGAAGCCGAGCACGATCACATAGGTGAGGGTGATGGAGAGCGCCGTATGCAGCGTATGCCCGATGCGCAGCCCGGTCCGCTTCGACAGCCGTTCAATTCCTTTGTAGAAAACATGTACCATCGGGTTCAGCACATATGCCAGCAGGGCGCCGAAGATAAACGGCCCCAGCATCGCCAGCAGATGCCCGATCCATGCCTTGGTCTGTTCAAAGTCGATGATACATTTAATAATGACGGCGGAGATCGTAACCATGACCAGCGCGTATACGCAGATGGTGAAATAGCGGTTGCTCTTGATGAAACGCTGGCTTTTGCCGCGTCCGATCGAGTCCGGAATATATTCCTGCTGAATTTTCTCCCGGCCGCGGCCGGCAGACGAATGCTGTGACATGATTTCAAATCCTTTCTTTGTCCGTAACTTACAGTATAGTGTATTTCCCAGCCGGATTCAAGTGTTCGAATTGTGAAAAAAAACTAAAAAAAACAAAATTTAAAACTAAAAAAAGTATAAAATGTGGATTGCATTTTTGGGACGCTTATATTATAATACACTTACTTGCTGAGGAACAGAGAAAGTTCTAAAGAGACGAGCGCGATTAGCTCAGTTGGTAGAGCACCTGACTCTTAATCAGGGTGTCCAGGGTTCGAGCCCCTGATCGCGCATTGAAACACTGTTTTCGATGACGAAAGAGCACCGGGGACGGTGTTTTTTTTGCGCGTAAGCAATGAGCCGTGCAAAAA
>CANRIG010000019.1 GCA_947630595.1 uncultured Lachnospiraceae bacterium | reverse complement strand
CGAGATGACGGCCATCGCGAAGGAGTACGGCAAAGAAATGACGAAGGAACAGGCGGAGGAGATCCTCGCGCTTTCCGACACGCAGGGCGAGCTTGACGACGACGATCTGGACAACGTCGCAGGCGGAATAAACATGCCCAGCTGGATGAAATCCTCGGATGTCCTGGAGCTGCTGAAGTTTTTATTCTGAGCTTTTATTTGTCTTGACGTGAAGGGTGGGAAGCGATAAAGTGTAGGTGGAAAAGGGGAAGAACGAAAGGGCCGGGGAAAGCCAGGGGCATGGAGAGACGGAAGCAGGGAAAGGAAGAATGCAGATATGAGCGAAAAATCTGAAATTGTGTTTATGCAGGTTCGCCTGCTTCGTCTTGCCTCAGAGGAATGGAATACGTCTGTCCAGAAGGCAGCGGCGCTCTTTGATCGTTACCATATTTTCGAATTTATAGAGGACTGTTATGGTGTTTTTCATATGGAGGGCGATCGGGCGGTGTTCGATGAAATCAAAACACTGCTTCGGAATAAGGGGGCGGATGTGAGTGCTGCAATTAACTGATGGTATGCTTCTTTATCACGGAAGCTATTGTGAGGTGAAAGTCCCGGATCTTGCAAAGTGTGCGAATTACAAGGATTTTGGAAAAGGATTTTATCTGACCTCATCAAAAAAGCAGGCCGGGGAGTTCACAGGCACATCAATGAAGAAGGCAAGGGCACAGGAAATCATAGATGGGACGCAGGATTATGGTGTGATTTCTGTCTTTCGCTATCATGCGGTTCAGGGAGTGGCAGACTATATTTTTCGCTATGCGGATGCGGACTGGCTGCATTGTGTGGTCGGGCACAGAAAGGCAGATACGTTTCCGGATATTGTGGAAGAAATGAAGAAATATGATGTGATCGGCGGGAAGATTGCGAATGATGCAACAAATGTCACGATCCTGACTTATCTGGTCGGAGCTTATGGCACGGTGGGCAGCGACGAGGCTGACCGGTTATGTATCGGAAGGCTGATTCCGGAGCGTTTAAAGGATCAGTTCTGTTTCAGAACTGCGCGGGGATTGCAGTGCCTGTCGTTTGAGGGAAGTGAACGGGTATGGAAAAACTGAGGGATGTAACGGAAGAACAGAAAAAATTTGCGATCGACGCATTGGTTACACTGGTAGTAGAAGAACTGGGGCGGGATTCTGAACTTGCTCCGGCCGTGATCTTAAAGGACTTTGTAATGTCCAGAACAGGCGCTTTGCTGTATGATGAATCATCAAAATTGTGGAGTTATGGCCCGTCCTATATCGCGGACATGTATAAAAGGGAAAAATGCTTAGCCAACAAGTAGAAAGGCAAATCAGAAGGAGGTATTGAAAATGGAATGGACAAAACAAAAACTGGAGGAAGTGTGCGTCGAACTGCAGAAAAAGGCGATGGTGGACGAAGCCTTCCGCAAAGAACTTCTGGCTGACCCGGCAAAGGCGGTCGAAACGCTTACGGGCGAAAAGCCCCCGGAAGGTTTCCGCCTCAAGGTGATCGAAAACGACCCCGCCTACACAGCGACCATGGTCCTGCCTGATCTGGCCGGGAGAGAGCTGACAGACGAAGAATTCGAAGCGGTCAGCGGAGGACGCGGCTTCTTCAGTCTTCATCAGGAAAAAAGTTGATTGGAGAAAGGACAATGACAATGACATCTCAATCCACGGGATTGGGCAAAACTACGAAAGCTGATTCTCTTCTAAACAGACCGATTGATGAAACGAAATGAATAAAATTACAGCAATAATTTATTTTAATGCGGGAGATGACCGCCAGGGGTCTCTCCCGCGCCGGATGCAGTCCTTGTATTCCAGCATGAGGTTCCTTTCACTGCAGAAGCCACAGAGCAATCTCTCATATTATTTTCCCCACAGACGCAACATTATTCATCCCAACCGTCTGTCAGGCGAATGGTGACCGCGATATTCCGCACAACGTCGCCCTCCTGCAGGTGCATATCTTCTTTGTCAGAAATGGACGGCAGCGGGCCGTCGTCCTCCAGCTCCACCGTGATCCAGTTTGCCGCCGCTTCGTTGGCGTTGTCTACCGCCTCCTCCAGCGTGTCGCCTTCCGCCTCGCATTCCGCAAGGTCGGGGAAAAAGCCGTGATAGCGGCCGTTTTCGGTTTTTCGGAAAATTGCCGGGTATATAAAACGCATAGTGGTTCTCCTTTGAAATTTTTGAATATTTTATGAATGGACAGTTTCAATGTACCACATAGCCGGGAGACTGGCAAGCGGATTTCCAGGAAAGAAAAAACGAAAGAAAAAGCAGCCTGCCTGCAGAAAAACCCGCGGGAGAATCCCAGCGGAAATCGTTGACGATTTTGCGCGGAGCGTGTATAGTAGGAAAGAATGAAATCAGAAAAGGAAGGCAGTCTCTGCCGGATTGGAGAGATCAGTATGGGCAAATATTTTGGAACGGACGGCTTTCGCGGGGAAGCGAACAAAAGCCTGACCGTAGAGCATGCGTTTAAAGTGGGGCGCTATCTGGGCTGGTATTACGGACGGGAGCACAAGGCGAACATCGTGATCGGCAAGGATACGAGGCGCTCCAGCTATATGTTTGAATATGCGCTGGCAGCGGGGCTGACGGCTTCGGGGGCGGACGCCTATCTTTTGCACGTGACGACGACGCCGAGCGTTTCCTACGTGGTGCGGACGGAGGATTTCGACTGCGGCATCATGATTTCCGCCAGCCACAATCCGTATTATGACAACGGGCTGAAGGTCATCGGCGGAGGCGGGGCCAAGATCGAGGCGGAGATCGAGGAACAGATCGAGGCTTATATCGACGGGGAGACCGGGGAGCTGCCGCTGGCGACGGGGGCGGAGATCGGGCGCACCGTGGACTACGTGGCCGGCCGCAACCGCTACATCGGACATCTGATTGCGATGGCGACGCGCTCCTTCAAGAATGTAAAGGTGGGCCTGGACTGCTCCAACGGCAGCGCCTCCTCGATCGCCAAGAGCGTGTTTGACGCGCTCGGGGCCAAGACCTATGTGATTCACAACGAGCCGGACGGCACCAACATCAACCGCGACTGCGGCTCGACGCACATCGAGGAGCTGCGGAAATTTGTGGTGGAGCGCGGCCTGGACGTGGGCTTTGCCTACGACGGCGACGCGGACCGCTGCATCGCGATAGACGAAAACGGCCGCATCATCGACGGCGACCTGATTCTGTACGTGTGCGGAAAATATTTAAAGGAAGAACACCGGCTGACCAACAATACCGTGGTGACGACGATCATGTCCAACATCGGGCTTTACAAGGCGTTCGACCGGGCGGGCATTTCCTATGAAAAGACGGCGGTCGGCGACAAATACGTCTACGCCAATATGTGCGAGCACGGGCACTGCCTGGGCGGCGAGCAGTCGGGGCACATCATTTTCTCGCGCTACGCGACGACCGGCGACGGCATCCTGACCTCGCTGATGGTCATGGAAGTGATGATGGAGCGCAAGACGACGCTGGCGGCGCTGGCCTCCGAGGTGAGGATTTATCCGCAGCTGCTGCAGAATGTGCGCGTGGCCGACAAGGCGGCGGTGCGAAGCAACGCGGCGGTGCAGGCGGCGGTGGAAGCGGCCGCGGCGGCGCTCGGCGACGAGGGACGGATTCTGGTGCGCGAGAGCGGCACCGAGCCGGTCATCCGCGTGATGGTGGAAGCGGAGAGCGACGAGCTCTGCAGGCGCTATGCGGAGTCCGTGGTTTCGGTCATTCACAGCGAAGGGCTTGCGCAGGCCTGAAATCCGCGTGATGGCGGAAGCGGAGAGCGGCGGGCATCTGAGAAATGAACGGGAGGAAGACATGGAGCACAAATGGAAACGGCTGGCGGGGTATTACAAGCCGTACAAAGGTCTGTTTTTCAGCGATATGTTTTTTGCAATTCTGGGGGCGGGCGTTACGCTCGCCATTCCTTTGATTGTGCGCTACATCACGACGAACGTGGTGACGCTGCCGGGCGGCGAGGCGCTGCGCATCATTCTGCGGCTGGGACTTCTGATGATCGCGATGGTGGCCGTGGAGTGCTTCTGCAATTTTTATATCGCCTATTTCGGGCATATCATGGGCGCAAAGATGGAGCACGATATGCGCAATGAGATTTTCGGGCATTACCAGAAGCTGTCGTTTGCGTTTTACGACAACCAGAAAATCGGCCAGCTGCTGTCGCGGGTCACGTCGGATTTGTTCGACATCAGCGAGCTGCTGCATCACGGGCCCGAGGACGTGGTCATTTCCCTGATCAAATTCGTCGGCTCCTTCGTGATTCTGGTGCAGATCAACCCGGCGCTGACGCTGGTGACGTTTGCCTTCCTGCCGGTGATCGGCGGCTATGCGTTTTACTTCAACGGCAAGATGAAGCGCGCGTTCAAACAGAACCGGGCGCGGATCGCCGACATCAACAGCCAGATCGAGGACAGCCTCTCCGGCATCCGCGTCGTCAAGTCGTTCGGCAATGAGAGCGTGGAAATGGAGAAATTCCACGTCGGCAACGAGCGCTTCGTGGAGTCGAAGCGCAACAGCTACTGGTACATGGCCGGGTACAATTCCGGGCTCGGCGCGCTGATGACGATGGTGACGATCGTGGTGCTGATCGCGGGCGCGGCGCTGATGACCCGCCAGTATATGAAGGTTTCCGACCTGGTGACGTTTCTGCTCTACGTCAACAACTTCACGGAGCCGATCCGCAAGCTGATCAACTTCACCGAGCAGTTCCAGAACGGCTACTCGGGCTACGAGCGTTTCCTGGAGATTATGGAGATCGAGCCTGACATCACCGATGCGCCGGACGCGGTCAGCATCAGCAAGACCAGCGGCGACATCCGTTTCAAAAACGTGTCGTTCCGCTATGAGGAAAACCAGGACACGGTGCTCAGCCACATCGACCTGCACGTGCATCCGGGGGATTATCTGGCGATCGTCGGCTCGTCGGGCGGCGGCAAGACGACGCTGTGCAGCCTGATTCCGCGGTTTTACGACGTGGACGCGGGGCAGATTCTGCTCGACGGCACGGACATCCGCAAAATCCGGCTGAAAGACCTGCGCAGGCAGATCGGCATTGTGCAGCAGGACGTGTACCTGTTTGCGGAAAACGTAATGGAAAACATCCGCTACGGCAGGCCGGACGCCACTGACGAGGAAGTGATCGCCGCGGCCAGGCTGGCGAACGCGCATGAATTTATCGAGCAGCTTCCGAACGGCTACCTGACCGATATCGGGCAGCGGGGCGTCAAGCTCTCGGGCGGACAGAAGCAGCGGCTTTCGATTGCCCGCGTGTTCCTGAAAAATCCGCCGATTCTGATTTTTGACGAGGCCACCTCGGCGCTCGACAATGAGAGCGAGAAGGTCGTGCAGGAGTCGATGGAGGCTCTGGCGCGCGGGCGGACGACGTTTGTGATCGCGCACCGCCTGTCCACGATCCGCAATGCGCAGAAGATTCTGGTGCTGACGCACAAGGGTATCGAGGAGCAGGGGACGCACGAGGAACTGATGGCGAAAAACGGGATTTACGCGAAGCTGTATCGGGGATAAGCAGAGAGGGAGAGACTATGAGAGCTTGGGAAAACAATGTGAGGAAAGTAGTGCCGTATGTGCCGGGCGAACAGCCGAAGGACCGGAAGGTGATCAAGCTGAACACCAACGAAAATCCCTACCCTCCGTCTCCGGCGGTGACGGAGGCGCTGCGGCGGATGACGGCGGAGCCGCTGCGCAAATATCCCGACCCGACCGCCGGGCGTCTGACGGAGGCGATTGCGGCGGAGCACGGGCTGCGGCCGGAGCAGGTATTTCCGGGCGTGGGCTCGGACGACGTGCTGGCCATGGCGTTCCTGACGTTTTTCAATTCCGGGAAGCCGATTCTGTTTCCCGACATCACGTATTCGTTTTATGACGTGTGGGCGGAGCTGTTCGCGATTCCGTACGAACGGCAGCCGCTGAACGGCCGCTTTGAAATCGTGAAGGAGGATTACCGGAAGGAAAACGGGGGCGTCGTTTTCCCGAACCCCAACGCGCCCACCGGCGTCGAGCTGCCGCTGGCGGACGTGGAGGAGATCATCCGCAGCAACCGCGATGTCATAGTTATCGTCGATGAGGCATACATTGATTTCGGCGGCACCTCCGCGGTGGGACTGCTGGAAAAATACGACAATCTGCTGGTGGTGCGCACCTTTTCCAAGTCGCGCTCCATGGCCGGCATGCGCATCGGCTATGCGCTTGGCAATGAAGATGTCATCCGTTGTTTGAATAATGTAAAATTTTCATTCAATTCCTACACCATGAATGAGGCGGCGATCTGCCTCGGCGTGGCGGCGGCAGAGGATCACGCATATTTTGAGGAGACGCGGCGGAAGATCATCGCCACGCGCGAGCGGGCCAAGCAGGAGCTGGCAAAGCTCGGGTTTTCCTTTGCGGATTCCAAAGCGAATTTCCTGTTTGTGACGCACCGGACCTGCCCGGCGCGGGAGCTGTTTGCGGCGCTGCGGGCGGAGGGCATTTACGTCCGCTACTTTGACAAGCCGCGCATCGACAATTACCTGCGGATTACGATCGGCACGGATGCGGAGATGGAGGCGCTGTACGATTTTCTGCGGAGGTATCTGCGGTAGGCCGGCGCCGTCAGGGAGAGAACAGAGATCAGGGAAAGGCGGGAAGACGATGGCCTCTTACGGGAGCTTTGCGGATGTTTATGATATTTTCATGGATAATATTCCGTATGACGAGTGGTGCGGGTATCTGCGCGGGCTGCTGACGCGCTGCGGCGTGAAGGACGGGCTGGTGCTGGAACTCGGCTGCGGCACCGGGGCGGCGACGGAGCGTCTGGCCGCGTACGGGTACGACATGATCGGGCTGGACAGCTCGGCGGAGATGCTGGCGCAGGCCATGGAAAAGAAGCAGAAATCCGGGCACGACATCCTCTATCTCCAGCAGGATATGCGGGAGTTTGAGCTGTACGGCACGGTGCGGGCCGTCGTCAGCATCTGCGATTCGATCAACTACATCACCGAGCCGGAGGACCTTCTGACCGTGTTCCGTCTGGTCAATAATTATCTGGATCCGGGCGGCGCGTTCATTTTCGATCTGAACACAACGTATAAATATGAATATATGCTGGGAGACAGCGTGATCGCGGAAAACCGCGAGGAGGGCAGCTTTATCTGGGAGAACTGGTACGACAGGGAACTGTGCATCAACGAGTACGACCTGACGCTGTTTCTGCCGGAGGAGGACGGCCGCTACCGCAAGTGCGAGGAAACGCACTATCAGCGCGCTTATACGGAGCGGGAAATCCGCGCGCTGCTGACCGAGGCCGGGCTGCGGCTGGAGGCGGTGTACGACGCGTTTACGCTGGAAGCACCGCGCGGGGACAGCGAGCGCCTGTATTTTGTGGCGCGGGAATGCCGCAAGCAGGCGGAGTGAACCTGCGGAGCCTTAAGCAAACGATGCGGCCCGCCGTTCAGGCCGCCGAATACGAATGAAACGATGCGGCCCGCCGTTCAGACCGCAGGGCACGAATGAAACGATGCGGCCCGCCGTTCAGGCCGCAGGATACGAATGAAAACCCCTTGCCGAGGTGCTGAGGCGAGGGGTTTCAAACGTTTCGTTGTAGTTTAATTCCTGAGATTCGATTTCGGCGATGCGCCCGTCCTCCCAGCGGAACCGCAGATAGCGGTAAATGACCTCGTGTTCGCGCAGGTACTCGTGGGAGCTCAGCAGCGAGTAGAGCTGCGCGTCGTCCACCTTGTTTTCACGGCAGAGCTCTTCCTCGGAGACCGGTTCGCCGTCGACGAAAAAGTTGGCGATCATGGTGGAGATGCTGCTGTCGTAGGGGATTTCCCGGATCGACATCACCAGGTAATTGGAGGCCAGATCGACGTAAGCGACCTGGATGGTATAGGGCTCGTAGGCGGCGATAAATTCCTCCGGGCCGTCCCCGGGGCGAAGGCCGGCGGCGGTCGCGCCGTCCGTCATCACAAACAGGCTGGCGGGGGCCGTCAGGGCCGGTTTTTTCTCACAGGCTGTCAAAAAAAGCATCGAAAATGTGAGCAGATACAGCAGTTTTTTCATGGACAAAATATGCCTCACTTTTCTTTCTATTTATAAAGTAGCATAGAATGAAAAAAGAATCCAGTCATATTTATGCGTTTTTAAAAATCGGGAATCTAAACAAAAACTTAATTTTTTTTGAACATGGTTGACTTTTCAGGTGATTTGGATTACTCTGTCAAATGAATTTAAAAGAGGCCTGCAGTAAAAATCTGCAGCGTCCTGATGTTATAAAAAGAGTTTTTACAGCGCTTTGCAGGGGTTTGCCGGATAAGCGCTGCGGAGGGTAACGGGGGTATCAAACAATGCGGAAGGACAGGAAAGAAAACGCTTCGTTGGAAGCGGCGGAGGTAAAAGAACACGGGCTGATCCGGGTATTGAATAAATATTCATTATTATTTCATATAATTCTGGCCTGCGGCGTCTGCTTCCTGATCGAATGGATTTCGCGCCACTCCTTCGTAGAGGCCTGTTATTTCGTGGTAGACCGGAATCTTGTATTTCTGTACAATTCCCTGATTGTCTATTCTTCCCTGATGCTGGTGTACATAGTGAGGCGGAGAGCGGTGCTGCGCACGATCATCTGCGCGTTCTGGCTGTTTCTCGGCGTGATCAACGGCTGCATTCTGGCGAAGCGCGTTTCGCCGTTCAGTTTTACGGACCTGAAAATGATAAGTGACCTGTTTATGCTGGAGAGCAATTACTTCACCAAGACGGAGGCGGCGCTGGTGATCGCCGGAGTCGGCGTGTGCGTGCTGCTTCTGGTGGTATTCTGGATCAAGGGGCCGAAATTTGCGGGCCGGCAGCATAGGATGATGGGTCTGGTCATGATTTTCGCGGTGGTGATGATGCTTCCCAATGTCACAAACGCCGCGGTGAGCAATCACATCCTCACCTCCTACTTTGAAAATCTGGCGCAGGGCTACAAGGATTACGGGTTTGTCTACAGCTTTTCCGCAAGCGTGCTGGACCGCGGCATGAGCGCACCGGAGGAATACTCGGAGGAAGCGGTCCGGGCGGTACTGCAGAAAGTGCAGAATGCGGAGGCGCAGGCCGGTACGGCGACGGCGCAGAGTACAGCAGAGCAGGACAGTACGGCGACGGCGCAGAGTACGAAGGCGCAGGCTGATACGGCGACGGCACGGAATACGGAAACACAAGCTGATACGGCGACGGCGCAGAATATGGAAACGCAGGCCGATACGGCGACAGCGCAGAGTGTGGGAGCGCAGGATGCCGTATTAGTTCAGGAAAAGGCTGTGCGTACGGCTTCGCAGAACGGGGACGGGACGCCCCCCGCGCAGGCGGAGACATCCGGAGAAACAGAAACGACAGAATCTTTTGAGGTTCCAGGAGAGACAGAGGGAGAGGATCAGGAGTATCCGAACATTATCTGCGTGCTTCTGGAATCTTTTATTGACCCGGAGACGGTGCGGTTCCTTCATACGAGCGAGGACGCGATTCCCAATTTCCGCCGCCTTTCGGAGCAGTATTCGTCCGGCTACCTCGAGGTGCCGGTGGTGGGCGCGGGCACGGCCAACACCGAGTTTGAGATTCTGACCGGCATGGGCATGCAGTTTTTCGGCCTCGGGGAATACCCGTACAAGACCATTCTCAAGCAGACGAACTGTGAGAGCATCGCCTCCGACCTGCGCACGCTGGGATACGGGGCGCATGCGGTGCACAACAACGGCGGCAATTTTTACAGCCGCGCCAACGCCTTTTCGATGATGGGCTTCAACTCCTTTACCTGCAAGGAAATGATGAATATTCAGGATTATACGCCGCTGGGGACGTGGCCAACCGACGATATCCTCATCGGAGAGGTGGAGAAATCGCTGGATCACACGCCGAACCGGCCGGATTTTGTGTACACCATCACCGTGGAATCGCACGGCGATTATCCGAAGAAAAAGGTGATCGACGATCCGGCGATCGAGGTCACGGGACCGGAGGACGAGGGCGAGCGCTATGCCTGGGAGTATTATGTCAACCAGATTCACGAGGTGGACGACTTCATCGGTGACCTGATCGAGATGCTGTCGCAGCGGGACGAAAAGACGATTGTGGTGATGTTCGGGGACCATCTGCCGACGATGGGGCTGACGGAGGAGGACATGACGACGAACAGCCTGTTCCTGACCAAATACGCGACCTGGAACAACTTCGGGCTGGAGAAAACGGACAAAAACATGACCTCCTACCAGCTGCTGGCCGACATCACGGACGAGCTCGGCATCCACACGGGGACGATGTTTACCTATCATCAGAACCGCAACAGCATGGGCAGCGAGGAGGAGTACCAGGAGGGAATGGAGCTTCTGCAGTACGACATTCTCTACGGGGAGCATTACGTCTACGACGGCGGAAACCCGTACCCGGCCACGCCCCTGGAGATGGGGACGCAGGATGTCCTGATCACGGACGCCGGAGAGACGGGCCTGTATTTTTATGTACACGGGAAAAATTTTACACGCTGGAGCAGGATTTATCTGGACGGCGAGAAAATCAAGCCCACGTTCCTGTCGTCGGAGGTGCTGCGCATCAGCGCCGACCGTCTGGACGAGGGGCTGCACACGGTTGTGGTCAGCCAGGTGGGGTCTTCCGACACCATTTTCCGCAGTTCCACCCCGTTCTATTACCGGAAAGAGGCCGAGCCGGAGACCGAAAATCCGTAAAACCGCCGGAAATCCCCGGTTGACAAATTAAAATCCGGCTGGTATCATTTTGACATCAGATGGACGAGGGTGTTCTTACAGAAGGGGAGGAACGCCCTTTTTTATGCGACAGGAAGACATTGGCGCACGAAAGTGCAGGGCCTTTCTTATCGTGTAAAAGCGAGCGAAGCAAAAAGCGCAGGTAAAGCGAAGGCGTGAACAAAGCGGAAAACGCAGGCGCAGCAAAAAAGAGCGAAAAGGAGAATTCAGGTTATGGGGAAATATACAAAACGTGACATTCGGATGATGATAGAGCAGGAGGACGTGGAGTTCATCCGCCTGCAGTTTACCGATCTTCTCGGCACGCTGAAAAACGTGGCGGTGACGACGAGCCAGCTGGACCGGGTGCTGGACAACAAGATCATGTTTGACGGGGCGTCGATCGAGGGCTTCGTGAAAATCGAGAATTCGGATCTGTTTCTGCATCCGGATCTGGACACATTCTGCATTTTCCCGTGGCGGCCGCAGCACGGCAAGGTGGCGCGCTTTATCTGCGACGTCTACTATGCGGACGGCAGGCCGTTTGAGGGCGACCCGCGCTACATTCTGAAAAAGGTAATCCGCGAGGCGGAGGAGATGGGCTACCGCCTCGACGTGGGGCCGGAGTGTGAATTTTTCCTGTTCCACACGGACGACGAGGGCCATCCGACGACGGTGACGCACGAGCAGGCTGGCTATTTTGACGTCAGCCCGATCGACCTCGGCGAGAACGCGCGCCGCGAGATGATCCTCACGCTGGAGGACATGGGGTACGTGGTGGAGGCTTCGCACCATGAGAACGCGCCGGCGCAGCACGAGATCGATTTCCGCTATGACGAGGCCCTGCGCACGGCCGACGGCATCATGACGTTCCGGCTGGCGGTGAAGACGCTGGCGCAGCGGCACGGGCTGCACGCGAGCTTTATGCCGAAGCCCAAGAGCGGCGTCAACGGCTCCGGCATGCACATCAACATATCGCTTGACCACGAGGGCAGGAACGTGTTTTACGACGCGGACAGCCCGATTCACCTGAGCCAGGAGGGCTGCTATTTCATCGGCGGCCTGATGAAGCACATCCGCGCGGTCACGGCGATCACGAACCCGCTGGTCAATTCCTACAAGCGGCTGGTGCCGGGCTATGAGGCGCCGGTCTATATCGCGTGGTCCGCGACCAACCGCAGCCCGCTGATCCGCATTCCGGCCACGAACGGGGAGAGCCAGCGCATCGAGCTGCGCAGCCCGGATTCGGCGGCCAACCCGTATCTGGCGCTGGCGGTCTGCATGGCGGCCGGGCTGGACGGCATCCGCAACCGGATTCAGCCGCCGGCGAGCGTAAATGAGAATATTTTTGCAATGACGGAGGAGGAGCTGCAGGCGCACGGAATCGAGTGCCTGCCGGGCAACCTGCTCGAGGCGATTCACGGCCTCGAGGCGGACGAGTACATCTGCGATGTCCTGGGCGCGCACGTGACGCGTCACTTTATCCGCGCCAAAAAACAGGAGTGGGAGGAGTACCGCGCCAGCGTAAGCAACTGGGAAATCGAGCGCTATCTCTCCAGAATCTGACTGTTCTGACCGGCAGCAGGGCGGCCGGCACGGCCGCGGAACAGGAGGATACGGATGGCAAATATAATCATAGTCTTTCCCAGGATGGAGGACGGTAAAAGCATCCGCAATCTGCTGGTGCGCAGCGGCTACAAAATCAGCGCGCTGTGCACCAGCGGCGGACAGGCGCTGGCGGCGGCGGATCAGCTTGGCTCGGGGATTGTCGTCTGCGGATACCGTTATCCGGATATGATATACAAGGAGCTTTATGAAAATCTGACGCCGGCGTTTGAAATGCTGCTGGTGGCGTCGGCCCGGATGCTGGAAAACGGGGTGCCGGACGGCGTGGTCAGCGTGACGATGCCGCTGAAGGCCGGCGACCTGGTGAACTCGCTGGAGATGGTGATTGCGCACCAGGAGCGGCGCAGGCGCAGGCGGAGGATGGCGCCGCCGCAGAGGAGCGACGAGGAGAAAAAACTGATTGCGGACGCCAAGGCGCTTCTGATGGAGCGCAACCACATGAGCGAGGAGGAGGCGCACCGGTATCTGCAGAAGACCAGCATGGACAGCGGCACCAACCTGGTGGAAACGGCGGAAATGCTGTTCGCGCTGCTGCGGATGTGAGCGCGGCGGACGCAGAAGCGGAAATTCGCCACGATCTGCAAGGTTTCAGGCAGAAAAAGCAGTTTTTCCGGCGGAAAATGCTGATAAGATAGAAGAAAAGCCAATTTTGGGAAAGGAAACGAAATTCATGAAATTCACGAAAATGCACGGAATCGGCAACGACTATGTGTATGTCAACTGCTTTCGCGAGACCGTGGAGAACTCCGGACGGCTGGCGGAGCGGATCAGCGACCGTCATTTCGGGGTCGGCTCGGACGGATTGATTCTGATCAAGCCGTCGGCGGTTGCGGATTTTGAGATGGAGATGTATAATGCAGATGGATCGCTTGGCGCGATGTGCGGCAACGGGATTCGCTGCGTAGCCAAATACGTCTATGACTACGGCCTGACGGACAAGACGCGGATCAGCGTGGCCACCGGCAGCGGGATCAAGGTTCTGGATCTGACGGTGGAGAACGGAAAGGTCGCGCTGGTCCGGGTGGATATGGGAGCGCCGGTTCTGGAGCCGGAGCGGATTCCCGTTGATGTGGAGCAGCTAGCGGACCGTGCGGCAGAGCAAACTGTGCGGCAGAAAGCAGGCGGCGCTGCGGAGCAGACTGCGCGACAGGAAGCAGGCAGCGCTGCGGAGCAAACTGCGCGGCAGGAAACGGACGGCGCAGTTATCGGCGGCACGCTGCGCGTGGACGGCGCCGCTTACACGGTGACCTGCGTCTCCATGGGCAACCCGCACTGCGTGGTCTGCGTCGACGATGTGGACGGCCTGGCGATTGAGCAGATCGGCCCGTCGTTTGAGTGTCACCCGGCGTTTCCGGACCGCGTCAACACCGAGTTCATCCGCGTGCTGGACCGCAGGACGGTGCAGATGCGCGTGTGGGAGCGCGGCTCCGGCGAGACCTGGGCCTGCGGCACGGGCGCATGCGCGGTGGCGGTGGCCTGCATCCTGAACGGCTGGACGGAGGACGAGGTGACGGTGAAGCTGCGCGGCGGCGATCTGCAGATTCACTGGGACCGACAGCAGAATACCGTGTTTATGACCGGCCCTGCCGCCACCGTATTTGACGGAGAAATGGAATTAGAAAATCTGGGAGGATGATTTATGTTTAAGATCAACGACAACTATTTGAAGCTGCCGGGCAGCTATCTGTTCTCGACGATTGCGAAAAAGGTCAGCGCCTATCAGGCGGAGCACCCGGACAAACAGGTGATCCGGCTCGGCATCGGCGATGTGACGCAGCCGCTGGCTCCGGCCATCATTCAGGCGCTGCACGGCGCGGTGGACGAGATGGCGGATGCGGCCACGTTTCACGGCTATGCGCCGGACCTTGGCTACGAGTTTTTGAGAAACGCGATCGCCAAAAACGATTATGCGGACCGCGGCTGCGAAATCGCGGCGGATGAGATTTTTGTGTCGGACGGCGCAAAATGCGATTCCGGCAACATTCAGGAGATTTTCAGCGTCGACAATAAGATTGCGGTCTGCGACCCGGTTTACCCGGTGTATGTGGACACGAACGTGATGGCGGGCCGCACCGGCACCTACGATCCCAAAACCGAGGTCTGGAGCGACGTCATTTACATGCCCTGCACCATGGCCAACCATTTCGCGCCGGAGCTGCCGAAGGAGACGCCGGACATCATTTACCTGTGCTTCCCGAACAACCCGACGGGCGCGACCATCACCAAAGCGCAGCTGCAGGAGTGGGTGGACTACGCCAACCGCGCCGGCGCCGTGATCATCTATGACGCGGCCTATGAGGCGTATATTTCGGAGGATGACGTGCCGCACTCCATTTACGAGTGCGCAGGCGCGCGCACCTGCGCCATCGAGCTCAAATCCTTCTCCAAGAACGCGGGCTTCACCGGCACGCGCCTGGGCTACACGGTAATCCCGAAGGATCTGACCTGCGGCGGCGTGACGCTGCATTCGCTGTGGGCGAGACGCCACGGCACCAAGTACAACGGCGCTCCGTACATCGTCCAGAGAGCCGGCGAAGCGGTCTACTCGCCGGAGGGCAAGGAGCAGCTGAAAGCGCAGGTGGCCTACTACATGAACAATGCAAAGACCATCAAGGACGGCCTGAAAGCCGCGGGCTACACCGTTTCCGGCGGCGTGAACGCGCCGTACATCTGGCTGAAGACCCCGGACAGGATGAGCTCCTGGGAATTCTTTGATTACCTGCTGGAACGGGCAAACGTCGTGGGAACGCCCGGCTCCGGATTCGGACCGAGCGGCGAGGGCTATTTCCGCCTGACTGCGTTCGGCACCTACGAGAACACGGTGGCGGCGCTGGAGCGGATTAAGAAAATGTAAGATGACAGAAAATGATTGGCCGGCCGCTGATTCAGCGGCCGGCGTCGTTCATCCGGGACTCATTTGGCCCGGATCGTCTCTTTGCAGACTGCCCTTACAACAATCCCGACCGTCAGAACAATCCGAACCAATCTTTTTATGGCAACAGCCCGCCTCTTCATGGCGGCGGCCCGCTTTTTCACGGCCGCAGTCCGCTTTTTCACAGCGGCAATCTGCTTCTGCCCAACCATAATCTGTTTCGGCACGGCAGCAGTTCGCTTTTTCACAACAGTTTTTCTAACAGATTTCTTCATAATAATTGTATCCCATGCCGGGCCGCGTCGCGCACGACCTCCGGCGGCCACAGGGAGCACTGCACTTCCCCGATGTGCGCCTTGCGCAGATAGAACATACAGATGCGGGACTGGCCGATGCCGCCGCCGATCGTGTACGGCAGCTCGCGGTTGAGGATGGCTTTCTGGAACGGCAGCTCGGCGCGTTCCTCGCAGCCCGCGAGCTTCAGCTGGCGCGCGAGCGCCGTCTCATCGACGCGGATGCCCATCGAGGAGAGCTCCAGCGCGATGTCGAGCACCGGGTAGTACACCAGGATATCCGCGTTCAGCTCCCAGTCGTCGTAGTCCGGCGCGCGGCCGTCGTGCCTCTGGCCGGAGGCGAGCACGCCGCCGATCTGCATGACGCAGACCGCGCCCTTTTCTTTGGTGATCTCATATTCGCGCTCCCTGGGCGTGAGGTCCGGATAGCGGTCTTCCAGCTCCTGCGATGTGAGGAAGAAAATCTCCTTCGGCAGCACTTCGCCGATGTAATCATACTGAATGGACATGTAAACTTCGGTCTTTTTCAGCGCCTTGTAGACGGAGCGCACGACCTTCTGCAGCGTGTCGAGGTTGCGCTCGCTCTTCTTGATGATTTTTTCCCAGTCCCACTGGTCTACGTAAATCGAGTGGATGTTGTCCGTCTCCTCGTCGCGGCGGACGGCGTTCATATCCGTGTACAGCCCCTCGCCGTGGACAAAGCCGTACTCCTTGAGCGCGTAGCGCTTCCATTTGGCGAGCGAGTGCACGATCTCAGCCTCCGCTTCGTTCTGCTCTTTGATGCCGAACTTGACCGGGCGCTCGACGCCGTTTAAGTTGTCGTTGAGGCCGGAAGCCGGGTCGACAAAGAGCGGGGACGATACGCGCAGCAGGTTGAGCTGCGAGGCCAGCGTCTGCTGAAAGAAGTCCTTCACGGTCTTGATGGCGACCTGCGTGTCGTACAGAGAAAGGGCGGAAACATAATCCTCCGGTATGATCAGATGATTCATTTGAGTAATCCTCCTCAGGTAATATCTTACATATTATAGCAGAATTGGGGAAAGATACAACCACATTATTTTAAAAAACCCCTTGCCAGCCGGAAAATTTTGTGCTAGGATTACTGCATCGCAAAGGCGAAGAAGGAGACTCTGTCTTTGAAACTCGACAGGAATTCGGCATCACCGACTGAGAGTGCCGATGGAGGGAAGGAGACAAAAGGGAACGCTCCGGAGCCGACCGTTCGAACCGGCGCTGCGGCGTCACAGTAGGGCGGTACGTCGCACGCGTTAAGTGCATAAAGAGAGGCAGACGAGGATGTCTGCAAGATGGGTGGTACCGCGGATCTTGTGTATCCGTCCCGGAATATCATATGTTGATGTTCCGGGACTTTTTATGTCATGGGGACTTTAGTACAGTAAAGCACAGAATGAAGCAAGCCCCCTGACAGAAAAGTCCCGGGACGGGAAGGAGCTTTTATGGAATTTTTATCAGGTTTGACTGCAAAAGAGACACTGGAGCTCGGGGAGCTGCTGGAGCCGGAGCGCATCGGCACCGAGGTGCGCGTGAACGGGTTCGTGCATACCGTGCGCGACATGGGCGACGTATCATTCGTGGTCCTGCGCAAGCGCGGCGGGCTGCTGCAGTGCGTATTTGAGGAGGGCGCGTCCAGCCTTTCGGCGAAAAAGCTGCGCGAGTCGCAGACGGTGGAGCTGACGGGCACGCTGTGCAGCGATGAGCGCGCGCCGCACGGGGTGGAGCTGCGCGTCACGGGCGGCGAGATTCTGACCGTGCCCTACGACACGCTGCCGCTGCCGATCGGCAAGTGGAAGCTGAACACCTCGCTGGAGGCAAAGCTGAACAACCGCAGCATCGCCCTGCGCAATGTCCGCGAGCGCGCGAAGTTCCGCTTGCAGGAGGGCATTGTCCGCGGCTTCCGCGATTTTTTGTACAGCCAGCAGTTTACGGAAATCCACACGCCGAAGATCGGCGCGCGGGGCGCGGAGGGCGGCGCCAACATTTTCCGCCTCGACTATTTCCACCGCCCGGCGGTGCTGGCGCAGAGCCCGCAGTTTTACAAGCAGATGATGGTGGGCGTGTTTGACCGCGTTTTTGAGACGGGGCCGGTGTTCCGCGCCGAGAAGCACAACACGAAGCGCCACCTCAACGAATACACGAGCCTGGACTTTGAGATGGGCTACATCGACAGCTTTACCGACCTCATGGAGATGGAGACCGGCTTTCTGCAGTACACGATGAAGCTGCTGGAGCGGGAGTATGCGGCCGAGCTTCAGATATTAAATGTGACATTGCCCGACGTGGAGAAAATCCCGGTCGTGCGCTTCAGCCGCGCCAAGGAGCTGGTGGCGGAGAAGTATAACCGCAAAATCCGCAACCCCTACGACCTGGAGCCGGAGGAGGAGACGCTGATCGGCACTTACTTTAAGGAAGAATACGGCGCGGATTTCGTGTTCGTGACGCACTACCCCTCAAAGAAGCGCCCGTTTTACGCGATGGACGACCCGGAGGATCCCCGCTTTACCCTGAGCTTCGACCTGCTGTTCCACGGCCTGGAGATCACCACCGGCGGCCAGCGCATCCACGATTACCAGGCGCTGCGGGAAAAAATCGCGGCCCGCGGCATGACGGAGGAGGGTATGGACCAGTACCTGAACACCTTTAAATGCGGCATGCCCAGACACGGCGGCCTGGGAATTGGGCTGGAACGCTTGACAATGAAGCTGGTCGGGGAGGATAATGTGAGAGAGACAACATTATTCCCGCGCGACCTGTCACGTCTGGAACCGTAACGGCGCGCGCGGCGTTTGGGAGGGAACCATGGAACGCTGTACACTGTGCGGAGGAAGGCTCTCGGGCGGCGTTTGCACCGAGTGCGGTCTGGATAACCGGAAAAATGACAAAAAGTATCATCTGAATATACACAACGAAAAGACGGTGCGCTTTCACCGCGGCGACTGCGACGACAACCTGAACCGCGGGAAAGCGCCCCGGCCAAAGCCCGCGGCGTCCGGGGAGAGCCGCCGGGACGCGCAGGAGCGGCTTAAGGCGAAAAAACGGGCGGAACGCCGGGATGCGGTCGGCACGGTGCGGAAAAAGGCATCGCCGCTGCGGATTGTGTTCGCGGCAGCCGTGATCTGCATTCTGGCGGTGGCAGCGGTAAACGCGGTGCGCGGGATTGTCTGGCACCGCGCGTTCGGAGACCTGGGCGCGGCTTTGCCGGAAAATATCCCGGGCAGGAACGGCGCCGCTTTTTCGGACGAAGATCCGGTCTGCCCGCAGGCGGAGGACTGGGATCAAGATTCGGAGCAGTATTACGAGACAGAGCTTTCCGACGGCTTTTACACGGTGGGCTACGAGCTGCCGCCGGGACGGTATCAGTTCAGCTGCGCGCAGGACTATGTCTGGGTCGAGTGGAAAGCGGAGGACGGCGACGGCGGCGGCCTGGAGCTTTATTCCGTGGAGGAGCAGAAGTCATACCAGGAGCTGTGGGATGAGCCGTGCTTCTATTTTGAGCGGTCCGAGGTGATCACGCTGGATGAGGGCATGGAGCTCTACGTGGAAGGCAGCGGCAGCGTTTTGCTGGCCGGAGAGTCGCAGGGCGCGGTGCGCGGGCACGAACCGCAGAATCTTCCGGGACCGGTAGCGGTGGGAGAGGCTCTGCGCGTCGGCGAAGACCTGCCGGCGGGCGTTTACGATCTTGTGCTGAACGAGGTTTCAGAGGAGGTTTATGCCAGCGTATATCTGGATATCCAGGATGAGGAGAATTACAATCAGGGCTATTTCGGCGTGACCGCAGACCGCCCGGTGTTCTGGCGCATCGCGCTGAAGGACGGCTGGACGGTGACGGCGGACCGCTACGGAGCGGAGGCGGAGGCCTCGCTGGTGCCCAGCTATTGAAAACGGAGGAAATTATGGCGAATATCATAAGTGATGAGACGATTGAATACGTCGGCATTCTGGCAAAGCTGGAGCTCTCCGCGCAGGAGCGGGAGCAGGCGAAAAAGGACATCGGCCGGATGCTGGATTACATTGACAAGCTGAACGAGCTGGACACCTCGCAGGTGGAGCCGCTCTCTCACGTCTTCCCGGTGCACAACGTGTTCCGCGAGGACGTGGTGACGAATCAGGATCAGCGGGATGTGATTCTGGCGAACGCGCCGGCGTGCAAGGACGGCTCCTTCAAGGTGCCGAAGACGGTGGAATAGATCAGGACAGGGGAAAGGAAATCAGAACATGCGGATGGAAGAATGGACTGCCCTGGAGCTGGGCAGAAAGATAAAGGCGCGGGAAATTTCCGTGCGGGAGGCGGCGCAGGCCGGGCTCGACCGCATTGCCGCGCTGGACGGGGAATACAACAGCTTTGTCACCGTCGACGCGGAGCGGGCGCTGGCGCGCGCCGACGAGGTGCAGCAGGCGATCGACGCGGGGACGCTGACCGGGCCTCTGGTCGGCGTGCCGGCCGCCGTCAAGGACAATATCTGCACGCAGGGACTGAAAACGACGTGCAGCTCCAGGATTCTGTATAATTTTGTGCCGACCTACTCGGCGGAGGCCGTTTTGAATATGGAAAAAGCGGGCGCCGTGGTGCTCGGCAAGACCAACATGGACGAGTTTGCGATGGGCAGCACCACGGAGACCTCGGCCTTCGGCCCCACAAAGAACCCGTGGAACACGGAGCACGTGCCGGGCGGTTCCTCCGGCGGCTCGTGCGCGGCGGTGGCGGCCCGCGAGGTGCCTTATGCGCTGGGTTCCGACACCGGCGGTTCCATCCGCCAGCCCGCCTCGTTCTGCGGCGTGACGGGGCTGAAGCCGACCTACGGCACGGTGTCGCGCTACGGACTGATCGCCTACGGCTCGTCGCTTGACCAGATCGGGCCGATCGCCCGGGATGTCTCGGACTGCGCGGCGATTCTGGAGATGATCGCTTCCCATGACCGTAAGGACAGCACTTCGATTGCGCGTGAGGATTACGATTTCACATCCGCGCTGACGGACGACGTGCGCGGCCTGCGCGTCGGGATTCCCTCCGATTATCTGGGCGAGGGCCTGGACGACGAGGTGCGGCAGGCGGTGTTGGGCGCGGCGGACGTGCTGCGGCAGAAGGGGGCGGAGGTCGAAGAATTTGACCTGAGCCTCGTGGAATACGCGATTCCCGCGTACTATGTGATCGCCTCGGCGGAGGCCAGCTCCAATCTGGCCCGCTTCGACGGCATCAAATACGGCTACCGCGCGCAGGATTACGACGGCCTCCACAATATGTACAAAAAGAGCCGTTCCGAGGGCTTCGGCGAGGAGGTCAAGCGCAGAATCATGCTGGGCTCCTTCGTGCTCAGCTCCGGCTATTACGACGCCTACTACCTCAAGGCGCTGCGCACCAAGGCGCTGATCAAGCAGTCGTTTGACCGCGCGTTTGCAAAATACGATGTGATCCTGGCTCCGGCCTCGCCGGACACGGCGCCGCGGCTGGGCGAATCGCTGGGCGACCCGCTGAAAATGTACCTCGGCGATATTTATACGATTTCCGTCAACCTGGCGGGCCTGCCGGGCATCTCTGTGCCGTGCTGTACGGATGCGTCCGGGCTGCCGATCGGCGTGCAGATGATCGGCGACTGCTTCCAGGAAAAGAAGATTCTGCGCGCGGCCTATGCCTATGAGCAGGCGCGCGGCCCCTGGCAGGCGCCGGAGGGAATAGCTTCATCCGCCGCGCAGGGCCGGAAAACGGACGCCGGCGCCGGCGTATCGGAGGGGAAAGGGGGCAATGTGTGATGTCAAAACAATATGAGACAGTGATCGGCCTCGAGGTCCATGTGGAGCTCGCGACGAAAACCAAGATTTTCTGCGGCTGTTCCACCGCTTTCGGAGGCGCGCCCAATACCCACACCTGCCCGGTCTGCACGGGAATGCCCGGCTCGCTGCCGGTGCTGAATAAGCAGGTGGTCGAGTACGCAATGGCGGTGGGCCTGGCGACGAACTGCCGGATTCACCAGTACTGCAAATTCGACCGCAAAAACTATTTTTACCCGGACAACCCGCAGAACTACCAGATTTCCCAGCTTTACCTGCCGATCTGCTACGACGGCGGCATCGAGATCGAGACGGCGGCCGGCAAAAAGGTGGTCGGCATCCACGAGATTCACATGGAGGAGGATGCGGGCAAGCTGATTCACGACGAGTGGGAGGACTGCTCCCTCGTGGACTACAACCGCAGCGGCGTGCCCCTGATCGAGATTGTGTCCGAGCCCGACATGCGCAGCGCTGAGGAAGTGATCGCCTACCTCGACAAGCTGCGCCTGATCATCCAGTATCTGGGCGCATCCGACTGCAAGCTGCAGGAGGGCTCGATGCGCGCCGATGTCAACCTCTCCGTGCGCGAGCTGGGCAGCACGGCGCTCGGCACCCGCACCGAGATGAAAAACCTCAACTCCTTCAAGGCTATCGCCCGCGCCATCGAGGGCGAGCGCGCGCGGCAGATCGAGCTGCTGGAGGAGGGGAAGCCGGTGATTCAGGAAACCAGGCGCTGGGACGACAACAAGGAATATTCCTACCCCATGCGCTCCAAGGAGGACGCCCACGACTACCGCTATTTCCCGGATCCGGATCTGGTGCCGGTTGAGATCAGCGACGAGTGGCTGCAGGCGGTGCGCGACCGCCAGCCGGAGCTGCGCACGGAAAAGCTGGCGCGCTATAAGGCGGAGTTTGACATCCCGGATTACGACGCCGGCATTCTCACGAGCTCCAAGCGCATGGCCGATATTTTCGAGGAGACCACGGCGCTGTGCGGCCGCCCGAAAAAGGTGTCCAACTGGCTGATGGGCGAGACGCTGCGGCTTCTGAAAGAGGAAAACCGCGAGCCGGACGAGCTGACGTTTTCCCCGTCCCATCTGGCGAAGCTGATCGAGATGGTGGAGGCCGGCACCGTGAACCAGCCGGTGGCGAAGGAGGTCTTTGAACAGATTTTCCGCGAGGACGCCGACCCGGAGCGCTACGTGGAAGAGCACGGCCTGAAGACCGTCAACGACGAGGGCGAGCTGAAAACGGTGGTCGCGGACGTGATCGCCGCCAACCCGCAGTCCGTGGCCGATTACCGGAACGGCAAGGAAAAGGCGCTCGGCTTCCTGGTCGGACAGACCATGAAGGCGATGAAGGGCAAGGCCAACCCGGCCGCGGTGAACCGGCTTTTGAAGGAACTGCTGCAATAGAAATAAAAGGGACGACAAAAGAATAAAAGTATTCTTGTACTGAGCCATCTTCTCTGTTAAAATAAGCACAGAAGATGGCTCATACTGTGCAAGCCCCCAGGACAGGCGGCGGGCTTTCTCACAGAAGTATAATAATAGGAAAAACAGGGGAATGCTATGAACAGAAGGCAAAGACAAATCCTGATTCTGCTGGGCGCGGCGGCGCTGACGCTGTGCGGCTGCTCGAAAAGCGTGCGCAACTACCAGCTTGCCGAGTGCATCGGGACGCTTGGAAAATATGAGAACAACGAACCGGTGGAGACGCCGAAGATGAAGGCGGAGCGGGAGCGGCAGGAGTCGGAGGAGACGCTGGAAAATGAGCGCGGGAGATTGCTGGACGAGGCGCGGGATCTGGCGCAGTCCTACCATTATGAGGAAGCGATTGACCTGCTGCAGTCCTCCGGGGAGCTGGCGGACGACGAGCGCGCGGCGACCGCGATTGCCGCGTACCAGGCGGCGCTGGACAATATGTACGAATACGACGGCGCGGTGGGACATCTGTGCTTTACGAACCTGGTCGTGGACACGGCGCGGGCCTTTGACGGCGACGAGTATTCCTCCGTTTATGAGCAGAACATGATCACACTGGAGGAATTTGAAAATATCCTCAATGTGCTTTACGACAGCGGCTACATCCTGATCGACCTGCACAGCCTGGCGCAGGAAACGGAGTCGGCCGGCGACGTGACGCTGAGCCAGCAGTACCCGGTCATTCCCACGGGCAAAAAGCCGCTGGTGCTCTCCGTCGAAAACCTGAATTACAGCTCGGTGCGCAACGGGGACGGCGTCGCCACGCGGCTGGCGCTGGATGAGAACGGCGCGGTGGCCGCGGCCTACACCGACGAGGGCGGCCACGACCTGCTGGGCGCGTACGACGTGGTGCCGGCGCTGGAGCAGTTTATCGCGGAGCACCCGGATTTCTCGTTCATGGGCGCGCGCGGCGTGATCGGATTGTCCGGCGCGGGCGGCGCTTTCGGCTACCAGATTGAGGAGGGCAGCAGCCCGGACTATGAGGCCAACCGGGAAACGGTGCGGCAGATTGCCGACCGGCTGCGGGAGGACGGCTGGACCTTCGCCTCGCAGGGCTACAGCTACCAGTACATGGGCGACATGTCCTACGATACGCTGCGCGACGACATCACAAAGTGGCAGGATACGGTGGGCAGCCTCATCGGCGCGTGCGACACGCTGATGTACCCTTACGGCTCCGAGGTCGATTATTCGACGGAGAAGGCGGCGTTTCTGATCAATCAGGGCTTCCGCTACCTGATCGGCCTGTGGTCCGAGGGCGACCATGTGGAGGTCAACAGCACGTACCTGCGGCAGACCAGGCGGACGCTGACGGGATATGTGTTTGAGAATTATCCCGACAATTTCAACACCTACTTTTCCGTGTCCGCGATCATGGATTCCGCGCGCTGACCAGTCTGCATACGGCCTGGAGCCCGTCCGGAGGGATGCGCGGTCCGATTTCTGCGAAAAGTATGCGCTGACCACTTTACAAGATTCTGTTTTTGCAGTATACTCAAAAACAACATCTGGTTTTTCATGGCAGAAAAACGGGTGAATGAGCACTACATGTGGGTTTTTGAGAAAAGGAGCAGGAACGATGTATGTAATTAAGAAAGACGGAACCCATGAGGATTTTAACGTACAGAAGATTATTGTGGCGGTAAATAAATCGGCGGCCCGTATTTTGTATCAGTTTACGGACGAGGAGCTGCAGTTCCTCTGCGACTTCGCGCGGGACAAGGCGGCGTCTCTGAAAAAAGAGGGCATCACCATCCAGGAGATGCACAATATCGTGGAGGGCGCGCTGGAGGCCGTGAATCCGGCCGTGGCCAAGAGCTACCGCGACTACCGCAATTACAAGCTGGACTTCATTCATATGATGGACGACGTCTACACCAAGAGCCAGTCGATCCGCTACATCGGCGACAAGAGCAACGCCAACACCGACAGCGCTCTGGTGGCGACGAAGCGCAGCCTGATTTTCAACGAGCTGAACAAGGAGCTGTACCGCAAATTCTTCATGACGCGCGACGAGCTGCAGGCCTGCAAGGACGGCTATATTTATATTCACGACCAGTCCGCGCGCCTCGACACCATGAACTGCTGTCTGTTCGACGTGGGTTCGGTGCTCAAGGGCGGCTTCGAGATGGGCAACGTCTGGTACAACGAGCCGAAGACGCTGGACACCGCGTTCGACGTGATGGGCGACATTATCCTGAGCACGGCGGCGCAGCAGTACGGCGGGTTTACGGTGCCGGAGGTGGACAAAATCCTGGCTCCGTACGCGGACAAGAGCTTTAAAAAATATTATTCCGAATTTTTGAAATATGCGGATCCCTCCTGGGCGAACGCCGAGGAGCGCGCGCTGCAGTACGCGCAGGACAAGGTGCGGCGCGACTGCGACCAGGGCTGGCAGGGGATTGAGTACAAGCTCAATACCGTCGGCTCCTCCCGCGGCGACTATCCGTTTGTGACGGTGACGCTGGGCCTGGGGACCTCCGAATTTGAAAAGATGATCTCGATCTCGCTGCTCGAGGTGCACCGCGAGGGCCAGGGCAAGGCCGGAAATAAAAAGCCGGTGCTGTTCCCGAAGATCGTGTTCCTCTACGACGAGGCGCTGCACGGCCCCGGCGGAGCGAACGAGGACGTGTTTGAAAAGGGCATCCAGTGCTCGGCAAAGACCATGTATCCGGACTGGCTGTCGCTGACCGGCGAGGGCTATATCGCCAGCATGTACAAGAAATACGGCAAGGTCATCAGCCCCATGGGCTGCCGGGCGTTTCTGAGCCCGTGGTATGAGCGCGGCGGCATGAAACCGGCGGACGAAAACGACGTGCCGGTGTTTGTGGGCCGCTTCAATGTGGGCGCGGTCAGCCTGCACCTGCCGATGATCCTCGCCAAGTCGAGGGCGGAGAGCCGCGATTTCTACGAGGTGCTCGACGAGTATCTGGAAATGATTCGCAGGCTGCACATCCGCACTTACGAGTACCTGGGCGAGATGCGCGCCTCCACCAACCCGCTCGGCTACTGCGAGGGCGGCTTCTACGGCGGGCATCTGCAGCCGCACGAAAAGATTAAATCCATCCTCAAGCCGATGACTTCCTCGTTCGGCATCACGGCCCTGAACGAGCTGCAGGAGCTGTACAACGGCAAATCCATCGCCGCGGACGGCGAGTTCGCGCTGGAGGTGCTGAAGCACATCAACGATAAGGTGACGGAGTTCAAGGAGAAGGACGGCTGGCTGTATGCGATTTACGGCACGCCGGCGGAGAGCCTGTGCGGCCTGCAGATCGAGCAGTTCCGCAAGAAGTATGGCATTGTCGCTAACGTCTCCGACCGCCCGTACGTGAGCAACAGCTTCCACTGTCATGTGACGGAGGACATCACGCCGATTCAGAAGCAGGACCTTGAGGGGAGATTCTGGGAGCTCTGCAACGGCGGCAAGATTCAGTACGTGCGCTATCCGATCGATTACAATATCGAGGCGATCAAGAGCCTGATCCGGCGCGCGATGGCGCTCGGCTATTATGAGGGCGTAAACCTCTCGCTGGCCTACTGCGACGACTGCGGCCACCAGGAGCTGGAGATGGACGTGTGCCCGAAGTGCGGCTCCCGCAACCTGACCAAGATCGACCGCATGAACGGCTATCTGTCGTACAGCCGCGTGCACGGGGACACGCGTCTGAACGCGGCGAAAATGGCGGAAATTGCGGAACGCAAGTCCATGTAACAAAAAATTAAAAAATTTTAAATATTTTGTCATAAGTCTTGTTTTTTTCTGACTTACATGATAAGATACATTTATATATAATCATACAAAAAGAGGGAGAATTTTTGTAAAAAAATAACTTGGAGGGCAAAGGTAATGAAAAATAGAAACAGAAAGCTGTTATTTTTATTCCTGTTAGCTTGTTCGGTAACGCTGGCTGCGACCGGCTGTGACCGCCTGAAAAAAGAACCGGAGACGGAGCCGCCGACCGAGGTGCATACCGAGGCGCCGACCGAAGCGCCGACTGAGACGGAGCCTCCCACGGAGCCGCCGACAGAGCCTCCCACAGAGCCGCCGACCGAGCCCGTGACGGAGCCGAAGGTGCTGACCGCCGAGGAGGAGAAGGCGCAGGAGACGCAGTATGATACGCTGCGCACCGTATATGCCGCGGACGATATCAATGTCCGCACACAGCCGGGCACCGACGAGGCGAGCGAGATTTTCGACAGCTTCGATCAGGGCGAGTCGATCGTGGTGGTAGGCGAGACGCCGAACTGGTATGTGGTCGACGTGGAAGGATATGAGGACAACGGCTATGTTTCCAAGCAGTTTGTCTCCGATCAGGAGGTAGCGCCGAAGACCGAGGAGGAGCGCGAGCAGCTGGCAAACGGCACCGCACCGGATGAGGGCGGCGAGACCACGCCGGACGACGGGACGGCGCAGGACGGTGCGGCTGCTCCGGAGAGCACGCCCGCGAGCACAGACGGCGGAGCTTCCGCCGGCGCCACGGACATGGAGTACGGCATCGAGCTCTTTGCAGAGCCGTATCCGGTGCAGGCGACGGCAGGCGTAAACATGCGCCAGACGCCGGCGCAGGACGGCGAGATCATGAACACCATTTCCTCCGGCACCAGCGTGCAGGCAGTCGGCACCAACGACCGCTGGTACAAGATTGAGTACAACGGCCAGACCGGCTACGTGAACAAGAATCTGTTCGCAGAGTAAGGTTCGCAGAAATTGCATATAAAATTTGCGTAGAAAAGAAACGCCCTGGGCAAACCCTCCTTTTGGATTTCCCGGGGCGTTTCTAAGTTATTTTTCAGCCTTTCTTTCCGTGTTTTCTGCGGCGTCGGTTTTTCACTGTGTCAGTTTTCCATTGTATCAGTTTTCCATTGTGTCAGTTTTTTACTATGTCAGTTTTCCTGCTGCGGCAGTCTTTTCCGCTGCGCCAGCTTCACTGTTGTAATAACCAGATTTGCGCCAGCAATGAGAGCGTGCGGTCAAAGCCTTTTCCGATTTCATAATTCGCTTCATAATAGCTGGCCAGATAACCTGTTTCGGGGCCGGTTTCCCCGGAGGGCGTCCGATTCTGGAAGTACAGGTATCCGCAGGAATCGGTCAGGTCCTCCGCTTTTGCCTCCGCCAGATCTTCGCGGTAGGCTTCTACAACGCGGGGAATCCAGGAGGCGGGGATGGTGAAATCGGTGCTGTACAGCAGGTGGGTTTCTGAGGCCTCGTATGGGGCGGCGCTGTCATATATGACGGCGTTTGCATCCATTTTGTATTCGTCGGCGATGGTTGCATCGGCTGCGTCTGTATCGGATGTATCTGCACCGGCCGCGTCTGTGTTGCCGGCATTTGCATCGCCTGCATCCGTGCTGCCGGCATCTGCGTCGCCTGCATCTGTGCTGCCTGCATCCGCACCGGCCGCATCATCCAGGTACGGCGTCAGAATCTCCGGCTGAAAGAGGTTGACGTTGCCGTCCAGATTCTTCAGGAGCGCTGCGTCCCAGTTCATGATCGGGAAATAGTTTTTCAGGAACGCGGGATCCTGCATGAGCTCATCCATCGCCTGAAAAAACGGCTCCCGATTGACCGTGTAGCTGCGGTAAATTTCTTTTCCGCTTTTTGTGTGATATTTGATCTGTACGTAGTAATGCTCCCCGGAAGCGTAGTGGTCGAGTCCGATGTTTGCAATGCCGTTCTGTGCCAGCTCATAGATAGGCTCAAAATGTTCCGTCTCGAGCATATCCAGAGCTTTTCTGTCCTTTCCTCTCAGACCGGGCAGCTCGTCGACATGGTTCCCCAGCCAGGTATCCCGCAGGGCCATGGAGGCGATTTCCTCCCTGGCCGGGAGACGGGTATTGTACCCCGGCAGATCAAAACGGAAGTACAGGAACAGAGCTCCGGCGACGGCAACAGTAATCAGAATGTGACGTTTGTGGCTCAGCGCCTGACGGATGTCCCAGCGGTAAATGAATTCCATGACCGCACAGCTGAGGACGCCGAACAAGAGCAGGAACGCCAGCTCCGCGGGCAGCGCATGGAACAGCTCGTAGGCGAGCGTGGCGGCGAACAGCGTCGTGGGGATGGCCAGCAGCAGCTTGACGACGCTCTCCGTGCAGGAGAACGCGAGCGCATGACCGGCCGCTTCCGTGCGCCGGAAATGGCAGAGCGCGGCGCAGATCAGCGTGAGAATGACCGCAATCGCCAGAAGCTGGCAGAGGCCGCCGGCGTTCGGCAACAATCTGGTTACGCCTTTGGCGCTGCTCCATTCGGACTGGGTGATGCAGAAGGCCCAGGGAGAGGAGTTTCCGAGAATCTGGAAGCCGGTTTCGTCAAAAAAGTAATAGGTCGACAGAGCGGTGGGCCGGAACGACTGGACCATTGACACGTCCAGCAGAAGCAGCATGGGCAGATAGAACCCCAGCACACCGGCCGCAAAGACAGAGGTCAGTATCTTGCCGGTCAGCATGACGGCCAGCAGCGTCCAGGAGTAGCTGCACAGAAACTGCAGGATTCCCTGCACGCTGGCGAGCGCGATCTCCGGAACGGCGCGCAGCGGCATCGCCCGGTAAAAGGCGCCGACGAGCATGGTGAGCAGCTGGCTGATCAGGTAGGCCGTGACAAAGGTCAGCGCACCGCTGAGGTATTTGACGGCGAACAGGCGGTTCCGGCGTATGGCCAGGCTGTGGTAAAAATCGAGCTGCCGGGCCGAATGCAGGTAGGAAAACACGATGAGCGCACAGAACACGCCGGCAATCAGGATGAAGACGGTGTTTTCCAGATGGCCGGCTCCCGTATTCAGGCAGAACGTTTTGGTGATCACCGCGGGATCGCCGGCCATGGAGGCCGAGTTCCGGCAGGAGGCCATCACGATGAGCATGCGCAGCGGCAGAAGCATCAGGAAAACCAGCAGCTGCGCCGCGGTCAGCCAGCCCAGCTTGCGGGTCTCGTCGAGCGTCAGTTTAGTAAATGAGATTTTTGATGTCATATCCGACCACCTCCGTTTCGCTGATAAAGATTTCCTCCAGGGTCAGAGGCAGAATTTCAGAGAACAGGGGCTGCGCCTCCGTCAGCCGGTATTCGATCTCGCTGCGGCTTCCGCGCGCGACCAGGGTCAGGAGCGAACCGCGTTTTTCCTGCTGCAGCACCTCCAGGGAGGAGAGCAGCGCCTGCTCCAGCTCCGGGTCAGAGATCACACATTGAATTTTGTGGATGCCGAGCTTCATTTCGTCGAGGTCTTTGGCGAAGAGGATGCCGCCCTTGTGCAGCAGTCCCACATGGTCGCAGATGTCCTCGATTTCCCGCAGGCTGTGGGAGGCGATCACGGGCGTGAACGTCCGCGCCAGGATTTCAGAGGCGAACAGGCTCTTGACGGCCTGCCGCATCACGGGGTCCAGCCCGTCGAAGGTCTCGTCGCAGAACAGATAGCGGCTGTTCGTGCAGATGCCCAGCAGCACCGCGACCTGCTTTTTCATGCCCTTGGAGAAGGTGGAGAGCTTGCGCCGCGGATTCAGATCAAATTTTGCAAGCAGCTCGTCGAAGCGCGCCCCGTCGAAACCGGGATATACGATTTTATAGTAATCGCGCATCACGTTTGCCGTGGCGTTTGGGAAAAACCAGGCGGTGTCGGGCAGAAAGCAGATCTGTCCCTTGACCTGCGGATTGTCCCATACCGGCGCGCCGTCCACGCATACCTGTCCGCTGTCCGGCCGCAGTACCCCGGAAGCGATGCGCAGCAGCGTGCTCTTTCCGGAACCGTTTGTCCCCACCAGTCCGAAGATGCAGTTGTCGCTGATCTGCGCGTCCACGTGGTCGAGCGCCAGAATATCGTCGAATTGTTTTGTCACCTGTTGCAGCTGAATCAATGTGAAGTTCCCCCCTCCTTGTAAAACTGCGCCGCTTTTTCCAGAAACGTCTCGCAGGGAATGCCGAGCTCGATGCTCTTATTGGTCAGTTCCCGCAGCGCCTGGAACACGCTTTCCCGCTTTTTCGCTTTCAGGTCGGCGTTCCCGGAAACGAAATTGCCGCGCCCCTTGACCGGGTAGATGTAGCCCTCCTGTTCAAGGACGCTGTAGGCTTTCTGGATCGTATTGGGATTGATCGAGAGCTCGACCGCGAGCGCGCGCACGGACGGCATCTGGCTGTCCGCCTCCAGCGCGCCGCTCACAATCAGAGTCTGGAACCGCTCTACGATCTGTTCATAGATAGGCTTTCGATTCTGTAAGTCAATTCCGATCATAGTGCCTCCTTGTCCGGTTGTGTTTACTAAGTGTACTAATTATGTTAGTACACTTAGGTTATAGCACGGAGACGGGAGGATGTCAAGCGGGAAATGTGCGAGGAAAGCGTAAAAAGCGAAATGATCAGGAAAAGAAAGAGTGCTGCTCTTTCTTTTTTTAAAGGAAGCTGGTATACTGTTCGCGGAAATGCTGAGCCGTGCAGGAACGATGCGGACTTTATAGCTGTAAAATGCAGAAGGCACGGCTTATAAGCGCTGATAATAGTATATCAGGGGGAAGAACTATGTTCGGAGAATGTCACGCACATCTGTTTATGAACGGATACAATTACCGGGAAGCGGTGGAGCTGCATAAAAACGGCGTACAGGAGGATGATCTGCGGGAAAAGCTGCGGCAGTACCGGGATCACGGGATTTCCTTCGTGCGCGACGGCGGGGATGCGCTCGGCGTCTCGCAGTACGCGCGCGCTCTAGCGCCGGAGTACGGGATCATGTACCGCACGCCGCTGTTTGCCATTCACAAAAACGGGCACTACGGCAGGATTGTCGGGTATGGCTTTGACACCTGGAAAGAATATCACACATTGGTAAAAAAAGCGGCTGAGCAGGACGCCGATTTTATCAAGGTCATGTTTTCCGGGATCATGGATTTTAGCCGCGAGGGGACGGTGACGGAGGAATCGCTGACAGCGGAGGAAATCCGGGAGATGATTCACATTGCGCATGAGGAGGGCTTTGCCGTGATGGCGCATGTAAACGGCGCGGAGGCGGTGCGCCATGCCGTCGAGGCGGGCGTGGACTCGGTGGAGCACGGCAATTTCATGGATGAAGACTGCCTGCAGGCGCTCGCCGAAAGCCGTGCGGTCTGGGTGCCGACGTACGTGACCATCATCAACATGATCGGCAACGGCCGCTTTGACGACGCTTCGCTTTGCCGGCTGGCCGTCCGCCAGGGCGAAAAAATCCGCCGCGGGTTTGCATTGGGCATAAAAATCGCGGCCGGCAGCGATGCCGGCGCGTTCTGCGTGCCCCATGCGACAGGCGTGATCGATGAATACCATATGTTTCAGCGGCTGACTGGAGCGTCCGGGGAGGCTTCCGCTTTTCCGGATGCAGAAGGCACGCCCGGTCTCGTTTTCGATCCGGCCGGGCGGATGGACACGACCGCGCTGATGACGAAGGCGGAGCTGGACGCGCGGCTGGAGGATGCGGAGGCGGAGATTCGGCAGCGGTTCTGCCGTACCTAAATATGTTCCCGCCGCGCAAACTGCCGGTATACCAGAAACGACAGCGTGACCGTGAGCACATCCGCCGTCACCTGCGACCACACGATGCCGTACATCCCCACGAGATGATTGAGGAGGAAAAGCATCGGAATATTGAACACGGCCCAGCGCATGACGCCGAGGAACATCGCCCGGTCGCCGCGGCCGAGCGCCTGGAACAGATACACCGTGAAAAAGCTGAGGAACATCAGCGGCGTCGCCAGGCAGCGCACGCGCAGAAAATCCGTGCCCAGCGCGACGGTTTCGGCGTCGGCGATAAACAGGCGCATGATGTGTCCTGCCAGCAGCTCGTACATGGTGACGCTGGCGGCGGCAGTGATGATGCCCGACAGGAGGGCGCAGCGCATGGTGCTTTTCATTCGTTTAAAATTTCTGGCCGCATAGTTGTAGGCCACGATCGGCATCATGCCCTGGCAGATGCCGATTCCGACGTTTAAGGGAAGCCGTTCCGCCTTGAGCACGATCCCCACCGACGCCAGCGCGATGTCGCCGTATCCGGACATGAGCCGGTCGATGATCACATAATCCAGGTCAAACAGCAGGGTCGCGACGGAGGCCGGAATGCCGACGCCGAAGATGCCGCGGATGCTCTCGCGCTGCGGGAGCGGCAGGCGCGGCGAAAAGGTGATCACCGACGTTGCGCGGCTGCGGTAGATGACGGTGAAAAAGTAAAGGCAGGAGATACAGTTGGAGAGAAAAGTGGCAACGCCGGCTCCGGCGATCTCCATGCCGCGCGGAAACAGCACGAACATAAACAGCGGGTCGAGCCCGATGTTGAGGAGGCCGCCCATGGTGATGCCGAATCCAGCCTGCCGGGATGAGCCCACGCTGCGCAGCAGGGTCGACATGGTGTTGGACAGGACGGTCGGCACCGCGCCGAGGACGATCACGCAGAACGCATAAATCCTGGCATAGGGGTATGTCTCCGGCCCTGCGCCGAGCACGCCCAGCAGCGGCTCCATAAAAAGAAACGTGAGAATGGAAAATAAAGCCGACACCAGAACGGCTATGTACAGGCTGAACCGGCTGACCGTTTTGGCTTCGTCGGAATTTCCTGCGCCGAGCAGGCGCGACACCAGCGATCCTCCGCCGACGCCGGCCAGACCCGCCAGCGAGATGGTGATGTTGAAAATCGGGAGAATCAGGGAGACTCCGGCGATCATGTAGGGATTGTTGGTTCTGCCCACGAAAAACGTGTCCGCCAGGTTGTAGATCAGGACAATGAGCTGCCCGATGATCGTCGGCACCGCCATCGTCATCAGTGCTTTCGGCACCGGCATTTTTTCAAAAATTTCACTGCTGTTTTTCTTCTCGTCCATCTGTGCGGTCATCTTCTTTCTCATTTTTCCTGTGCATTTATGCCGAAGCTTTATTGAATCTCATTGAACGAAAGGCTCTTTTATGTCGTTTCTTTCTTAATTGTAGAAGGCTTTTTTGAAAAAAGGCTCCTCTTTGAGTATATTTGGCATTTTACTCTTTAAGTGATCCAATAGTTCATTGATAATATCGCTATACTGCTGAAAGTTTTCTTTATTCATATCGCCCAGCTTTCTGGCATCCTGTTCTAGCTTTTTGATATCCGTCTCTAAACCCTTATACGCGCTTGTCTTGACAGAGGCTTCGGAAATGATGGGAAGGATACGCTTCAATTCCCAAAAAATATCCTCATTTCCTTCGCCAGGATGTTGCCTTGTTGGCGGAATCATGTCATACATCGTAAGGCGTTTGTCTTTTGTATCTTCTGCTTCCTTCCCTGGAACGTATTCGCCTAAAATATGAAGATAATATAAAAACTCGGCAAAAGCCTTACATTGTTCTTTATAGCCAAAATCCACCGTAACAACCCCAAATGTCCATTTTCCAGCCTTAGGCTTAAAGCTAAAAACGTCATTTACTGTCTGAAGAAGGATAGCTTGCCGTTTTTCCCAGTGAGCTTTTTCTGGATAAACTGCATTCCAGCCCATGTGAGTCATTCTACGGTGGTGCTGATTACTGGAAAAGTCAATATCATCTATCTTTTTAGGGAGTCCATGGATTTTGCAGTCCTTGAGTTCCTTGAGTTCATCTTTATAGTTACCATTGTATTGATCAAGACAAAGCGCCACAGCTTTTTCCAGATTGTCAATTTTCTTATATTCCTGGCTGCTTTCGTCGAGGCCTTTCTTATAATTTTTATTTCCGAACAATACGGATTCAATCGTCTGATCATGCTCTTTCTTGTCATGTGCAGAAGCAGGCACAGATAAGGGGAGCATCAAAAGTATGACCAGAATCCAACAGGTAAGCCGCTTTTTCATACGCCGATCCTTTCGAACTCAGGGGACTGGATTCCCAGAAGACCTGACTCTCTGTGTACCTGGAACTGGATACTTAGCATCTGCATATCATTTTGTCCAGCCGGTGGCAGCACGGATACTGTCACGATGTCGCCGTCTGTATAAGAGGCATGTTTGGCATCGTTACTGCTGAAAGTGGCAGTAAAATCTTCAGGATCGTCGGAACTATGCCTGTTTACGGTGTCAAGCGACCAGTCTTCATACGTTTGCGTTTCATTTTTGCCAATAACTGTCACTGTGAGAGAAACTCCATTTGGAATATATAGAACCGGAATAATGATTTCTGGAGCTGAGAACTTGCCGTCACTATACTCTGCCGATACATCGTTCATATTGAACACTGGATCAGCAGCAAAATAAGATTGCTCGTCCAGTGGCACATTCAGGAACAACCGCTCGCCGTTTGGATGCAGAATCCTGTCAATGTTTTCCCTCTGGGTCTGACTGACGCTTAACTGGTCAGCCAACGCGCTCAGCAGTTCGCAATTCAGGCGCAGCGGTTCATATACCGGCGGCAGTTCCGTCTTTCTTGTTTCTTCCAGCAGTTTGTTATAAGCTTTGACGATTTTCTTTTCAGCCTTGTCGGCGCTCTTGTCTGCCGTGACCTCCGCAACATCTGCAAGGTAAGTTTCATTTAACTCATGCTGCTGAGGGACAAGTTCATTTACATTGTCATAGGCCAAGTCATACGCGTTTTGCAGATATGTCCGGTCATCCGTCCTTGCAAACAAATCTGCATAGGTCTGCGCCGCAAAATAGCGAAGCGACCAATCGCTGTTATTTGTATTCGCTACGATTAGCTGAGCATAGTGATCGGTGATCTCGATATAGGAGTCACTGTCAAGAGTCTCCGAGGCCGCAACGATGGCATAAGGTAGTGTCTGTGCAAAACGGATATCCTTGCGGAATATACTATTGTCCAGCGCTTCATACGCAGTTATAGCTTCAAGGCATTTTTCGTAGTTTTCATTTTCAAAATAACTATCTGCCAGAACGAGCCAGTATTCGCCGAAGAACTGATAAGTCTCCTGGTTCGACTCCAGCCAGCGAATACGGCTTGTAACATTGTCATTGTTTTTCCATTCCACAAAATCATTGACAACCTCCTCGCTCAGTGTAATGCCGGCGGGCAAATCCCTGGATACCCTGACCATATAGCTGAACATGCTTGTCCTGCTGTCATGCAGGTTGGCTGCCTCTGCATCATCAAGCGCCCAGCCATCCTGAAGATACTGCAAATCAAGCTGTTGCGCATAGGAATTATAACTGTTTACAGAGTCAACCGCTGCATAGGCCAGAGATACAATCGTTTTTAACGGATTACCAGATTGGGCAATATTTAGAACAGCCAACGGATTAGGCATTGCCGCATGAATGGCAGATGCAGTGTTTTGCTCATATATATACTGCAGACGCTCACGCTGCACAGCCGTCATACGGTAGTTTTCGATGATCGTGAGGATTTTCTCATATTCGTCTAGTGTCAGATCGTCTACGATGCTCGGTTCTGTATTATTGATGAGCTCAGAATATGCAGATTCAAGGCATAGCCGGCTGTTCTTGGATTCGCTGATTTCTTGAACCAAGACGGTAAGGTAATTCAACATGTTGATGGAATTTCGTTGCTCTTGAGTCATACTTATGTCAGGCGAAATGGTAGAGACGAAACGGGGATCTGGAACAATGGTCAGGGCAGAATCCGGTTCCTCCGTAAGCCTGTTATTTAGGCTGACAGCAGTATCTTCTGCAGATGACGATTCGTTCTTATCCGGTACAGCAGATACCGATGAATCAGTATTGTTAGGAGAGCTGCAAGATGAGAGAACAAGCATAATTAAAGAACATATTAGCACTGTACAAAACTGTCTTTGGTATATAACATCTTTCATGAGTATTTCTCCCTCTATCAGTTGATGAAGGCCTGTCCAGATTATGGCTCAGTTTTTTTACTAAGTGAACAAAAAACAGCGGCAATCAAATCCTGATAGTGATATCGTTAATTTATCACAAACAAATAATTAAACAGGATTGACACCACTATTGCCATGAATACCATACCATTCCTTTATGATTCTTGCAAGCAGATTTCTCTGTCTGCCGTTCTGTCAAGCTGCGGAATCAGGAATTGTAAGGCTAGTGCATTCGATTGAACATATCAGCATATGAGAAAGCTGCAGCCGGTATTATTTTGCACATGACACAGTGAACTTATTATGATATTATATTCGCGAAAGCAATGAGCCGTGCAGAGACGGTGGAGCGGGAAACGCCTGCTTGCAGGCAGTTTCACGGGACAGCGGATCTATAGGGCGAATGCCCGCGACCTCGGGGAAACCGGAGGCTTTTCCGAGGTTATGCACGGCGATGCAGGCGCGCGATACGGACGCTGTTATACTACAAGGAGAACCCCACATGGAATGGAAGAAACTGCTGGCCGCGGAACGCGTGCGCTCCATCGCCACGCGCCATCCGGCGAGCCGGGAGCTGCGCAGTGAATTTGAAAAAGATTATCATCGGATCATCGGCAGCGCGTCGTTCCGCAGGCTGCAGGACAAGACGCAGGTGTTCCCGCTGGACAAGAGCGATTTTATCCGCACGCGTCTGACGCATTCGCTGGAGGTGTCGTCGTTTGCCAAGTCGCTGGGGCAGAACATCGCGCAGGATATTCTGCAGAATCACCGCGACGACAGCTTCGACTGGCAGATGAAGGAAGATATCTGCAACATCCTGCAGTGCGCCGGGCTGATACACGACATCGGGAACCCGCCGTTCGGGCATTTCGGCGAGTCGGCGATCCGGGAATGGTTTTCGTGGAACCTGCCGAAGCTGCAGTACAAGGGAAGACCGGTGACGAAGCTGCTGTCAAAGCAGATGCTGGCCGATTTTTATAATTTCGAGGGCAACGCACAGGCGCTGCGGCTGCTGTCAAAGCTGCACTTTCTGGTCGATGAAAACGGCATGAACCTGACCTGCGCCCTGCTGGATACGATTGTCAAATACCCGGTGCCGTCCACGGCGATCAACCCGCACAGCGGGGATATCAAGGACAAAAAGATGGGCTATTTCCTGGCTGAGCAGGATCTGTACCGGCGCATTTCCAGGGCCGCCGGGACGGAGGGCGTGCGCCATCCGCTGACGTTCGTGCTGGAGGCGGCGGACGACATCGCCTACAAGACGGCCGACATCGAGGACGCCTACAAAAAAGGCTGCATCTCCTATATTTCCCTGCTCGCCGAGCTGGAAAAATACGAGCGCGAGGCGCCGCAGCGGGAAAAGGACTATTTCAATGCGGCGCAGGTGCTGCGCGAAAAATATGCGGCCGCCGAAAAGCGGCACATTAAAGATAAGGAAGAGTTTGCGGTTCAGAATTTCCTCGTGCGAGTGCAGGGCTTCCTGATTTCCTGCGCAACGTACGGGTTCCTCAATAATTACCAGCAGATCATGGAGGGCAGCTACCGCTACGACCTCTTTGAATTTACCTACGCCAGAGGGCTGATGCGGCTGCTGGGCGACGTCGCTTACCGCTATGCGTTTGTCACGAATCCTATTTTCAAGCTGGAAATCGCGGCCAACACCGTGCTCAATTTCCACCTCAACCATTTTGTGCAGGCGGCGCTCTATTACGACACGGAGGTGCCGCAGCGGGACGTGGAGGAGAAGCTGATGTCGCTGATTTCCGAGAATTACAAGCAGGCCTATCACGCCTACGCGGACGGAAAGGGCGAGGAGGAACGGCTGTATCTGCGGCTGATGCTGGTCACGGATTACGTCTGCGGGATGACGGACAGCTATGCAAAAAGTTTGTATCAGGAATTGAACGGAATTGTTTGATTGCGTTAAGAAGTCATTACGAAAATGTTAATATTGCGTCTATCGCGGTCGAATTATCAGTATGTGACTTGCAGGATTTGCGAAGGCGTGTTATGATATATGGAGTGCAATCGGAGCGGAGCCCGTTGAGAGGATGGTTTTGAAGGGGAGAGTGAGTGCGGGCGTCCGGCTGCGGGAGAACAGGGAGTAAAATAGAATGGAGGGTGTGACATGAAGAATCGTAAAGTCAGGAACCTGCTCTGGTTTCTGGTGATGTCACTGACTATAACCTGCTTTGCGTCGGGCTGCGGCAGCCTGCGCAAGGTACCGGAGGAGACAGAGCCGCAGACTCAGGCGCCGCAGACACAGGCGCAGACGGAAGCGCCGGCGACGGAGACGGAGCCTCCGACGGAAAAGGAGACGGAGCTGCGGACCAATATCGCATATACCTCAAAGGACAGGAGCATCCGCATTACGCTGCCGGACAGCACCTGGAGCGTGACGCAGGACGCCGATGAGATGCGGGTGTTTTCATCCGGCACTGCGGCGATGATCAATATCGTACATGCGGCCGACGCGACCGCGATGCGCGGCATTTCCGTGTTTGAATCGGAGCAGGCGCTGAAGGACAGCATGACGAAGCAGTACTCGGACGCGAACGCGTTTGAGGTGGTGGATTTTGAAAAGCTGAGTTCGGCGGCGCTGGACACGTATGAATACATTGTAAAATACAATGCGACCACGAGCATGTGGGCATATTCGATCACGTACGGCCTTGTGGCCAAGGACGAGGCGTATGTCATCACCGGCACGGTGGTGGAGGAAAACAAGGCGCTTCTGGATGCGGTGCAGAAATCAGTGGAGAGCTTTACCGTGCTGCGCAGCGGCACGTTCAGCGCGCTGCAGGGTACGGTGGTCAACAAAAACGGCCAGAGCGAGTCGCAGTCCCAGAGCGGCGCGAGCGCGGAGGCGGAGCTTCAGACCCTGACGGATTACGGCGCGAGCACGACGCTGTATGCGTCGGATACGGTTAATATCCGCATGGAGCCGAGCACCGAGGCCAACGTGCTGAGCATGCTGGCTCCGGGCGACCAGGTGACGGTCGTGGGCGAGACCGCCCAGTGGTTTAAGGTGAACGTCAGCGGCAACATCGGCTACGTCAGCAAGGCGTTCCTTGTGTACAATCCGACGCAGACCGAGACCACGGCCAGCACGGACGGCACGGTGACCGACGCCACGATCACCAGCGCGGAGATGAATAATTATGTAGATTACGGCACTTCATATACGTACTACACGACGTCCGAGGTGAACCTGCGCACGCAGCCGGGTACGGACAGCGACGTGGCCGCTGTGTTAAACGGCGGGTCGGCCGTGTCGGTGGTGGGCGAGACGCCGAACTGGTTTGTGGTTTCCGTAAACGGCGCGAACTATTACGTTTCCAAATCCTACATCAGCTCCACCAATACCGGCGGCAGCAGCGGAGGAGACGGAACCGGCAATAACAGCAGCGCCGGCAATAACGGCGGCACCGGAGGCAGTACCGGCGGCAATTCGGGGACGGGCACGATCAGCGGCACCGTTACCGGCGTGAGCAACAACAGCATCACGGTGCAGGGCGACGACGGCAACGTTTACACGATCAATTATTCCGACGCCGCGGTCAGCACCAGCAGCGGCCTGCAGAACGGCCTTTATATCTCAGCGACGGTGGACTATTCCGCCACCTCGCCGGACAATGTATATTACGCGACTTCCGTGACCGGCTATTGAGCGCCGGCGTGACAGAAGCTGCCAGACTGCCGAAAGGCAGGTATCCATAAAACACAATATGTGCTGCGTGGTTGCCGCGGTGGCTGCGCCGACCGGGTTTCCGGACGGACAGCGCTGCGGCAATCCTGCGTGTATGCGAAAATCCGCGGCGCCGGCAATCCGGGCCACGGCAACCTATATTTGACGGGAGGCATTATGGACGGCTGGAGGACAGAAAACCGGAAAATCGACGGCCTGATTCTGGACGTGGACGGCACGCTGTGGGATTCGACGCCGATCGTGGCGGTCGCGTGGAACCGCGCCATCCGCGAATGCGGCATCACGGACGTCACCGTGACGGCGGATATGCTGAAAAACCTGTTCGGCAAGACGATGGAGGTCATCGCCCGGGAAATGCTGCCGGGCACGGATGAGCGGACGCGGGAGCGGGTGATGGAAATCTGCTGCCGCTATGAGGATGAGGCGCTGCTGGAAAATGAGCGCGACATCTGCTATCCGGGCGTGGCCGGCGGCATCCGCGCCCTGGCGAAGCGGCTTCCGGTGTTCATCGTCAGCAACTGCCAGTCCGGCTATATCGAACTGTTTCTGGAAAAATCAGGGCTTACCTCCGCGGTGCGCGACATCGAGTGCTACGGCAATACCGGGGAGGGCAAGGCCGCGAACATCCGGCGGGTGGCCGCGCGCAACGGCCTGAGGCATCCGGTCTATGTCGGCGACACGCAGGGAGACTGCGACGCGGCGGCTGAGGCCGGCGTCCCGTTTGTGTTCGCGTCTTACGGCTTCGGGCGGCCGGAGCGCATGGACGCGCGAATTTCAGAATTTTCGGATCTTTTGACCCTGATACAGGAGGAAGACGACAGATGAAACGGATTTTGTGGATGGTGCTGATGAATTTATGGTATGCGCCGTACGGCCTGTTCCGGCTTCTGCGGATGGCCGCTCACCCGGAGCGCTATACGCTGGAGGAGCGCTTCGCCCTGATCAAGCAGATCGACAACCGCGCCATCCGCGGCGGCCGCGTGGAGATCGACGCCCACGGACTGGAAAATCTGCCCAAAGAAAACGGCTACATCCTGTACCCGAACCACCAGGGCATGTTTGACGTGCTGGCGATTCTGCAGGTGATGAAGCAGCCGGTTTCGGTGGTCATGAAAAAGGAGCTGGCCGATATTCCGTTTCTCAAGCAGGTGTTCGCCTGCATCGACGCGCTTTCGCTGGACCGCGACGACCCAAGGCAGGGGATGCGCGTGATTCTGCAGGTGGCGGAGAATGTGCGCCAGGGGCGCAATTATATTCTTTTTGCCGAGGGCACGAGGAGCCGCAATGGCAACCGGCTGCTGGACTTCAAGGGCGGCAGCTTCAAGTGCGCCACCAAAGCGAAGTGCCCGGTGGTGCCGGTGGCGCTGATCGATTCCTACAAGGCCTTCGACACGGGCTCCATCGCCCGCCAGAAGGTGCAGGTGCATTTTCTGGAGCCGATTCTCTGCGAGGAGTACGCGGGCCTGAAGACGACGGAGCTGGCGGCGCTGGTGCGCTCGCGCATCGAGGCGAAGATTGCCGAGGTGGAAGCGGCGCAGGAGGTTGCCTGAGTTTGGCATCCGGGCGGCCGCGTTTTACGGTCATGCAATGGGTTTCAGGACAGGAAGCTCTGCGTCGTCGCGGATAAACGTGCCCATGTAGACAGGCAGATACACCAGCCTGCCTTTTTGGGCGACGTTGCAGTTCGCGAAAACAAACGCTGTCTTTACCGCATATTCCGGATTCTCCACCGTTTTTGAAATGGCGGAATGCACGTAATAGTCTTTTCCGCTCTTGACTTCGATGGGGACAACGGAGAACTCCATTTCGATAAGAAAGTCCAGTTCGCCGTTTCTGTGACTGTTGTAAAAGAACAGGGGGAACCCGTGGGTATTGATTTCCTGCGCCACAGCGTTTTCATATACGCCGCCAAGATTGACGGAGGTATCGCCCAGCAGTATTTTCGCCCGGATTGCGTTGCCGTACTGGCAGGTCAGAAGCCCGACATCCGAAGAATAAAGCTTCAGCAGGCTGCTTTTCGCATTCTGGTACAGGGCGACGCGGGGTTCTGTGGCATTGTATACAGGGATCGACACGCCCGCTGCGGTCAGCCATAAAAAGCTGTTTTCAAGGCGTTCAAACCGCAGGCCTTTCCTGATATCGCTGTAGTTAAACCGCCTGTTCTGCTTCATGAGCTGCGAGGGAATCTGTTCGTATACTGCAATCAGCAGAAGCTTTTTTTGCTGTTCCTCGTATTTTGTGAAATCAAGCTTGTACAGCTCGATAATATTCTGCTGTATAACCGTAACCTGATTGATGTTCCCCGTATCCACATATTCCTGAACTGCGGCCGGCATCCCGCCTACGACGAGAAAACGCTGGAAATGCTGTAGCATCTTATGGTGAACCGATTCTAAAACCGTTTCCCGATTTTGAAAGCATTGCCGAAGATAGTTTATAGTATCGGCAGTCACGCCGGAGGCAGCGAGAAATTCCTCAAAATCCAGAGGATACATTTTTACCTCGGTCAGATACCCGACGGGAGCGGACCGAAGGCTGCGGAGCTCAACCCCGAGCAGCGATCCGCTCAGGATATACCGGAAACTGCCTTCCTCCACCCAGAATTTTACCTGAGTCAGAATATCCTTCATTTCCTGAATCTCATCAATGAAAAGCACGGTTTCACCTTTTTTGAATGTATGGTTTTTTACCGCAGATAAGCTGATGACGAGATCCCTTACACTTTTGCTGGCTGACAATACCGGAATCAAATCGGGCTCCTGAATCAGATTGATCTCCAGATAATCGACGCCCGCCTGCCGGAGGCATTGCCGCACCAGCCAGGTCTTGCCCACCTGTCTTGCTCCGCTCACCAGCAGCGCGGTTTTGGGTGTATTCATCCACTCTGAGATTTTATGTCTCGCCTTGCGTTCCAGCATAACAGACGCCTCCGATCTTGCGTTTTTCTTATTATATTATCCGCCTGACATTTTTTCAATACTTTTAACCGGAAGTTTTTGCATTTTTTCAATAAAAAAGAATGCCGATTCTTACACTTTTTCAATAAAAGGATACCGAACATCGCTTAGATTCATTTTTGTGCAATTTGTATATTGCCTTGCCGGGGCGGATACTTTATTATAATAAAGTATAAATGCGAAAAACTCCAAGGGCGGAGCAACCCCTGGAGTTTTTTGCGCTTTTGTGTGAAATTATAAGATGAGAAAGGATGAAAAGCATGAAATTTAAGGAAATCAACCCGTCTCCGCGCACCCTGATGACCCCGGGCCCGGTGGAGGCAGACCCGCGCGTGCTGCGCGCCATGAGCGCGCACATTCTCGGCCAGTTTGACCCGGAATTTACGGCCCTGATGAATGAGACGATGGAGATGGAGCGCTACCTGTTCCAGACCAAAAACCATCAGACCTACGTGGTGGATACGACTTCCAGAGGAGGACTGGAGACGGTGCTGACCGGCGCGATCTGTCCGGGAGACAAGGTCCTGATTCCGTCTTTCGGACGTTTCGGCTATCTTCTGGCGGAGATTCTGGAGCGCTGCGGCGCGGAGATTACGTTGCTCGAGCGCGAGTGGGGCACGGTGTTTGAGCCGGAAGAAATCGAGGAAGCGCTGAAAAAAGATACATACAAGGCGGTGGCCTGCATTCACGGCGAGACTTCCACGTCGATGATGCAGCCGCTTGACGAGCTGGGCAAAATCTGCGAGCGCTACGGCGCTTTGCTGATCGTGGATTCGGTGGCGACGCTCGGCGGCGCTGAGGTGAAGGTAGACGAGTGGAAGCTGTCAGCCTGCGTTTCCGGCACGCAGAAATGCGTATCCGCGCCGTCCGGTTCCGCGCTGATTACATACAATCAGCAGATCGAGGATATCGTAAAGGCGAGAAAGCGCGTGGAAAAGGGCATCCGTACCGATTCCGACATCGCCGGCAGACTTGCGCGCATCCCCAGCAACTACCTCGACCTCGGCCAGCTTGAGGATTACTGGAGCCCGCGCCGCCTGAACCACCATACCGAGGCGACCAGCATGCAGTATGCGGTGCACGAGGCGCTGCGCTGCATCGTGGAGGAGACGCTCGAGGTGCGCTTTGCGCGGCACAAGCTCAACGACAAGGCGCTGCAGGCAGGCCTGGAAGCGATGGGCCTGACAATCTTCGGCGATCTGAAGCACAAGATGCCGGTGGTGACCGCCATCAATATTCCGGAGGGCACGGACGGCAAGGCGATCCGCGGCATGCTGCTGAACGACTTCGGCATGGAGATCGCGACCTCGTTCGGCCCGCTGGACGGCAAGATTCTGCGCATCGGCAACATGGGCTATTCAAGCCAGAAACGCAACATACTGCTTCTTCTGGGCGCGCTGGAGGCGGTAATGCTCCAGAACGGCGTCAAGGTTTCCAAAGGCGAGGCGGTGCCGGCGGCGATGGCGGTTTACCGCGCGGCGGAGAAAGAGGCGTAAGGACGGCGCCTGGAAACAGCGTGAGAGATTATTTCGGGAAGGGGGTGTCGCAAAATCATCAAAATTAGATGATTGAGCGGCACCCTCGCTCATTATGGTCAAAAAATCCGGAGGCTTCTCTGATTCCAGAAGGTTCACCGGATTTTTGGCGTACTTTAATAAGCTTTCGCCATTTCCTCTTTTTTTCTATGCACTTTTCATTTCAAACAGGTGCGTTCCTGTCCGGTCGTTCTGGATCTTCCTGTGCAGTTTATTCAGATTGTACCCCATACACAACAAAAGTATCTCCAGTTTTACTTTGCTTTTCCCGCGGAGGAGAAATCTTTGGAACCCATAGTCATTTTTCAGGATCCCAAATGCCCCTTCCACTTGGATCGAGCGGTTCAGCCGGTACCTGATCCCTGTTTCACTCAGGATATTTTCATAGGACCTCTGCCGTTTCTCCAAAAAGCTTTTTGAAATATACAGCCGTTTGTTTCCCTTTGCCCTGGTACATTTCTCCTTATGGGGGCATCCTCCGCAGTCCTCACATTCATATACCGTTACTTCGGACTGGTAGCCGCTTTTGCTTTTTTGCTTTTTGATGAAAAGTGGTCTCAGCCTTTTCCCTGCGTGGCAGGTGTAAGTGTCCGTCTGCTCATCGTACCCCATGTTTTCCCGTTTACTGATATCCTTCTTAAAACTCCTCTTTTTCCATTGTTCATAGGTCTGGGGTTTTATATACGG
>CANRIG010000018.1 GCA_947630595.1 uncultured Lachnospiraceae bacterium | reverse complement strand
AAAAAATTTGACAAAAAGAAAGCAGGCATTATGCGGCCTGCAGATATTTTCCTTTTTATTCAACTGTCAAACTCCCGAGCTTCTGCGAAATGTGGCGCGAAATAACAAGAAATATAAAAGAATCACCATACTTTTCAAAAGATCCAGATTCCCGGTTGCCTAATTTGGGAAATGGGTATATATTTATAACAAAGCTGTTGTGAGGAACTACGATTGCACGGGTATTCTGGTAGCGGGGAAACGTAATGGCAGAAGTGGAGGCGGGCTGCAGGCAAAGCGATTTAACTGTTATTTTACCAGATACATTTAGATTGTTATATCATACTGATTTAGATTATTATGATTTAAAATCTGCACAGCAGCCAAAATGGATTTTCAGCAGACAGTTTACACATTTTTTAAGGAAGGAACGCAGCAATGAATCCTAAAAAGCACCCGGATTATGATTCGGAAACGTTATCAAAAGAAACAATGGACAAGATGGCGGCCGCCTTTGGGGCGTATGACGACCGAAAAGGCAGAAAACAGCGTAAAATGACCTTAAATGATACAGCGGAGCTGTTCGGCGTTACGCCTTTGAAAGCGAGAAAAATACTGATCACGGCAGGAGTATATTCCACGGTGCTCTCCAGGACCGTGCAGGAAATGAATGGCAGGGGAATGAGCATTATGGAGATCGGGAAGAAGCTGAATCTGGGCAGGGCCTCGGTGCATTCCTACCTCCCGTATTCCAGGATCATCTATAATATGGAGCAGCTTTCGACAACCGCAGAGCGGCAAAAGCGGTACCGGGAGCGGCAGCTGGCGGTAAAGGCGCTGCAGAACGCTCCTGCGGAAGAAAACATGTGGCGGGCGTTGCACGCTTTTCAGGGTTATCCGTTTTTTACCGGGCAAGGGAATGGAACTTTTGCCGGGCACGGGGAAAAGCAGGGGAACGGCGGCAGGAAATACACTTATCATGTGATTGAGGATAATTCTCAGAATCCTCAAACTCTGCAAACTCCCGGAACGGGACTTGCGATAGAGCCGGATGGCGAACGGATTTCTTCTGATATGATTCACATGGCATATCAAATAGTTTGGGAGCGGCAGGGGCTCATATCGGTTCCGGAGGAACTGAAAATTTCCGGGGTGGAGTATTTATTTCCGATATTTGTGAGGATTGGACTGATGCAGTCTTTGACAGCATCCATTTCTTAGAAAAATCTTAATAAAACTAGCGGGAAACCTTTCTTTGTTTTTGAAAACGTTCATGGTATAATCGCAGTAACAAAAAGGATTTACCATGAAGTGGAATGAGAGGAAGGGGTAAATATGAGAAGAAATTACAGAAAGCTTTTAGGATTTCTGCTCGCGTGCGTGCTCGCATGTCTTCCCGTATCAGAGGCACTGGCTGCAGTGCAGTACGATGTGGCTGCGGGAGGCAGTGCGACGCTGTTTCCGGGCGACAGCCTGATCAATACGGGAGAGATGCCGGTTATGCTGGACGGGCAGCCGGTGGCGCAGGAGGTTCCCGGCACCTGGGAGAACAGTTCGGAGGATCTCGCGTACACGGCGGCTTTGTCGGAGGACGGGACGTCGATTGTACTCACGGCGGCTGGTTATGTGCTGACCGTGGAGCACGGGACATCGGAAAAGTCGGATGGTTCCGGCGCCGATTCGATGAATCACTATGTATTTCCGGAAGGGGAGAAACCGGAGACGCCACGGGATATCGCGTATTATACACAGGGTGAACCGGTAAACATCAAAGCGGATGCGCCGGAAGAAGGCAAAGTGTTTTCGGGCTGGACGGCGGATTCCGATCAGGTGCTTTTTGCGGATCAGGCGAATCCGGAGACCACGATCAGCATGCCGGGCAAGAAAGTAACGGTTACGGCCAACTATCAGGATGCGCAGCCGGAGACCCCGGCGCCTGAGGCAGTACCGGAGCAGCAGCCTGCGGACGGCGGCGCGCCGGCCCCGGAAGAAGTACAGGATATGAGTCAAAATCCGGAGCAGCTGGAGCAGCCTGCGGACGGCGGCGCGCCGGCCCCGGAAGAAGTACAGGATATGAATCAAAACCCGGAGCAGCTGGAACAGCCTGCGGATGGCGGCGCACCGGCTCCGGAAGAAAATCAGGATATGAATCAGAGCCCGGAGCAGCCGGAACAGCCTGCGGATGGCGGCGCACCGGCTCCGGAAGAAAATCAGGACATGAGTCAAAATCCGGAGCAGCTGGAACAGCCTGCGGACGGCGGCGCACAGGTTCCGGAAGAAGTACAGGATATGAATCAAAACCCGGAACAGCTGGAGCAGCAGCCTGTGGATATGGGTGTGCCGGCTCCGGATCAGGGTCAGGAGCCGATACAGGATCAGGGTCAGGAAATACCGCAGGATCAGGGGACAGACCCTGCGCAGAATCAGATACAGGAGCAGGCACCGCCGGCGGATTCAGAGCAGGCGCCGATAGATATTCTGACGCCGGATGGCTTTGAGCCGATTCCGGTCCCGGAAGTTCCGGGAGGACAGGAAGTTTCTTCTGATCCGGGTCAGACAGGATCGGATGGTATCGCAGGCGGCGGGGATAATGTGACTGATCCGAACGGAAGCAATTCCACTGGGCCGGAGGGAGACGGCGGCTCAAATGGGAATATGACGACGCCGGATCTTATGATGCCGGATATGGACAGCACCATATTTTATACCGTTACCGTTGAAAATGGTGTCATTGCGGACAGCGACGGTATGACGACTTCCGTTTATGAGCCAGGCACATCAGTAGGCATTACGGCCAGCGAAATGTCAGCGGACGGCATGCCCTTTGTGGAGTGGGAAGCGGTAGAAGGGGATATTATATTTGACGATCCTACGGCTTTGACGACCACTTTTGTCATGCCGGAAAGCGCTGTTTTCGTTCGTGCGACTTATCAGTCGGTTGAGACGCAGCCGATGACGGAGACTCAGCCAGCAACGGAAACTCAGCCGGCGACGGAAACGCAGCCAGTAACAGAAACTCAGCCGGCGACGGAAACGCAGCCGGTAACGGAGACTCAACCGGCGACGGAAACCCAGCCGGCGACGGAAACTCAACCGGCGACGGAAACCCAGCCAGTAACGGAAACACAGCCGGTAACGGAGACTCAGCCGACGACGGAAACGCAACCGGCAACAGAAACGCAGCCGGTAACGGAGACGCAGCCGGCGACGGAAACGCAGCCGGTAACGGAGACCCAGCCGGTAACGGAAACAGAAGCACAGACCCAGCCGGTAACGGAAACGCAGCCGGTTACAGAACCGGAGACAGTGGCGCCGCAGTACTATGAGGTAATTGTTGAAAACGGAACCGGCGGCGGATTGTATAAAGTTGGCGACCTGGTGACACTGAGGGCGGATCTGGACGATGGCCAGTCGGTGGAGAACTGGGAGATCAGTAATATTGATGAAACTTCAGAAAATATTGATTTGTCGGTAGATGAGACAGGTGAGGTTGTCACCTTTACGATGCCGGAAGGCACTGTGGAGGCGACCATGATTGCAGCAGCGCCGGCGCCGACCACATATACGCTGACGGTTGCCAACGGCGCGGTTATTGATTCGCTTGGGCTTACGCAGAATGCAGACGGTTCCTGGAATGTACCGCAGGCGACGCCGATTACCATCAATGCTAATGCAGGTCAGGACGGAGAGACATTTTTTGCCTGGACGGCGACGGATGCAACCGGTGCGGACATTGATCTGACAGCGTGGGGAATCGACGACGAGGCCGAGACGATTACGCTGCCGGCGGATGTGATTGCGGCAGGCACCGTGGTGAATCTGCAGGCGCATTATGAGGGCATTGAATATGAAGTGACGGTAAACGACGGCTGGGCGGACTATGATACGGCAGTCAGCGGCAATGTCGTCACGATCAAGGCGGATCCGGCTCCGGAAGGCATGGAGTTTGACTACTGGAGCGTGGACAGCGGCAATGTCACCCTGAGAGACAATTACAGCAAAAAGACAAAATTCAAGATGCCGGCGGAGGACGTCACGGTGAGCGCGAACTACAAGCTCAAAGAGTACCGTGTCAACGTCATCAACGGTTACAGTGATCAGGACTACTATCACATGGGCGACCTTGTGACGGTTTACTCGAATTATCCGGCCAGCGGGAAAGAGTTCAATACCTGGACGGTGGAAAAGGGCGAGGCAAACTTCCAGGATGCCAGCAGGTGGAAGACGACGTTTGAGATGCCGGCTGCGCATGTGCGCGCGGTGGCTACCTACAAGGACGGCCCGTCCACAAACGACAACCTGATCCTTGATATTGCAGCCGGCGGTCAGTATTATACCGGTGACACCATTCAGTTTACGGCGACCGGAGCCGGAATGGGCAACAGCAATCCGAATCCGGGCGATTACCGTTATCGTCCGACCGGCTACCAGATCGGCAATGTGACCGGCAGCTGGCAGTCGTCTCCGTACACGACCTCAATGGCAATCCGGGCGACGGGAGAGTACACGTTGCGCGTGACCTACGGCAAAGAAATTTTCGACGGAAGCAGCTGGGCGGCGGACGGGACGAGCGATACCAAGTCCGTGACGTTCCGCGTTGTCACCAGAGCGGCCGGAGTGCAGACCGGCGATGAGACGCCTCTGGGGCTGGTGATTGCGATTGCGGCGGTTTCCTGCGTCCTGTTCCTCATTCTTCTGGTGATCTTTATCAGGAGGAGAAAGAATCACTGAGTGACGAATCAGAACTGCGGCGGGACTGCAAAGTCATGGATGGGGATAATGCCGTGAATATGGCAAACGCAGCAGAGGGCATGTATTTTTTGCTCTGTTGAAACCCTTGCAGTGGAACAGTAAGAATATGAGAGAATAAAAATATGGGAGGATACAAAGGCTGAGACACAGAAGATTGTGTGCGGAGCCTGCGATCCTCCCCATTTTTATGTACAGATGATGTGTACGGACTATATTGTTTTGCTTGCTGCTTTACGCTTTTTCGGCAGACGATTAGCTGAACTTGATACATTGACATTAACCGCGGTCGAACTTTACTTTTCCGTCTGCAGAATGAAGCGGCGGATGATCTCGGCCACACCGTCGTGATTGTTGTCTGCTTTTGTGATGTAGTTTCCATGCTCGGCGATACCGGGGAAGGCATTGCACATGACGGCGCCGACGTGAGCGGCTTCCAGCATGGCGATGTCATTCTGGGCGTCTCCGGCGGCCACGGAATTTTCAATGGGGATACCGAGAAAATCACACATCCATCGAACCGCGAAGCCTTTGGAAATACCGCTGGGCACTACCTCCAGAAAATCATCATTTGAGAAAAAGCAGTCGAACGTACCGGGATACCGGCACATGACCGCATCGCCGTAGTCCACAAGCTTCTGGTGGTTTTCGTAATCGATGGCGAGGAGCTTGTACGGATCCTCATCCATAGCGGCCACGACATCATCCACTACCTGCCAGGCGAGTTCAGTGCTCGCAGAGTATCGGTGGGTTTCTTCTGTTTCCCGCTCGGTGAGAATATGGGTCGCAGAATAGGTCTGGATATACAGGCCCATTTCGGCGGCAAGCTCAAAGAGCGGGCGCACGTAACGGCGCGGGATAGTTTTGCCGTAGAGGGTCTTTTTATGGTAGGAATCGTAGATCTGCCCTCCGTTGTAGGTGATGGCGTAACAGCCTTCCTTGGTCAGGCCGAGACGTTCCAGATGGATCAGAGCGCTTGCCAGCGGGCGCCCCGTGGAAGCTACGATTTTGTGGCCGGCAGCCAGCGCCTCGTCGATAGCGGCCTGATTGCCGGGAGAGATTTTCTTTTTATCATCCAGCAGAGTGCCGTCAAGATCCGTGAACAGAATTCTTCGTTCCATGATGTTCCTCCTTTTTTATGCGTAAATCATCAAGTACAGAGTAAGGAATCCGCAGGTTGTGCCGGCCGGAGCCGAGCGCAATCCCCGGTTTGTTTGCACCGTGAAAATCAGAACCGCCGCTGGGAGCCAGATCGTATTCCGACGCCAGCGTCAACAGATCATTACTCTGGTCTTCTGTATACAGAGAGTAGAAAGTTTCCATGCCGATCAGGCCGGCTTCCTTCAGCCGTTTCAACAGCAGGCGCAGGTCTGCCTCCTCAAAACGATACTGAAACGGATGAGCCAGTATCGGAATGCCATTGTATTCGCGCAGCAAAGCCACGGCCTCAAAGGGGCTGACCTTATGCCGGGGAATAAAGTACCGGCATCCTTCGCCGACGTATCGGCGGAATGCCTCCGGCAGATCACGGACATATCCCTGACTGAGCAGATGGCGCGCAAAGTGCGCCCGCGTCCAGATTCCGTCTCCGAACTCCTGCCGCATTTGCTCCAGGGAGATGCTGATGCCGTCGGCGGCCATGCGGTCGATCATTTTCAGATTCCGGCGTTTGCGCTCATCGCGGTAAAACGTAAGCCGTTCCTGAAAGGCAGGATGATGCCAGTCAAAATCCAGTCCCAGGATGTGGATGTCCGTTTTTTCATATTCCGTTGAAAACTCAATGCCCGACACGACTTCCACACCGATTCCCTGTGCGGCGGCTGTCGCCTCGGCGAGCCCGTCGATGCTGTCGTGGTCGGTGAGGGCGAACGCCCGCAGACCGCTGTCAGACGCCAGCCGCACCAGCTCAGCGGGCGAGAGCGTTCCGTCGGAACGGTTCGAATGGACGTGCAGATCAATATATTCCATGCAGGTAAATCCTTTCCATGCCGTCAGACTGCTGCGGCTTGTATTCACGGCTTATGTTCCTGGTTTAGGCATGTCGAAATACTTGGGTATATCAAAACACTTTGACGTACCGAAACAGTATTTTGGCCTTCAGCCTGCCACGATTTGTATTCCGGACTCTGACAGTATAATCGAAAAACGGAAATCTGTAAAGCGTTCCGTGTCCGGACAGGCAGAAATTATTGCCTGCGGTTTGGCTGCCGCCCGGTCTGCATTGAAATTTCTACAGGGAATACCTGTAGTGAATTTCTGCAGCAAATCCCTGACTTTTCTTACAAAATATCGAAGATTGGATCAATAATTACCCGCGCCGCCTGTTCGGATATAAGACTGCGCAGATGCTTTTCGGCAGTGAGATAGCAGCAATCGCATGACGGAGAACTATATTGCCAGTCAACAATTGTTGCGGAAACGTCTGATTTGTGTTAAGATGATAGCAGGATTTTAGGAGAAATTTTGGGAGAGTGAAAGGATGAACGGCACGGAGAGAGAGGAGACAAGCAATGTGAGCCAGTCGGCAGAAGCCCATTTACAGACAGAATCCCATCTGCCGGAATGCTGCCGCACCAAGCACCGGGACGACAAGGAGTACCGCGATCTGCTGAACCGCCTGAAACGGATCGAGGGGCAGGTGCGCGGACTGCAGGGCATGGTCGAGGACGACCGCTACTGCGTCGAAATTTTGACGCAGGTTTCGGCGGTGCAGTCGGCCCTGAGCAGCTTCAGCAAGGTGCTTTTGTCCAGCCATATCAAGTCCTGCGTGGTGCAGGATGTCCGCAACGGACGCGAAGAAACGGTGGATGAACTGTGCGCGACGATACAGCGTTTGATGAAGTAATAAATATTATTATTTTTTGAGTAAATTCCCGAAAAAGAGTTGACGAAAACAGAAAATATGTTATACTGTTTAATAGTGCAATACGAATACCCAGACAGTTGTATTATGCACAATCTGCAACTGGAGGGAGGTTAGGTGTGAGAGAATGTCGAATGTAATCGTAAAAGAAAACGAAACTTTGGACAGTGCTTTACGCCGTTTCAAAAGAAACTGCGCAAAGGCGGGTATCCAGCAGGAGATTCGTAAGAGAGAGCATTACGAAAAACCGAGCGTAAGACGTAAAAAGAAGTCTGAAGCTGCCCGGAAGCGTAAATTCAATTAACGAGAAGTAAAATCCCTGGTCTTGTGTGGTCAGGGATTTTTTACTTTAAGGTTGTGCGAAAAAAGGAGAAACTCGGAACATGAAAACTACTTCGAAGCGTATGGTAGGGCGCGTGGTGATTGTCGCGCTTGCGGTGCTCGTACAGGTAGTATGGCTGGTCTTTATGATCATGGTGCTCGGCGACCGCTTTCCGATTGTGACGACGGTCATTGATATCCTCAGTATTGTTGCAGTCCTGCGCCTGACCAGCAAAAACATCAATCCGGCCTACAAGCTGGCCTGGACGACGCTGATTCTGGTCGTGCCGATCGTGGGCGCTGTGATTTACCTGCTGTTCGGACGTTCCTGGATGGGCAAGGACATGCAGCACAAGCTGGACGAGTCTTACCACGCGGCGGCGGATTATCTGAGCGGCGACCGGAAAGTGACGGAGCACCTGCGCAGGGAGAGCGAGACGGCGGCGCGCCAGTCCTGCTACATCAGCGGAATGGCCGGTTTTCCGCTCTACCAGGGGACGAAGACAAAATATTACCGCGTCGGCGAGGAAATGTACCGCGATCTGCTCACGGAGCTGAAACGCGCGGGGCATTTTATTTTCATGGAATACTTTATCATCGCCGAGGGGGAAATGTGGGACAGCATCCTTGCGGTTCTGGAGGAAAAGGCGCAGATGGGGCTCGATGTGCGCCTGATCTACGACGACTTTGGATGCGCCAGCCGGCTGCCGCAGCAGCTTCAGCTCCAGCTTCAGCGCAAGGGCATCCGCTGCGAGGTCTTCAATCCGCTGATGCCGGTGGCCTCGATTATCCTCAACAACCGCGATCACCGAAAAATCACGGTGATCGACGGCTATGTGGCGTTTACCGGCGGCGTCAACCTGGCCGACGAATACATCAATGCAATCCAGCGCTTCGGGTACTGGAAAGACAGCGCGGTGATGCTGCGCGGCGAGGCGGTCTGGAGCTTTACGGTCATGTTTCTGCAGATGTGGAGCGTGCTGGCGCACGAAACAGTTGATTTTGCAAAGTACCGGCCGCACGTCTGGCATGAGGAGCCGTTTGAAACGGACGGGTTCGTGCAGCCATACGGAGATACGCCGCTTGACCATGAGACGGTCGGCGAATCGGTTTACCTGAATATCATCAACCGTGCAAAGCGCTATATTTATATTTTTACGCCGTACCTGGTGATCGACAGCGAAGTGACGACCGCGCTCTGCCTTGCGGCCAAAAGCGGGATCGACGTGCGCATTGTAGTGCCCGGGATTCCGGACAAAAAGCTGGTTTTCCTGGTGACACAGTCCCATTACGGCGTGCTGCTGGAGGCCGGGGTGCGCATCTATGAATACAGTCGCGGATTCCTGCATGCGAAGTCCTTTGTCTGTGACGACAAAATCGCTACAGTGGGCTCGATCAACCTCGATTACCGCAGCCTTTATCTCCATTTTGAATGCGGCGTGTGGATGTACCACGCGCAGGCAGTGCTGCAGCTGAAAAAGGATGTGCTGGAAACCTTCCGCGAGTCCCGCGAGATCACGCTCGAAAACTGCCGCCGCAGCGCCCTCACACAGGTCTGGCAGAGCGTGTTGCGCCTGTTTGCGCCCCTGATGTAATCTCAGATATAGGTATTCAAAGTAGCAGGTAAAATAAAATGTCGGAGCAGCATATAAAATAAATGATGAACCAGCAGGTAAAATAAAATGCCGGGGTAGCAGATAAAATGAATAATGAACCAGCAGGTAAAACAAAATATGAATCATCCGGCAAAATAAAATATTGAACCATTGGGCGAAACGAACTATTGAACTTCGGGTAAAGTAAATATCGAATCATCAGGCAAAACAAACTATTGAACCATCGGATAAAGTAAATATTGAATCACCAGGCAGAACCAACTATTGAACCATCGGGTAAAGTAAATATCGAACCATTCGGCGAAAAAAACTATTGAACTTCGGGTAAAGTAAATATCGAACCGACCGGTAAAACAGAGCTTACTGTCAGAAATTGGATGTTTAGCGGATACAGTCGCTTGTATCGTACCATAGTCATAGTACTATAGTATTCTAGTATTCTAGTATTAGTACTATAATATCAGTACTACAGTATCCTATTATCATGCTCAACCAGCTGTCATTTCGTCCGGTTGGATTTTCGATGTGTTTTCTCCGGAAAACTTTCTTTGTTTTCCGGAGAAAATACTCGAAAGGGTACCGACCGGACGAAATGGCAGCGTCCGAATTAGAAATGGCAGCGTCCGGATTAGAAATGTCAGCGTCCGAATTAGAAACGGCAACATCCGAATTAGAAATGTCAGCATTCGAATTATTTAATGAAAACCAAACCATCAAAACCCAAAACACCAAAACCCAAAACACCAAAACCGAAGCCCGCCTGTCCTGTCATATTTTCCCCGGTCCCTAATATAGTTTTAATAAGAGAAAACTGGACGGTAAACTATGAAAAAATTGATTTCCTGGCTTCTGGTATTCTGGATGGTGTTTGGCACGGCGGTTTCCGCGCAGGAAGGCGTATCGGAAATTCAAAATGCGCAGGGAAACGCATTGGAGATTCAAAACGCGGCGGAAATTCAAAGCGTACCGGAAATTCAGACGCCGCACGCGCTGGTGATGGAGGTTTCGACCGGGCAGGTGCTGTTTGAAAAGGACGCGGACGCCAAAATCCATCCGGCCAGCGTGACCAAGATCATGACGGTGCTTCTGATTTTTGAGGCGTTGGAGGCGGGCAGGCTGACGCTTGACCAGGAAGTGGTGACGAGCGCGCATGCCAAATCGATGGGCGGTTCGCAGGTCTTTCTGGAGGAGGGCGAGACGCAGACGGTGGAGACGATGCTGAAATGCATCATCATTGCCTCCGGAAATGACGCCGCCGTGGCCATGGCGGAACAGATCGCCGGCACGGAGGAAGCGTTTGTGGCGGCCATGAACGAAAAGGCCGAAGCGCTGGGTATGAAGAACACGCATTTTGTGGACTGCTGCGGCCTCACGGATTCGCCGGAGCACTATACCACGGCCCGCGACGTGGCGCTGATGTCGCGGGAGCTGCTGTTGCGCTTTCCGCAGGTGGTGGAATATTCCGGTATCTGGATGGAAGACATCACTCATGTCACAAGAAAGGGGAGCAACACCTTTACCCTGACGAACACCAACAAGCTGCTGCGCGCTTTCAATGGCTGCGACGGGCTCAAGACCGGCAGCACCAGCTACGCAAAATACTGCCTGAGCGCCACCGCCGAGCGCGGCGGCATCCGTTTGATCGGCACGGTCATGACCTCGCCGGATTCCAAAACCCGGTTTGCGGAGGCGGGACAGCTGCTGAATTATGGGTTTTCCAGATGCACGCTGTACCATGACGAGGAGATGCAGCCATTGGAACCGATTGCGGTGCGCGGCGCGGCGGAGCCGACCGTGGGTGTGGAATATGAGCGGGAATTTTCCTGGCTGAGTACGGAAAACGACGATTTTTCCGCCATCGAGAAACAGATTCAGTGGCAGCCGGATGTGCGGGCGCCGCTGGAACAGGGAGAGCAGGTGGGAGCCTGCGTCTATACGCTGAATGGCAGGGAGATCGGGTCGGTGCCGATCGTCACGACCGCTGCGGTGGAACGCGCCGGTTATTTCGATTATCTGTATAAAATGTGGATGCTATGGGCGATTTAAGTATGTGGATGTTGTGAACATTGAGAGTGCTTTAAAGATGAGAACGCTATGGACACTACAAGGCGTTTTAAGGGTATGAATGCGACGCCTTGCAGGTGTTTGAAAAGGCCTTGCGACCGCTTTCTTGACGAAGCGCTCCGGATAAATCTTCATCCGGTATTCATGGTTTCAGCATTTAAAAAGCTTTCGCGAGTTATTAAAAGGGTCATTAAAAGGATTAAGGGTCATTAAAAGGCGGGGGTTTTCAGCGGCCGCAAAATGTGCTATACTGTTTAGACTTACTGTAAAAGCCCGCTTTCATGCGAAGCGCAGAGCGATGCGCGGGCTTTTACCGGATGATGCCCTGCGGCCGCAGGGCACGCGGGTTCAGAAAGGAACATACGGGATGTCGGATTTTAAAGTAACGCGGTACCGGGTGCGAACCGGAGGGGAATACCGGGAGCTGAGCCGGCCGTTTTCGGCGGTGTTTTTGAGCGATCTCCACAACCGGAGCTACGGAGAGGGCAACAGCGATCTGCTGCGGCAGATTCGCGCGGAGAATCCGGAGCTGATTCTGGTTGCGGGCGATATGCTGATCGCCGGCGACGAGCCGCAGACCGACGCCGCGGTGGCTTTGATGGCGGAGCTGACGAAGCAGTACCCGGTGTACTATGCGAACGGCAATCATGAGTACCGGATGAAGATTTATCCGGAGCATTTCGGCGACCGTTATGAGCGCTATGCCGACACCATCCGCAGCTTCGGCGTGTACCTGCTGGAAAACACCTGCGCGCGGGTGGAGATTCAGCACGTGCCGTTCGCGGTCTGGGGGCTGGAGCTGGACGCCGTCTATTACCGGCGGTTCGGGCGCAGCATGCCCACGGCGGAGCGGATCACGGAACTGCTGGGCAGCCCGCTGGAGCAGTGCTACAATATCCTTCTGGCTCATCATCCGCGCTATTTCAGCGCGTACGCGGCGTGGGGCGCGGATCTGACGCTGTCCGGGCATCTGCACGGCGGTATGGTGCGGCTGCCGTTTCTGGGCGGCGTGGTCAGCCCGCAGTTCGGGCTGTTTCCGCATTATGACCGGGGACTGTACCGGGAGAACCACAGAAAAATGATTGTCAGCGCCGGCCTCGGAGACCACACGATACCGCTGCGCATCAACAATCCGCCGGAGCTGGTCGTGATTGATTTTGTGTAGGACGGACAGAGGGAAGATGCCATGGGAATACCGGTAAAGCTGCAGGCTTTTGAGGGCCCGCTGGATTTGCTGCTTCATTTGATCGAAAAAAATAAAGTAAACATCTACGACATTCCGATCGTGGAGATCACCAATCAGTATATGGAGTACATCAGCCGGATGCAGAGTGAGAATCTGGATGTGATGAGCGAGTTTCTGGTGATGGCGGCGACGCTGCTGGATATCAAGTCGCGGATGTTGCTCCCACCCGAGGTGACTGAGGAGGGCGGGGAGTCAGACCCGCGGGAAGAGCTGGTGCAGAAGTTGCTGGAGTACAAGATGTACAAGTATATGGCCGGCGAGCTGCGCGACCGTCAGGAGGACGCCGCCTTTCATTATTACAGGGAGCCGGCGATTCCGGAGGAGGTGCTGGCGTACCGCGAGCCGGTCGAGCTCGACAGCCTGCTGGACGGCGTGACGCTGCAGGGGCTTCACGCGATGTTCCGCGACCTGCTCCGGCGGCAGGAGAACCGCGTTGACCCGATCCGCAGCCGTTTCGGCACGCTGCGCCGGGAGGAGGTCGACCTCGGGGAGACGATGCGCTTTGTGGAGCGCTACATTGTGGAGCACGGAAACTGCACGTTCCGTGAGCTGTGCCGCCTGCGCGGCGGAAAGATGTACGGGATCGTCACCTTTCTGACCCTGCTGGAGCTGATGAAAGAGGGCAAGGCCGAGGTCAGCCAGGAGGGGACGTTCGCCGACATTTACATCCGCTATACGGGCAAAGAGGGCGAGCTGAACACCCTGACCGGGGATTACGACTGAGTGAAATGTCACATTTTGAACAGAACGGAGAGACTTACGTGGAAAGGAAAAAAGCGGAGGCGGCGATCGAAGCGATTCTTTTTGCCGTCGGGGAATCGGTGGAGCTCGACCGGCTGGCGAAGGCCATCGAGCAGGACCGGGAGACGACGAAAAAAATCATTTACCATATGATGGAGCGTTACCGCGAGGAAGACCGCGGCATCCAGATCACGGAGCTGGAGGATTCGTTTCAGCTCTGCACCAAGAGCGAGCTCTATGAGTACCTGATCCGGGTGGCGAAGCAGCCGCGCAAAATCACGCTCACGGACGTGGCCATGGAGACGCTGTCCATCATCGCCTACAAGCAGCCGATCACAAAGCTCGAGATCGAGAAAATTCGCGGCGTCAAGTGCGACCATGCGGTCAACAAGCTGATCGAGTACAATCTGGTGCGCGAGCTGGGCCGTCTGGACGCGCCGGGCCGGCCGATTCTGTTCGGGACGACGGAGGAATTCCTGCGCCATTTCGGCGTGCACTCCATCGAGGAGCTGCCGGAGCCGAATCCGGTGCAGGTGGAGGATTTCAAGGCCGAGGCCGAGGAGGAAATCCAGTTGAAGCTGGAGGTCTGACTGTATATTCTGTCCTTCTTTTGCATAGAGTTAAGGGAACACGTGACGCTGTGCAAAAGGAGGATATTTTTGTTTATGAGAGGATCGAGGCGACGATATGCCGGACGGCTGCTGCTCTGGCTCTTGCTCTGGCTTGTGCCGCTGCACGGCGCGGCGGAATCGGATACGATAGAGCTGCATGCCCGCAGCGCCGTTTTGCTGGACGGCAGGAGCGGGCGCGTGCTCTACGGAAAAGAAGAGGAGACGGAACTGCCGATGGCCAGCACCACCAAGATCATGACCTGCATTTTGGCGCTGGAATCCCTGCCAGGCGATACGGTCTGCACGGTTTCCGCTCAGGCGGCCGCGCAGCCGAAGGTGCATCTGGGGATGGTGCAGGGCGACTGCTTCTATTTAAAAGACCTGCTGTATTCCCTGATGCTGGAATCGCACAACGACACCGCCGTGTGCATCGCGGAGGCGGCAGGAGGCAGCGTCGAGGGGTTTGCCGCGAAAATGAACGAAAAAGCGCGGGCGATCGGATGCGAACATACCTATTATATTACGCCCAACGGGCTTGACGCGGAGGACGCAAATGGCGCCCACCACACGACGGCGCGGGAGCTGGCGCTGGTCATGCGCTACTGCCTGACGGCCTCGCCGGAGGCGGAGCGGTTTCTGGAGATTACCAGGGCCGCTTCCCACGCGTTTTCCAACGTGGACGGCACGCGGCATTATCAGTGCAGCAACCACAATACTTTTCTCTCGATGATGGACGGCGCGCTCTCCGGGAAGACCGGGTTTACCGGCAAGGCCGGATACTGCTATGTGGGGGCGCTGCAGCGCGGCGACAAACTGCTGATCGTGGCGCTGCTGGCCTGCGGCTGGCCGAACAACAAGGGCTACAAATGGACCGACGCGAAAAAGCTGATGAACTACGGGCTGGAGCACTTCGAGACGCGGGAGCTCATCGACCCGCAGCTGCAGGCGGGGCCGCTTACGGTGGCGCACGGGCAGAGCGCGTCTGTGCCCGCCGTCGTTCGCCAGCCGGAAAGCCTGCGGATTTTGCTGCGGCCGGAAGAGCAGGTGCGCATAGAGCTGCGGACGGAGCCGGAGCTGGAAGCGCCGGTGCGGGCCGGACAGCAGGTGGGGACGGTGCGTTATCTGCTGGGGACGGAAGTGTACGCTTCTTATCCGGTGGTGGCCGGGGAAAATGTCGCGCTCCGGGACTACCCGTACTGCCTGCGGGAAATCTGGAACCGCTTCTGCATGGGTGTCTGACATATCGGGAAAAATCGTGAAAACGCCCATGAAATCGTCAGAACCTCCGCGTTCTTGTGTGAAATTTATGACGAAAAACTGCTTGCTTTTTTGGGGCAAACACGCTACTATATAATCGGCAGAAATTGGTTTACATTATCTATAGAACATGGAGGGCTGAAGAATGAGTAAAACAGCACAAAGCTTGGCAAGTACAAGAATTGCTTCTTTACTTGATGAGAACAGTTTTGTTGAAATCGGCGGACAAGTAACTGCCAGAAGCACCGATTTCAACATGCAGCAGGCAGAAACGCCGGGGGACGGTGTGGTGACAGGATACGGTGTGATTGACGGCCATTTAGTATATGTATACAGCCAGGACGCATCCGTGCTGGGAGGCACCATCGGTGAGATGCATGCAAAGAAAATTACCGGCCTTTATGACATGGCATTGAAAATGGGGGCTCCGGTGATCGGACTTCTGGACTGTGCGGGACTGAGACTGCAGGAGGCGACGGACGCGCTCAATGCATTCGGCGAGATTTACATGAAGCAGGCGGCGGCATCCGGCGTGATTCCGCAGATTACGGCGGTGCTCGGCAGATGCGGCGGCGGACTGGCGCTGGTGCCGGGCCTGGCCGATTTTACCTTTATGGAAAGCAAGAAGGCGGAACTGTTTGTCAATTCCCCCAACGCGCTCGACGGCAACAGCAAGGACAAATGCGATACGGCGTCCGCTGCGTTCCAGAGCGAGGAGACGGGGCTGGCGGATTTCGTCGGCACGGAGGCGGAGATCATGGCTCAGATCCGCGAGCTGGTATGTATGCTGCCGGCGAATAACGAGGACGACATGTCCTATGAGGAGTGCACGGACGAGCTCAACCGCGCCAGCGAGGATCTGGCGAACGCGGTCGGCGATACGGTCATTCTTCTTTCCGACATTGCGGACGATCACCGCTTCGTGGAAGTGAAGGCGGCTTACGCGCCGGATATGGTCACCGGTTTCCTGAGACTGAACGGCACGACCGTGGGCGCGGTGGCGAACCGGACCGAGGTGTACGATGAGGACGGCAATCTGGAAACGACCTACGACTGCGTGCTGAGCGCGCGCGGCGCCGTCAAGGCGGCGGAGTTTGTCAACTTCTGCGACGCGTTTGAGATTCCGGTGCTTACCCTGACGAACGTGGCTGGCTTCAAGGCGAGCAAGTGCTCTGAGAAGCGGATCGCAAAGGCGGCGGCGAAGCTGACCTATGCGTTTGCAAACGCGACCGTTCCGAAGGTCAACGTCATTACCGGAAAGGCATTCGGCAGCGCGTATGTGGCAATGAACAGCAAGGCGATCGGCGCGGACATGACGTTTGCATGGAGCGGCGCGCAGATCGGCATGATGGACGCGCAGCTTGCGGCCAAGATCATGTATGCGGACGCGGACATCAAGGTGATCAATGAAAAGGCGGCGGAGTACGCGGCGCTTCAGTCGAGCGCAGCGGCCGCGGCGAAGAGAGGCTATGTAGATACCGTCATCGAGGCGGAGGATACCAGAAAATATGTGATCGGCGCTTTTGAAATGCTGTTCACAAAGAGAGATGACCGCCCGTCCAAAAAACACGGAACAGTTTAAGCGAGGTGAATTACATGAGGCGTAGATTAAGTGCAGTTTTACTTGCAGCCGGACTTTGCATCGCTGTCTGCCCCATGGGCGCATACGCGGATGAGACGGAAGCGCAGGCGACGGAGCAGGTAACCGAGCAGGCGACCGAGGCGGTTTCGGAGGCCGGCGCAGAGGCGGAGACAGAGCCGGAGACGGCAGCTTCCATCGAGGACACGGCCAAGACGATGCTTTCCTCGGTGCTGAGCCAGGCGTCTTCCCTGACCGACGAGCAGCTCGCCATGATGATGGAGAGCGACGACGTTTCCAGCGCGGCCATCGCCACCAACTGGAATTCCGTGAAAGACGAGCTGGGCGCGTTCGTGGAGGTGACGGATGCGGAGATTTCCGCGGACGGCACATCCGTGACCGGACATGCAAAGTATGAAAAAATTAAGGACAACACCGACGTGGTTGTCACTTACGCAATGAATCCTGAGACACAGACAGTCACCGTGAACTGGGAAGTAAATTATCCGATGGGGATTCTGATGGAGCGCGCGGCGCTGAATACCGTCATGGGTCTCGGCATCGTGTTCCTGACCCTGCTGTTTTTAAGCTGGCTGATCGGCAAGCTCCATTATATCCCGGATATGGTGGAGAAGATGGCGAAAAAGAAACAGCCCGCTCCGGCAGCGCACAAGGCTCCGGCAGCGCCTGCGGCGGCTCCGGCGGCACCGGCTGCGTCAGCATCGGCTGCAGCGGAGGAGGATCTCATGGATGACCTGGAGCTGGTAGCGGTCATCACGGCGGCGATTGCAGCGTCCGCCACCACCACCGGCGACAGTTTTGTAGTTCGTTCCATTAAAAAAGCAAATAAAAGAAACTGGCAGAGAGCCTAAGTACAGGAGGACTTATCATGAAAAATTATACGATCACAGTGAACGGCAATGTATACGAGGTAACGGTAGAGGAAGGCATCGGCACGGGCGCGGCTCCTGCAGCGGCGGCTCCGAAGAAGGCAGCTCCGAAAGCGGCTCCCAAGGCGGCTCCGGCTGCGGCGGCTCCTGCAGCAGGCGGAGCAGGCGCAGTGAAGGTGACCGCTTCCGTACCGGGCAAGGTATTTAAGGTAGAGGCAAGCGTAGGCCAGGCCGTAAAGGCAGGCGACAGCATCGTAATTCTTGAGGCAATGAAGATGGAGATCCCGGTTGTTGCACCGCAGGACGGCACGGTGGCAAGCATCGACGTTACCGTGGGCCAGGCAATTGAGTCAGGCGACGTGCTCGCATCCCTGAACTGAGTCAGTCGTTCAGGACTGACGGACATTGTCTGAGAATACGAACTGGGAGGTAAAAAAATGTCTTACATTACAAATACATTGTCCAACTTGCTGGACCAGACGGCATTTCTGAATCTGACATGGGGCAACTATGTCATGATCGTTGTGGCCTGTGTGTTCCTGTATTTGGCAATCAAGCATGGTTTTGAGCCTCTGCTTCTCGTTCCGATTGCGTTCGGCATGCTGCTGGTAAATATCTATCCGGATATCATGGCGCAGCCGTACACGGACGTGAACGGCATCGAGCACGCAGGCGGCCTGCTTCATTATTTCTATCTGATGGATGAGTGGAGTATCCTTCCGTCCCTGATTTTCATGGGCGTCGGCGCCATGACCGACTTTGGCCCGCTGATCGCGAACCCGCGCAGCTTCCTGCTGGGCGCGGCGGCGCAGCTCGGTATTTACATGGCATACTTCCTCGCGATTTTCATGGGCTTCAACGGCAAAGCGGCGGCCGCGATTTCCATCATCGGCGGCGCGGACGGCCCGACCTCGATCTTCCTCGCAAGTAAGCTGAGCCAGACCGACCTCATGGGACCGATCGCCGTGGCGGCCTACTCCTATATGTCTCTGGTTCCGATCATCCAGCCGCCGATCATGAAGCTGCTGACGACGGAAAAAGAGCGCAAGATCAAGATGGAACAGCTTCGTCCGGTGTCCAAGCTGGAGAAAATCCTGTTCCCGATCATCATCACCATCGTTGTTTGTATGCTGCTTCCGTCGACGGCTCCGCTGGTCGGTATGCTGATGCTCGGCAACCTGTTCCGTGAGAGCGGCGTGGTCAGACAGCTGACCGAGACGGCAAGCAATGCGATGATGTACATTGTGGTTATCCTGCTCGGCACTTCCGTGGGCGCGACCACGAGCGCAGAGGCGTTCCTGAACCTTGACACGATCAAGATCGTCATCCTCGGTCTGGTGGCGTTTGCATTCGGTACCGCAGGCGGCGTGCTCTTCGGCAAGCTGATGTGCAAGATGTCGGGCGGCAAGATCAATCCGCTGATCGGTTCCGCCGGCGTATCCGCCGTGCCGATGGCGGCCCGCGTGTCGCAGAAGGTAGGCGCGGAGGCAGACCCGACCAACTTCCTGCTGATGCACGCGATGGGGCCGAACGTGGCCGGTGTGATCGGTACCGCCGTGGCGGCCGGCACCTTCATGGCTATCTTCGGAGTATGACCGGAAGCACTTAACGAAAGCAAGCCGAAGGCGCGGCTTGAGTTTAGTGCGAGGTCGTTCCGTGTACTTAACGAGGGCAAGCCAGAGGCGCAGGCCGAGTGCTAGCACACGGAACTTCCATGTGAGTGCACTTAACGAAAGCAAGCCGAAGGCGCGGCTTGAGTTTAGTGCGAGGCCGTTTTGTGTGAATACACTTAACGAAAGCAAGCGAAATTATATATAGGAGGAATAACATGGCAGAACAAGTTAAAAAACCCATTAAAATAACTGAGACGATTCTGCGTGACGCGCATCAGTCTCTGATCGCTACCAGAATGTCGACCGAGCAGATGCTCCCGATCGTCGACAAGCTGGACAAGGTAGGTTATCATTCCGTAGAGTGCTGGGGCGGCGCTACCTTTGACGCTTCCCTGCGTTTCCTGAAAGAGGATCCCTGGGACAGACTGCGCAAGCTGCGCGACGGCTTCAAGAACACGAAGCTGCAGATGCTGTTCCGCGGCCAGAATATCCTGGGCTACCGTCCGTACGCAGACGACGTGGTAGAGTACTTCGTACAGAAATCCGTGGCAAACGGCATCGATATCATCCGTATTTTCGACTGCCTCAACGATATCCGCAACCTGCAGACCGCTGTGACGGCGGCAAATAAGGAAAAAGCGCATGCGCAGGTGGCAATGTCCTACACGCTGGGCGACGCTTACACGCTGGAGTACTGGGTAGACCTGGCAAAGAGAATCGAGGATATGGGTGCGAACTCCATCTGTATCAAGGATATGGCGGGCCTGCTGGTGCCGTACAAGGCGACCGAGCTGGTGAAAGCGCTCAAGGAAGCGGTTTCCCTGCCGATTCAGCTGCACACGCATTACACTTCCGGCGTTGCTTCCATGACCTACCTGAAGGCTGTCGAGGCCGGTGTGGACGTCATCGACACCGCAATGTCTCCGTTCGCTCTGGGCACGTCCCAGCCGGCGACCGAGGTGATGGTAGAGACTTTCAAGGGCACGCCGTACGACACGGGCTTTGATTCCAAGCTCCTGGACGAAATCGCAGACTACTTCCGTCCGCTGCGCGACAAAGCGCTCGAGACCGGCCTGCTCAACCCGAAGAACATGGGCGTCAACATCAAGACCCTGCTGTACCAGGTACCGGGCGGCATGCTGTCGAACCTGACCTCGCAGCTTAAGGATATGCATGCGGAAGACAAGTATTACGAAGTGCTTGAGGAAGTGCCGAGAGTGCGTAAAGATCTGGGCGAGCCGCCGCTCGTTACCCCGTCCTCACAGATCGTCGGCACGCAGGCCGTGATGAACGTCATCCAGGGCGGCCGCTACAAGATGGTGACCAAGGAGACGAAGGACATCCTCAGCGGCAAGTACGGCGCAACCGTCAAACCGTTCGATCCGGAAATCCAGAAGAAGTGCATCGGCGACGCGGAGATCATCACCTGCCGTCCGGCGGACCTGATCCCGGACGAGCTGGATACGCTGCGCGGCGAGATGGCGCAGTGGTCCGAGCAGGAGGAGGACGTGCTGTCCTACGCGCTGTTCCCGCAGGTGGCTACCGACTTCTTCAAGTACAGACAGGCACAGGAAAAGAAGGTCGACCCGACCGTGGCGGACAACGAGAACAAGGCTTATCCGGTGTGATCGCTGTTTCAGACAAGAATACGATATTTCAAAATGCGGCATGATTTCGGTCATGCCGTATTTTACAAATCTGACGAGTGGTTTTACGGGGCAATTTCATGGGGCTGCTGAACCGGAGCGCTTTTCTCCGGTGCGGCAGCCTCTTCTCTGGTGCGGCAGCCTCGTTTTACGCGGGCGGGAGATATTTGATAAAAATATGTCTGCAGGTGTCCAAACCGTGTTATAATTTAAAAAAGAGAACCGCATATGCGGAAGAAGAACCACACATGCGGCAGGAGAACCACACATGCGGAAGAAGAACCATACACGCGACAGAAGAACAATACATGCGACAGAAGAACCGCATATGTGACAGGAGGAGACTATGAACGGCAGTCAGACGTGTTTTATCGTGGGTGCGGGCAGCTTTGACGGGATGGAAATCCGGCCGCGGGAGGGAGACCTGGTGATCGCGGCGGACGGCGGCTACACGCATTTAAAGAGCCTCGGCATCGAGCCGGACGTGCTGCTGGGAGATTTTGATTCGCTTGAGATTCTGCCGCAGCACCGGCACATGATCCGGCATTCGCCGGTCAAGGACGATACGGACATGGCGCTGGCGGCGGCGTACGCGCAGCAGCAGGGATGCCGGCGCTTTCTGCTGTACGGCGGCCTCGGCGGACGGCTGGATCACACGCTGGCGAACCTGCAGCTTCTGATGGGGCTGGCCCGCGGCGGCGCGGAGCCGTATCTGATCGGCGGCGGAAACATCATCACGGCGGTTGCCTGCGGGCGCGTCTGCTTCGGCGCGCAGGCGCGGGGGATGATTTCTGTGTTCTGCCTGAGCGAACCGGCGCGGGACGTCTGGGAGCACGGCCTGAAATATTCCCTGAGCGGCGACACGCTCACCTGCGATATCACGCGCGGCGTCAGCAACGAATTTACCGGGCAGGAAAGCAGCGTCGAGGTGCACGACGGAACGCTGGTAATTTTATGGGATGTCGGAAATGGACTCCCGGAACGAATCGAACGCTTCTGAGCCAGTCAGGGCTGCCGGAATGAACCGAATGTTTCTGAAACGTCTGGCGTTGTCGGAATGAACCGAATGCTTCTGAAATGTCCGGCACTGCCGGAACGAATCGAGCGCTTCTGAAACGTCCGGAGATGTCGAAATAAATCGGGCGTATCTGAAACGACGATGCAGGGCTGCCCAAATAAACGGAACACTTTATGGAGGGAAAGAAGATGGAAGAAAAATATCCGGACAAATCATATAAGGGCTTTCTGATCTGGATGGCACTGTTTTGCGTGCTGATGATCGGATACGCGCTGGCGGATTACGGCGCGCTCCCGCTTTCCCTGAACGCCGGGGAGGGCCTTGGCCTCCTGCTGCTTCTGCTGCTGGATCTGCTGTTCCTGATCATTTACGTGACGCAGAGCGTGTACTGGATCGGCGGCGTCACCTACGAACAGGCAAAAGAGGCGGGCGAACAGGCGCGGAAGCGCTATGCGCTGCGGCATCTGCTCGTGTTTCTGGCGGCGACGGCGCTGTTTTTCCTGTACTGCTTCTGGCTGAATGGCATACATCCGACCGGGCTGATCAAGGATTCGCTGGCGGCGGGCGGGCTGATCTGCGCGGCGGCGATTGCGACCATGCCGATTCGGCTGTGAGCATGGCGGCCATTTTCTGAACTTTCACGTTAATATCTCATCTTTATACAATCTTAACGTCAATGCGCACTTGTTAACACCAATTTAATGAATGTTGTGCGATACTGAGTACAACAAGAACAGGTAATTGGAGGTGATGCAGGTGCGTACTTTGCTTCAGTCCAGACGATTTTCTTCGTTTCAGATCATCATACTGAGTTTTATGTCCGCGATCCTGCTGGGCAGTATCCTGCTGATGCTTCCGGCCGCGACCGCGGACGGAAACGGTGCCTCCGCCGGGGAAGCGCTGTTTACGGCGACCTCCGCGGTCTGCGTGACCGGGCTCGTGGTGAGGGATACGGCGACCTACTGGTCCGGCTTCGGGCAGGCGGTGATCCTGCTGCTGATTCAGGTGGGCGGCATGGGCGTAATCACGATGGCGGTATCGATCTTTACGCTGTCGGGACGAAAGATCGGTCTCATGCAGCGGCAGACCATGCAGGAGGCGATCGCGGCGCCGCAGGTGGGCGGAATCGTTCGCCTGACCGGCTTTATCCTGAAAACGGCGGCCGTGATCGAGGGCGCGGGCGCGCTTCTGCTTCTGCCGGCCTTTGTGCCGGAATTCGGCTGGGGCCGCGGAATCTGGTATGCGCTGTTTCACGCGGTGTCGGCGTTCTGCAACGCCGGCTTTGACCTGATGGGGAATCGGGAGGCATTTTCTTCGCTGACCGCCTACCGCGGGAACGCCCTGGTCAACCTGACGGTGATGGCCCTGATCATCGCAGGCGGCATCGGATTTCTGACCTGGGACGATATCCGACGCAACCGCCATCATCTGCGGCGCTACCGTATGCAGAGCAAGGTGATCCTGTGCGTGTCGGCGCTGCTGATCCTGCTGCCGGCGGCTTACTTCTTTTTCTGTGAATTTGCGGACGCGCGGTTCGGAGAGCGGCTGTGGATGTCGCTGCTGCAGTCGGTGACCACGCGCACCGCCGGTTTCAACTCGGCGGATCTGGGCGCGCTGCACGACACGGGCAAGCTGCTGATGGTGATCCTGATGCTGATCGGAGGCTCCCCGGGCTCGACGGCCGGCGGCATGAAAACGACGACCGTGGCGGTGCTCGCCGCATCCGCGGCGGCCGTGTTCCGGCGCAGGGAATGCGCGCATTTCTTCGGGCGGAGGATTCCGGCCGGCAGCGTCCGCAACGCGGCAGCCATTTTCCTGATGTATCTGATGCTGTTTGTGAGCGGAGCCGCCGTCATCAGCTACGTGGAGCGGATTCCCGTGCTGACGGCGCTGTTTGAGACGGCGTCGGCGATCGGAACGGTGGGGCTGACGCTGGGCATTACGCCGCAGCTGGGCGCGGCGTCGCGGATGATGCTGATTCTGCTGATGTTCTTCGGCCGGGTGGGCGGGCTGACGCTGATCTTTGCGGCGCTTTCGGACACGCACCGCGACGGTATGAATTATCCGCAGGAAAGCATTACGGTAGGATGAGAGGTGCAGCGGTATGAAGACAATATTACTGATCGGGCTGGGCCGTTTCGGACGGCATGTGGCGGAAAAACTGTATGAACTGAAACACCAGGTGATGGCGGTGGACCGGAACGAGGAGCGGGTGAACCAGGTGCTCCCCTATGTGACGAACGCGCAGATCGGGGACAGCACCAGCCGTTCTTTCCTGAAAACGCTGGGGGTGCGGGACTTTGACGTCTGTATCGTGGCCATCGGGGACGACTTCCAGAGCTCGCTGGAGACGACCTCGCTGGTCAAGGAGCTGGGAGCGAAGCTGGTGGTGTCGCAGGCCGGACGGGACGTCCACGCGAAATTCCTGCTGCGCAACGGCGCCGACGAGGTCGTCTACCCGGAGCGCCAGCTGGCGGTCTGGACCGCCGTCCGCTACAGTTCGGATCACATTCTGGATTATATTGAATTAAGCGACGATTACGCGGTCTACGAGCTGGAGGTGCCGCGGTCGTGGCAGGGCAAAACGGTGGGAGAAATGGATATCCGCAAAAAATACAGCATGAACATTATGGGAATCCGCCGCGGCGGCAGGCTGGATCTGAACATCACGCCGCAGACCGTCTTTGCGGCGGGGACGACGGTGCTGATCCTGGGCAACCAGCGGGAGGTGCAGAAGTATTTCCATATCTGAGAGAGCAGCGGAAGGGGGCGTTGGTATGACGGACATTTATCTGGGCGGGGTGTTTCTTTTATGCATTGCGGCAATGAGTCTGGTCATACGCATCGGAGTAAGGATTGCCGACCGGATCGTGTTTGCCGGCATGGAAAAGGACGGGGAGCAAAGCGGGACGGTCAAAGCGCCGGAAGACGGCAGTCCGGTAACCGGCTGCTGGAACGGACTCCCGTACGTATGGGAGGACGAGGCGGCGGACAGACCGGGCACAGCCGCGGCTGCTGCGGGAAATTACAGGTATATACCACAGCGCGAAAAAACGTGTTATAATCAGAAAAAGAAATTCGGCAAAGCAGGGAAACGAAATGGACGAAACGCGGGGCATCACGGAATCGAATACAGTACAGGCCGATGAGCATATTCTGCTGTGTCTGTCGCCCGCGCCCTCCAATGTGCGCATCATACGCACGGCGGCGCGGATGGCTGAGGCATATCACGGCATCCTGACCGCGCTGTTTGTGGAGACGCCGGATTTTGCCGCGGCCGCGGAGGAGGACCGCAGCCGGCTGCAGGCGCACACGCGGCTGGCGCAGGAGCTGGGCGCTTCCGTGGAGCACGTGTACGGGGACGACATTTCCTACCAGATCGCGGAGTTCGCCCGCTTAAACGGCGTCACCAAAATTGTGGTCGGGCACAGCAGCGCTGCCGACCGGCGCCTGTTCTGGCGCAACACGCTGACGGACCGGCTGATCGCCTTTGCGCCGAATACCGAAATTTATATTATCCCGGACAGCCTCGCCGATTCCAGCTACCGGATCCGGCGCGGCCGCCGGCACAGGGCCGTGTTTTCCTGGCGGGACACGGCCAAAAGCGCGTTCTCGCTTTTGCTGGCGACGGCGCTGAGCCTGTTTTTTTACCGCTACGGCTTCACGGACGCCAACATCATCACCGTGTACATTCTGGGCGTTCTGATCACCTCCGTGGCGACGGACCACATGATATACGGCGTGCTCAGCTCGGTGGCCAGCGTGTTCATCTTCAACTATCTGTTTACGGACCCGCGCTATACGCTGCTTGCCTACGACATCGGCTATCCGATGACGTTTCTGGTGATGCTGCTGGCCTCGCTGCTCACCGGCACGCTGGCGGCGCGCATGAAAGACCTGGCGCGGCAGGCGGCCCGGTCCGCGTACCGCACCAAGATTCTGCTGGATACCAACCAGCTTCTGCAGCAGGCCGAGGGGCGGGAGGCGATTGTGCGGGCGACGGCGGACCAGCTCTCCAAGCTGACGGGGCGGGAGACGGAGATTCACCTGCGCGCGGCGGACGACGCCGGCGCGGCCGGAAATACAGCGGGCGACAGCCTCAGCGCGGCCGGAAATGCAGAGGACGACAGCCTCAGCACGGCCGGAAATACAGCGGGCGACAGCCTCAGCGCCGCCGGAAACACAGCGGATGCGAGCAGAAGTACAGCGGAAAGCACAGCAGGCATCAGCCCAGGCGCAGCCGGAAGCACGGCGGAAGGCGGGAGAGTGCGCTACCCGATCCGCATGGGCGACAAAATCTACGGCGCGGCCGACATTGATGTCAGGGAGCATCCGATCGACGCGTTTGAGCAGGGGATTCTGATGTCGATTCTCGGCGAGTGCGCGCTGGCGCTGGAGAACGAGCGCAACGCGCGGGAAAAAGAGGAGGCGGCCATTCTTGCGGAGAACGAACAGCTGCGGGCCAATCTGCTGCGCACGATTTCCCATGACCTGCGCACGCCGCTGACCTCCATTTCCGGCAACGCCAGCAATCTCATGAACAGCGGCGACAGCTTTGACGAAGCCACAAAGCAGCGGCTTTATGCGGATATTTACGACGACGCGGTCTGGCTGATCAACCTCATCGAAAACCTGCTCTCCGTCACCCGCATGGAGGGCGGGGGAGTGAAGCTGCGGGCCACCGCGGAGCTGGTGGACGAGGTGGTGGAGGAGGCGCTGCAGCACCTCGACCGCAAAAGCGCGGAGCACCGGATTGCCGTGCACAGCACCGGCGAGCTGCTGCTGGCGCGGATGGACGCGCGGCTGATCGTGCAGGTGATCATCAATATCGTCAACAACGCCGTCAAATATACGCCGGCCGGGTCGGAGATTGCCGTCGAGACGTACCGGGAGGAAAAGATGGCGGTGATCCGCATCGCGGACGACGGGCCCGGGATTCCGGATGAGATGAAGCCGCAGATTTTTGAACTGTTTTACACCGGGGAACATCCGGTGAAGGACGGCCGCCGCAGCCTGGGCCTGGGGCTGGCGCTCTGCAGGTCCATCGTGACGGCGCACGGCGGAACCATCCGGGTGTCGGACGCGCAGCCGCACGGAGCCGTGTTCACATTTACCCTGCCTTTGGAGGAGGTGCAGCTGCATGAATAAATTTCTGGTACTGGTGGTAGAGGACGACGCGCCGGTGCGCAACCTGATCACGACGACGCTGAACGCGCACGGCTACCGCTATCTGACGGCGGAAAACGGGGAGACGGCCATTCTGGAGGTCACCTCCCACAACCCGGATGTGATTCTGCTGGATCTGGGGCTGCCGGACATCGACGGCGTGGAAATCATCCGCCGCATCCGCACCTGGTCCAACACGCCCATCATTGTCATCAGCGCGCGCAGCGAGGATACGGACAAGATCGACGCCCTGGACGCCGGGGCGGACGATTATCTGACGAAACCGTTTTCCGTGGAGGAGCTGCTGGCGCGCCTGCGCGTGACCCAGCGCCACTTTGCGCTGATGGCGCAGGAAAAATCCGGCGGTTCCGTCTTCGTCAACGGAGCGCTGAGAATCGATTACGCGGCCGGATGCGCCTGGCTGGAGGAAAAGGAGCTGCACCTGACGCCGATCGAATATAAGCTGCTCTGCCTGCTCTCGCAGAACCTGGGCAAGGTGCTGACGCATACCTACATCACGCAGCAGATCTGGGGCAGCAGCTGGGAAAATGACGTCGCCTCCCTGCGGGTGTTCATGGCCACTCTGCGCAAGAAGCTGGAGAGCGGCGGGGATTCCCGCCAGTATATCCAGACGCATGTCGGTATCGGCTACCGGATGCTGCGGGCGGAGTGAAGCGGCTGCGCCCGCAGCCCTTTTGCGTCCGGGCGGATTTTTGCGCGGAAAAGCTGTACGGAAAATTTTTTTTGGTGTTGACAAAGTGCCTTTTTGGTGCTATGGTTAATTACATAAGCAATGAACCAATTAAGCAAAGGTTTTGCATGAAAACAAAGAGATGCGCGAGAAGCAAACAGGGAATCAGGCAAAAGTTACGCATAGTTTCATGCAAAAAATCAACAGGAATCAAGCAAAGACTCATGCAAAGAGTTATGCAAAACGACGCCTGGCGGACAGCGGAGAGGAGGAAAAACCGGTTGAAGGAGATCCTGACACAGGAAAAATCCATCTACATTCAGATAAAGGAACTGATCGAAAACGATATCCTCCGCGACGTGCTGATGGAGGAGGAGCGGGTGCCCAGCACCAACGAGCTGGCGCGGCTCTATACGATCAACCCGGCGACCGCGGCCAAGGGCGTCAATCTGCTGGTTGACGAAGGCATTCTCTACAAGCGGCGCGGCATCGGCATGTTTGTCGCCGCCGGGGCCAGACAGAAGATCATGGAGAAGCGGCGGGAGCGTTTTTACGAGGATTACGTAAAGAGCCTGCTGGCGGAGGCCGGCCGGCTCGGCATCAGCCGGGACGAGGTGATCGCGATGCTTGCGGGCGGCGCGGATGCCGCCGGGAAAACGGAAGGAGCGGAAAAGAGATGAGCAGACTGACGGCAAGGGGAATTGGAAAGACGTACGGCGGAAAGCAGGTGCTGCAGGGAATCGACCTGGAGCTGGAATCTGGAAAGATATACGGCCTGCTCGGCAGAAACGGCGCCGGCAAGACGACGCTGCTCTCGGTGCTCACGGCGCAGAATCCGGCGACGGCCGGGAGCGTGACGTTCGACGGCGAACCGGTCTGGGAGAATCCGCGGGCGCTGGAGCATCTGTGCTTTGCCCGCGATCTCGGGCAGATGTCCGGCAGCGTTTCCGGGCTCACGGTGCGGGAATACCTGCGGATCGCGGCCGCTTACTGCCCGCGCTGGGACGCCGGGATGGCCGCGCGCCTGATCAGGGAGTTTGGCCTCGAGCTGAAAAAGCCCTTTGCCAGACTGTCCAGAGGCATGGTTTCCATGGTATCGATCGTGACGGCGCTGGCGTCCGGGGCGGAGTTTACGATTCTGGACGAACCGGTGGCCGGACTGGACGTGGTGGCGCGGGAGCGTTTTTACACGCTGATTCTGGATGAATTTGCGAGGAGCGGGCGCACGTTCGTGATTTCCACCCATATCATCGAAGAGTCCGAGAACCTCTTCGAGGAGGTCATCATACTCGATCAGGGCAGAATCCTGCTGAAAGAAAATACCCAGGCGCTGCTGGAACGCTGCTTTCATGTGAGCGGGCGGGAGGATGAGGTCGCGCGGGCGACGGCGGGCCTTCGGGTGTTCCACGAGGAGCGGGTCGGCCGCAGCCTCGGCGTGACCGTGCTGCTGTCCGCGGGCATCCTGCTTCTGGCCGCGTCCTTCGGCCTTCTGGACAGCGCGCTTCTGGTGCGCTGGCAGGGACGGATTCAATGGATTGTGGTGCTGGGCACGGCAGCCGTCGCGATGCTCGCCGGTTTTGCCTTATGCTGGTTTGTCTATCTGCCGTGTCTGGACGGACGGCTGTCTGTGAGTATGACGGGACTGCAGATTCTGGCGGCGGCCGGGGCCGGAGTCCTGTATCTGGCCTCTGGGATTCTGGCCTGGACGACGGTGCGGAATGCGGAAGTGCGGTTCTGAAGGAGGGAGAGCAATGCGGAGTATTATGCGAAAGCAGTTTGCAGTTCAGTACCGGGACTGGTGCGCGCAGCTGGCTTTCATGGCCGGCGCCTGGGCGGTCGGCATCCTGGGGCACGGCATCGTACACGCGGCCGTGAAAAATCTGGACGCGGCCGCGGAGGCCGGGACGATAGCGGCCGTCATTGCGGGAGGCATTCTGCTGTTTTGCGTGACGATGAATCAGACCGTTTCATATTTTAATCTGGAAATTACCCTGGGCCTTACGAGAAAACAGTTTTTGATTTCCTACTATGCGGTCTGCGCCGCGGGCAGCGCTGCGGCCGGAGGGTTTCTGGGCCTGCTGTATGCGGCGGAGCGGGCGCTGAACCGGTTTTTCTACCCCGGATGTTTCGATGCGCTGCCGGGATTTGGGCCGGCGCTGCGCTGGAGCGTGCCGCTGTATCTTTTAGTGCTTCTGTGCGCGGTATTTCTGGGCGCTTTGCGGCTGCGGTTCGGAAAAAGGATGCAGATTCCGATCTGGGTGACGTGGATGGTGTGCTGGATTGTGGGGCCGAAAATTCTGACGGCGGCTAAGGAACAGCCGCATTCGGTTTTCGGCAGAATCGGCAGGGCGCTGCTTCAGGCGCTGGCCTGGTTTCCTGCGAAGGCATGGGCGGTGGTGCTGGCGGCGCTCGTCATTTCGCTGGCAGCCGTCACCTGCCTGATCCTGCGCAGGCAGCAGGTGACGTAGATTCCGTTAAAAAACAGCTTTGCGGCGGAACTGTGCGTACACGGCGCGCAATTTCTGCTTGCATAATTCCCAAAATCCGCTATAATGGATAACAGCAGGAAGCATATTTATAATTATACATAAGCCTGCATAATGATCCAGAGAAAAAGGAGGGTATTATTTATGAAAAAGAAATTACTGGCGCTGTTGATGGCGGCGTGCATGGTATTGCCGATGACCGCGATGGCGGACGAGACCGAGGGCGCGGCGGCCGAGGTGCAGACGGTAACGCCCGGCAAGCTGACGGTGGCGACGAGCCCGGACTTTGCTCCGTATGAGTTCTATGCGATCGACGAGGACGGCAATCCGACGCTGGCCGGCTTTGACATGGCGCTGGCGCAATACATTGCAGATTATATGGGACTGGAGCTTGAGGTGATCACGGTGGACTTTGACGGCGTGCTCAGCGAGCTGACGACGAAGTCGGTGGACCTTGGCCTGGCGGGACTTTCCCCGGATCCGGCGCGTATGGACGCGATGGACTTCTCCGACATCTATTATCTGGGCGGACAGTCTCTGGTGACGGTCAAGGACAAGGCCGACACCTACAATTCGTTCGACGCGATCAACACCCCGGACGTTTCCGTGGGCGCGCAGATCGGTTCCATCCAGATGGACCTGGCGAATGAGAACAGCCCGGAGGCGGACATCGTCCCGCTCCCGAAGGTGACGGACATCATCGCCGAGCTGCTGGCGGACAAGCTGGATGCGGCTTACATCGAGACCGCTGTGGCGGAGAGCTACCAGAAGAACTATCCGGACCTGGAGATCGTGCTGGATGTGCCGTACGATGTGGCAGGCTCCGCAGTCGGCGTATGCAAGGACAACGCAGAGCTGCTGATGGCGGTCAACGAGGCGATCGCTCTGGCAGTGGAGGACGGTTCCATGGATCAGTTCGTCGCGGAGGCGAACGAGCTGGCGACCGGCGAGAAGTACGAGGGCGTGCTCGACGAGGCAGGCGAGGTGCCGGAGCAGGAGACTGAGGCCGTTACCGAATAAATCTCAGAAGATCAGATTTGCAAAGATGCAGGGAGCTGCCGCATTGCAAAGGGCAATGGCGGCGGCTCCTGTCCTGTTATGTATCTTTTTTCCGAGCGAAAGGAGTTTCCCATGGATTCGTTTATCAAGCTGAGCAATTTTCCCAAACTGCTGCCGTATTCGCAGCTGTTCTGGCAGGGCATCCTGGTGACGGTTCTGCTGTCCGTGTTCACGGTGCTCATCGGCTTCTGCATCGCGCTGGTGCTGGCGCTGATGCGCCTGTCGAATTTCCGCCCGCTGCGCTTTCTGGCCCTGGACCAGGACGGCCATCAGAAGCAGCAGGGCTTTCTGGCGCTGGTCGGCCGCTTCAACCCGCTGGATTTCCTCGCCACCGCGTATGTGGAGATTCTGCGCTCCACGCCGGTGATCGTGCAGATTTTCATCATTTACTACGGCGTGTTCAGCCTGATTAAGCTGCCGTCGTTTCTGATGTTCGGGTTTATCCGCTTCGACCGCTTTTTCCCGGGCGTGGTGGCGCTGGGCCTCAACTCCGGCGCTTACCTGTGCGAGATTATCCGCGCCGGCATCCAGTCGATCGACGGCGGCCAGACCGAGGCGGCGCGCTCCCTGGGGCTTTCCCAGGCGCAGAACATGCGCTACATCATTCTTCCGCAGGCCGTGAAAAACATTCTCCCCGCGATTGCCAACGAGTTTGTCATCATCATCAAGGAGTCGGCGATCACCTACACCATCGGCGTGCAGGATATCATGTCGGCGGTGAACGCGGTCAAGGGAGCGACGTTTATCATCATCGAGCCGCTGCTGGTGGCGACGGCGATTTATTTCTGCCTGTGCTTCCCGACGTCCAAGCTGATTGCGTATTTTGAGAGGAGGATGAGCCGTGGCGACAGGAGATAACCTGATTCAGGTGACGGATTTGAAGAAGTATTACAATATGGGGGCGATCAAGGCCCTGGACGGCGTCACCGCGGACATCCGCCGCGGCGATGTGATGGCGGTCATCGGGCCGTCCGGCTCCGGGAAATCCACGTTCCTGCGCAGCCTCAACCTGCTCGAGGAGCCGACCGGCGGCTCAATCGTGTTTGAGGGCGTCGACATCACCAGAAAGAAATACAAGGACGCGAGCGGCAAGACCGTGACCCTCGACGTCGACGCGCTGCGGCAGAAGATGGGCATGGTGTTCCAGCATTTCAACCTGTTTCCGCACATGACGATTCTGGGCAATATGACGCTGGCCCCGATCAAAGTAAAGGGCTTAAAGCAGGAGGAGGCCGAGGCCAAGGCGCTGGCGCTTCTGGACCGCGTGGGCCTCAAGGACCGCGCGGAGGCGTATCCGATTCAGCTTTCCGGCGGCCAGAAGCAGCGCGTCGCGATCGTGCGCGCGCTGGCGATGGAGCCCGAGGTCATGCTGTTTGACGAGCCGACGTCGGCGCTGGACCCGGAGATGGTGGGCGAGGTGCTGGACGTGATGCGGGAGCTGGCCCGCGAGGGTATGACGATGGTCTGCGTGACGCATGAGATGGGCTTTGCGCGCGAGGTCGGCAACCGCGTGCTGTTCATGTCGGACGGCAGACTGCTGGAGCAGGGCACGCCGGAGGATGTGTTCGACCATCCGCAGCACCCGAGGCTGCGGGATTTTCTGGCGAAAGTTTTATAGAAAAAAGACGGGAACCGGCCGAATCGTTTGGGCGGGGACCGAGGGAGAATGGTATGACGCGGGAAAAGCAGGCCGCGCTGGCGGCGATTGAAGAAAATTCGGAAAAAATCATGGAGGTGGCGGACCGCATCTGGGATTATGCGGAGCTGTCCTTGCAGGAGGTGAAGTCGGCGGCCCTGTACGTGCAGGTGCTGCGGGAGGAGGGCTTCGCCGTGGAGGAAGGCGTCTGCGGGATTGCCACGGCGTTTTCCGCCGGCTTTGGCAGCGGGCGGCCCGTGATCGGCATCCTGGCGGAGTACGACGCGCTTTCCGGCCTCTCCCAGCGGGCGGGCGGCCTGGAGCGGGAGGAACTGGTTCCGGGCGGCTGCGGCCACGGCTGCGGGCACAACCTGCTGGGGGCCGGCGCGCTGGCGGCGGCGCTCGGCATCAAAGCGTATCTGCAGGAGACGGGCGCGGCGGGCACGGTGGTGCTCTACGGCTGTCCCGGCGAGGAGGGCGGCGCGGCCAAGGCTTTTATGGCGCGCGACGGCCTCTGGCGGCAGCTGGACGCGGCGCTGACCTGGCACCCGGAGGACGTGAACGAGGTGGCAACCGGTTCCTCCAATTCCTGCATTCAGGTGCAGTATAAATTCACCGGCACGGCGTCCCACGCGGCGGCCGCGCCGGAGCTGGGGCGCAGCGCGCTGGACGCGGTGGAGCTGATGAACATCGGCGTGCAGTTTCTGCGCGAGCACATGAGCAGCCGGGCGCGGATTCACTACGCGATTACCGACGCCGGAGGCTGCAGCCCCAACGTGGTGCAGCCGCGCGCGAGCGTGCTCTACATGGTGCGCTCCAATCGCGTGGCGGAGGCGGTGGAGCTCCAGAAACGGGTTGACAAGATCGCCGAGGGCGCGGCGCTGATGACGGAGACTGCGTTTGAGCGCAAGTTTATTGACGGGCTGGCGGACACCGTCAGCAACTTTGCTCTGGAAAAGGTGCTCTACGACAATTTCGCGCAGCTGGGCGTGCCGCAGTATACGGAGGAAGAGCAGGCGTATGCGGACGCGCTGGCCCGCACCTATCCGGGCAGCGACGCCGTGCCGGGCGTGGCCGCGGAGCACGACCCGGCCGCGCATGCGCAGGTCGCGGCGCTGCAGAAGCAGACGGGCCATGCGATGAACGCGTTTCTGGCCCCGCTCTATCAGGGGGAGGCCTTCCAGGCCGGGTCCACGGACGTGGGCGATGTGAGCTGGCTGACGCCGACCGCGCAGATTCACGTGGCCTCCTGGCCCAACGGCTGTCCGGGGCACAGCTGGCAGAACGTTTCCTGCGCCGGCACCGGCATCGGCCGCAAGGCGGCCATCCACGCCGGAAAGGTGCTGGCGGCCGCGGCTATCGATCTGTTTGCGCAGCCGGAGCTGCTGCGAAAGGCCCGCGCGGAGTTTGAAGAGCGGACGGCGCAGGGCTATGTCTGCCCGATTCCGCCGGAGGCCGTACCCTGCGTTCCGGACTGAGCAGGCAAAAAAACGCTTGTCGAAATGCCTTTTATAGAATAAAATAGAAAAAGGCATGAACAGACGGAGGACAGAAGAATATGAGGGGATACCGGAGACAGAGAGCTTATCCGATTTTGATGCCAGTGCTGACAGGACTGATTCTTGCGGCACTGGTTTTGTTTCAGGCGCGGACCGTGCGGGCGGCCGAGCCGATCAAAGGCATCGACGTTTCCCGCTGGCAGGGCGACGTCGACTGGGCGCAGGTAAAGAAGGACGGCGTGAAATTTGTCATGCTCGGCCTCGGCCGCTGGAGGGACGGCGTCGGGATTCCAGACCCGCTGTTTGAGTACAACATTCGCCAGGCGCTGGCCCAGGACATCGAGGTCGGCGTGTACCTGTACTCGGAGGCCGGCAACGAGGAGGAGGCCCGCGAGGAGGCCGACTTCGTCCTCGACCAGATCGACGGCTACCGGATTTCCTACCCGGTCGCGTTTGACATCGAGGACGACATCCACCGGGCGATGACGACCAAGGAGCGCACGGACATCACGCTCGCCTTTCTGGAGGTGATCACGGAGGCCGGCTACTATCCGATGATCTACGCCAGCGAGAGCTGGCTCAATTCCAGCATGGATTTAAGCCGCCTGGAGGCCTACGACAAGTGGGTGGCGCGCTGGGGCAGCACGGTCTCTTTCCAGCCGCTTTCGATGTGGCAGTACAGCTCCACCGGGCGCGTGAAAGGGATTACCGGAAACGTTGACCTCGACTACAGCTACAAGGACTATGCGAAGCTGATTCAGCCCCGCACCAAAGCGGCGAAGCGACGCAGCAGGACGGGCTGGCGCTCGGACGGCAGCCGTTACTGGTACGTCGGCGAGGACGGCGAAATCCCGAAAAACACGTTTCTGACGTTCGGCAAAAAGACGTATTATGTCAACTCCAAGGGGTACCGCGTCAGCGGCTGGAAGAAGATCGATAAGAAATACTACTATTTTAATAAGAACGGCGTCCTGAAAAAGGGATTCGTCACGGTGAGCGGCAAACGCTATTACCTGGATCCGCAGACCGGCGTCCGCCATGGCGGAGGCTGGCTGATTTTAGACGGCGACAAATATTATCTGGACAGCGACGGCGCTTTGCTGACCGGCTTCCAGAAGATCGGCCAGAAGACCTACTATTTCGGGCCGGAGGACGGAAAAGCGCGCTTCGGCTGGCAGACCATTGCCGGCAAGACTTATTATTTTAAAAAGAGCGGCGCCATGAAGCTGAACTGGGTGAAGATCGACGGCCTGCGCTATTATCTCGGCAAGGACGGCGTGCGCGTCACCGGCTGGAAGAAGATCGGCGGCAGATGGTATTATCTGGATCCTGAGACCGGGGCCATGCGCACCAATTGCCAGATCGGACAGTACGTCATCGGCGCGGACGGCGTGTGCACGAACCGCTGACCGGCGACGCGGTTTGTCCGCGGTCCGGCTGAGGCAGGCTTGTGCCGGCGCAGGGGCCTGCATTTCCGGCGCTTCCTGGGTAAATTGCGGGCCAGGACGGTTGCAAAACCGGAAAAGAAGTGCTAAGATACAAAATATGGTATTTCGGAAAATAAAACGCGAGGAGAGGAAACATGAGCAAAAGACCAACAGTATTGATGATTTTGGACGGCTACGGCCTCAATGACCAGACGAAAGGAAACGCGATCGCCCAGGCGAAAACGCCGGTGATGGACGAACTGATGGCGACCTGCCCCTTTGTGCGGGGCAACGCGAGCGGGCTGGCGGTGGGCCTTCCGGACGGACAGATGGGCAACTCCGAGGTCGGCCACCTGAACATGGGCGCGGGCCGCATCGTCTATCAGGACCTGACCCGCATCACCAAGGAGATTGAGGACGGCGTCTTTTTTGAGAATACAGAGCTGAAGCGCGCGATGCAGAACGCGAAGGACAAAAATTCCAGCCTTCACATGTACGGGCTGCTCTCCGACGGCGGCGTGCACAGCCACAACACGCATCTCTATGCGCTGCTGGAGATGGCGAAGCGCTTCGGGCTGACGAAGGTATACGTACACTGCTACCTGGACGGCCGTGACACGCCGCCGACCTCCGGCAAGGAGTACGTGCAGGAGCTGACCGACAAGATGCAGGAGATCGGCGTCGGCGAGATCGCGACCGTGATGGGCCGCTACTATGCGATGGACCGCGACAACCGCTGGGAGCGCGTGGAGAAGGCGTACCGCGCGCTGACGCTGGGCGAGGGCGAGCAGGCCGCTTCCGGCGTGGAGGCAGTCGCGCAGTCCTACGCGAAAGACGTGACGGATGAATTCGTGGTGCCGACCGTAGTCATGAAAAACGGCGCGCCCACGGCGACGGTTCAGGACGGCGATTCCATTATTTTCTTCAATTTCCGCCCGGACCGCGCGCGCGAAATCACCCGCACGTTCTGCTGCGACGAGTTCAGCGGCTTCGACCGCGGGCCGCGCAAAAAGGTGGTTTACGTCTGCTTCACCGAGTATGACGTGACGATTCCGAACAAGACGATCGCTTTCCAGAAGGTTTCCATCACCAATACTTTCGGCGAGTACCTGGCGGCGCACGGGCTGAAGCAGGCGCGCATCGCGGAGACGGAGAAATACGCGCACGTCACGTTCTTCTTCAACGGCGGCGTGGAGGCTCCGAACGAGGGCGAGGACCGCATCCTCGTCAATTCCCCGAAGGTAGCCACCTATGACCTGAAGCCGGAGATGAGCGCGTACGAGGTCTGCGACAAGGTGACGGGCGCCATTTCCTCCGGGAAGTACGACGTGATCATCACCAACTTTGCGAATCCCGACATGGTGGGCCACACCGGCGTGGAGGCGGCTGCCATCAAGGCCATCGAGGCGGTGGACGAGTGTGTGGGCAGGGTGGTCGCGGCTTTGCGGGCGGCGGACGGCCAGATGTTCATCTGCGCGGACCACGGCAACGCGGAGCAGCTGATCGACTACGAGACCGGCGAGCCGTTCACGGCGCACACCACCAATCAGGTGCCGTTTATCCTCGTGAACTGCGACCCGTCCTATGGCCTGCGCGAAGGCGGCCGGCTGGCGGACATCGTTCCGACCCTGATCGAGCTGATGGGCATGGAGCAGCCGCAGGAGATGACGGGACAGTCGCTGCTCGTCAGACGTTAAGGGGCGCCGGCAGGATTGTGGAAGCGCGAAGCACGGAACAATCCATATGGCATTATCTGACCTTACCATCATGAAACAGCAAAGCGGCATGTGGTTCTTTCCCGTACCTGCATGCCGCACAGAAAGGTGCCGCAGGGCGCGCCGCGAAAGCCGGACGCCCGCGGCATTTTTGCGTGCGGTGGACAAAGAATTTCAACAATATTTTCACACTTCGGACACAAAAATCAGGTATAGTGGAAAAAACGAGATCAGAAGAAAGGGGAATTCTTATGACAGACAATAGAAGAAACAATCAAAAACGCCGTCCGTGCAGCGCCTGGAAGCGTTACGGCGCGCTGGTGATGGCGGGCGCGCTGCTGGCGGGCACTTCCGCGTTCGCTGGGCCGGGCAGCGCGGCGCTGGCGGATGAGACGGAAGAAGAGCGGATCACGCTGAATATGGCGGATGAGACGGAGACCGAGGCACCGAAGGCTCAGGAGGACGGAGAAAAGAAAGAGACCCGGACGGAGCAGGAAACGGAAACCGAGACGGAGACCGAGACCGAGGAGCAGACTGAACCGGAGACCTTCGACCCGATCGGAAACGTTGAGGTCGGCGGCGCGGAGATCACCGTGACGGACGTGTCCGATATCGTGGAGCGCTGCATGCCCTCGATCGTCGCGATTACACATGAGGAGGACGACGGAGAGGAAGCGGCGGCTGAGGAAGAAGCCGGAGCGGAAGCGGATCCCTACTACTACGGCGTAGAGGAGTATCCGGCGGTGACCTCCGCATCCGGCATCATCATTGCCCAGAATGACACCGAGCTGCTGATCGCGACCAACAGCCACGCGCTGGACGGGGCGAAAAATCTGGAGGTTACGTTTACCGCCAAGGCGGAAAACGAAGAAGACCTGACCGCTCCGGCCAAGATCAAGGGCAAGGATCAGGATTATGAGCTGGCGGTGATCGCGGTGCGTCTGGCGGACATCCCGGACGGCGTCAGAGAGCAGCTGCGCATCGCGGAGCTCGGAAAATCGGAAAATCTGAAGGTAGGCCAGGCGGCGATTGCCATCGGCAATTCCCTGGGCTACGGCCAGAGCGTGACCTCCGGCATCATCAGCGCGCTGGATCGCGAGGTGACGATCGGCAGCTTTTCACAGAAGCTGATTCTCACCGACGCGCCGGCCAATTACGGCAACAGCGGCGGCGCCCTGTTAGACGCAAAGGGCCGCGTGATCGGCATCAACGTGGCCAAGGAAGTGGACGATGCCGCCGAGGGCATGGCTTATTCGATTCCGATCGACACCGCCGTTCCGATTCTGGAGCGCCTGGCGAACCGCGAGACGAGAGACGTGATCGAGGATGACGCTCACGGGTATATGGGCATCTCGGTTGTGAATGTGACCGACGACGCCAAGGAGCTCTACGATATGCCGGAGGGCGCGTTCGTCTATGAGGTAACCGGGGGATCGGCGGCCGAGGAGGCCGGGATCAAGAAGGGCGACGTCATCACCCGTTTTGACGGCGAGCCGGTCAACAGCTCCGACGACCTGCTGGACAAGATCAGCTACTATGCGGTGGGCGAGACCGTTTCCGTCGAGGTACAGACCGCGAACAACGGCCAGTACGAGGCCCGCGAGGTCGAGGTGACGCTGCAGGAGGGCGAACCCTCCGCGGAGCCGGTGACCCCGCAGGAGGAGGCCCCGGAGGACGAGACGGAGCAGGGGGACACGCAGGAGTTTGTCATCCCGTGGGGCGGCAATGGCTATGAGTGGCCGTGGTTCGGCGGCGACTCCATGTATTGATTCCCGTATCAGAGAGACAGAGGTTGTACTCCTTTTTCACAGATTTTTTTGGTATTTTTCACGGAAGCAGGGAGGGCTGCCGTACCGCATGCATGCGCGCGGGCGGCGGCCCTCTTTGCGCGGCGGCAGACTTTGAGTTAACCAAAATGTAACAAAACCGGAAAAATTTTAAAAAAGTTGTAAAAAATGATTGTAAAATCCGCAAAATGGTGTATACTGGAATCAGGAATGCTGTGTTTGGAAAGGAGAATTCATATCATGAGCGGAAAAAACAGACGGGCCCGCCGGATGATGCTGTTTGCGCTGATCGCGGCTCTGGCCCTGCCGGTAAGGATTTCGGCCGCGCCTGAGACGGAGAGTTCGGCGGCAGCCGGGACCGCGCAGGAGATCAGCATGGACGAAAGCAGGGTTTCCGTCGCGGTTGGCGACACCTATAAATTAAATCTGAAAAATCTGACGGGCACGGAGACGATCGTCTGGACGTCCTCAAAGCCTGCCGTCGTTGCGGTGAATCAGAGAGGCCGCGTGCGGGCGAAGGCTGCCGGCGAGTCGGTCATTACGGCGGAGGTGGACGGAGTCCCGTACCGCTGCATGGTGAAGGCGGAGGAGGCCGCTTCCGGCATCCGGCTCGACCGGAGCGAGCTGGCGCTGGTCGTGGACGAGACGTATAAGCTGAGCGCCGAGTTCACGGAGGAGAGCCCTGCGGACAGCACGCTGGTCTGGAAGAGCGAGGACAAGAAAGTGGTCAAGGTTAATTCCAGGGGCAAGATGCGGGCGATCGGCGCCGGCACGGCCAGGGTGATCGTGCAGTCCAAGGCCGACAGCAGCATCCGGGCATTCTGCGAGGTTACGGTTACCGAGGATGTGGGGGTAATGCGCCTGAGCGCGGCGACCCTGTCTCTGAAGGTGGGCGAAAAGAGCCAGCTGACCGTGACCAGAGACGACGATACGGCGCTCGTATGGGGCACGTCGGACCGCTCGGTGGCCGCGGTGAACCAGAAAGGCTTCGTCAGAGGGAAAAAGGCCGGGACCGCTGTGGTTTCGGTGCAGCGCAAGGGCATCGGCTCGCCGATTTACTGCCACGTCACGGTGACGGCTGCAGAGGCAGAGGAGGAGCCGGAGGACGACGGCGAGGTAGTTGTGGAAGAGGAAGAAGCGGAAGCGCCGAAGGCGTCCGCCTCCGCGGCCAGGCTGCTGTCCCTCCTGGACAAGTATTCCAAACAGGTGCAGGCGGACAAGGCTGCCGGCATCCGCTGGGAGTACAGCAACAGCGCGCAGAATACCTGGTCCAAGGCGTACAATGCTTCCCGCAAGAATAAAGTCACTTATGTAAACTGCGCCCTGACCGCGCGCTGGGCGCTGCGCGAGATGGGGATTCTGGATTCCGCGAATTTCTGGGGCGTGGCCGGAGGCGGCATCACGTTCCGCGGCACGTCCAGGGAGCAGCTGCTGGAGCACTGCGAGATCATCCAGGTGAACAAGACCCCGAACGAGCTGCTCGCGGAGGGGAACCTGCTTCCGGGCGATATCTGCACCCATGTGGGCTACCAGCACACGAACGTCTATGCCGGCGACAACCTCTGGTATGACAGCGGGCGCAACAATGCGATCGGCAGCTATCAGGACGGAACGTTCGTGTTCGATTCCTTCGGACCGGCGGCTACGGTGAGCATGGACAGCGACAAGATCGGTTATATTATCCGTATCGTGCGCTGAGACTACTTCTATACACAGGTTTGGGAGAAACGGTTATTCTATGGGAAACAAAAGAAATCATAAGAGAGTTTTACTGCACGGAATCGTCATTTTGACGATTCTGTTGCTTATGGCCCCGATGGGCGCATCGGCGGCCTCCATCAGCACGAAGGCCAAGCGCATCTGGAAAGGACAGACGTTTGCGCTGAAAGTAAAGGGCGTCAAAAAGTCAAAGGTTAAGTGGAGCAGCTCCAACCGCGCCGTGGCCACGGTGAACGCCGAGGGCCTGGTAAAGGGAAAGAAAAAGGGCATCGCCATCATCACGGCCCGCGTGGGGAACAAGTCGTACCGGTGCCGGATCGGCGTGCGCCAGCCGGTGAACCGGATTAAGCTCAGCAAAAAGAGCGTCTCTGTGAAAAAGGGAAAATCGGTGAAGCTCGGGGCGACGGTGAAGCCGGCCAGCGCCGACAACAGGGCCCTGTCCTGGACGAGCAGCAACGAGAGCATCGCCGTTGTCAATTCCAAAGGCAAGGTAAAGGGTAAGAGCGAGGGCAATGCGATCATCACCGCCCGCGCGAAGGACGGCAGCGGCGTGGTCAGCTCCTGCATGGTGACGGTGAAAGGGCCGCAGAAGCCGCTGGTGATCACGCCCGGCTCGCTGCAGATGATGATCGGCGACTACAGGGAGCTGAGCGCCAGCGTGAACGCGAGCTGGGCCAGCACCAATCAGGCGGTGGCGACCGTGGCGCAGAACGGCACCGTGATCGCGACCGGCATCGGCACGGCGCAGATCATGGCCATGTCGAGCGACGGCTCGCAGATTGCCTACTGCACCGTCACCGTACAGACGGAGACGGCGCCGTCGGCGATGGCGCAGAAGCTGTTGAACGTGCTGGAGCGGTATTCGCAGGATATCCGCGCCAACAAGGTGCAGGGCCGGTATCTGGCCTACTCCAACAGCAGCAAGCTCAACCCGAGTTCCTGGAACGCGGCGCTGAATACCATGAACTCCAGAGGCATCTCCTACAGCAACTGCGCGCTGATGGTGCGCATGGCGCTGCGCGAGCTGGGGCGGCTGGGCGAGAACCAGAACTTCTGGGGCGACGGCAGCTCGATTCATTTCAATGCCGGCGTGCGAGAGACGCTGGAGCTGAGTTGCCGCATTTTCCAGGTCAACAAGACGCCCGATGAGCTGCTGGCGGAGGGCGGCCTGCTTCCGGGCGATATCTGCACCTGGAACGGCAAGGTGCATACGAATGTCTACGCGGGGAACGGTCTCTGGTACGATGCCGGCAGAGGCAGCGGCGACGGCGGCTACATGACGCACAAGCAGATCCGCGAAGGCGGCGTGGTGACGAAGGCGGTCCTGAAGCAGGACAAAAAGAACGACAACAACAATCCCAAACTGGACGGGGACATTTACGTGTTTAATTCCCTCGGGCCGTGCGCCGGGGTCAATATGGCGTCCGACCGGATCGCGTGGATTATACGGCTGCTGCGCTGATTGTAGAAGATGGAGGAAAAAGGAAATCCGGCCGCACAGGATGCGGGAGTGAAACAGATCGGATTGGGAAATACTATTGCAGGGCGAAATGAATTTCGTGAGGCGCTTCGGCAAAGCGCCGGAAGAATGATTCAGGAGGTTGCAATATGTGTAATTATATGCCGATCACGGATGTTTATGCGAGAGAGATTCTGGATTCCCGGGGAAATCCCACGGTGGAAGTGGAGATGATGACGGAGGACGGGAGCGTCGGACGGGCGTCGGTGCCCTCGGGCGCGTCGACCGGCCAGTACGAGGCGGCGGAGCTGCGCGACGGCCAGAAGCGTTATCAGGGCAGGGGCGTGGAGCAGACCTGCCATTTTGTGAACACGATACTTGCGGATGCGGTCATCGGGGAAAATGTATACAATCAGGCGGCGCTCGACCGGATTCTGTGCCGGGAGGACGGCACGCCCAATAAACGGCGGCTGGGAGCGAACGGGATTCTCGGGGTTTCCATGGCCGCGGCGGCGACGGCGGCAAAATCTCTGGATCTGCCGCTGTTTCGTTATCTCGGCGGCATGCATGCGCACCGGATGCCGGTGCCGATGATGAATATCTTAAACGGCGGCTGTCATGCGGACAATACGGTCGACCTGCAGGAATTTATGATCATGCCGGTGGGCGCGGACGGCTTTGCCAACGGGCTGCAGATGTGCGCGGAGGTCTATCACACGCTGAAGCAGATGCTGAAAGACCGGGGACTGGCCACGGGCGTCGGCGACGAGGGCGGTTTTGCCCCGGACCTGGAGGACGCGGCGGCGGTGCTGCAGCTCATCTGCGACGCGGCCGGCCGGAGCGGCTATCAGGTGGGAAAGGACATCGTGATTGCGCTGGACGCGGCGGCCAGCGAGCTCTACGACAAGGAGAAGGAAGCGTACGTTTTCCCGGGCGAGAGCCGCATGAAAGGAAAAGAAGTCTGCCGGTCCGCGGAGGAGATGATCGCCTACCTGGAGGAGCTGTGCGACCGTTTCCCGATCGCCTCGATTGAGGACGGACTGGACGAGAACGACTGGGACGGCTGGAAGGAGCTGAGCCGGCGTCTGGGCGCGCGCATCCAGCTGGTGGGCGACGATCTGTTTGTGACCAATGAGGCGCGGCTGCGCAGGGGAATCGAACAGGGCGCCGGCAACGCGATCCTGATCAAGGTGAACCAGATCGGGACGCTCACCGAGGCGTTTGACGCGATCGAGCTGGCGCAGAGGAACGGCTACCGCACGGTGATTTCCCACCGCTCCGGGGAGACGGAGGACACGATGATCGCCGACCTTGCGGTGGCGGTCGGCGCGGGCCAGATCAAGACCGGCGCGCCGTGCCGCACGGAGCGGGTGGCGAAGTACAACCAGCTTCTGCGCATCGAGGATGTGGTCGGCCTGGCCGCGCTGTATGAGAATCCGTTCGCCGGATGCAGATGAACGCAGAAAATGAACGCAGGAAATGAACGCAGGAAATGAGCGCAGAAAATAAACGCAGAAAATGACTGTCAAGAAAATGACCGTCTGCGCAAAAAAACAGTTGAAATCGGGAGATTCTTGTGGTAGACTAACTATGTTTGACATAGGAGGTGCGATTCGTTATGAGAATCTTTCTGACAATTATTTTTATGTTAGTGTGTGTGGCACTGGTTGTGATTGTTCTGGCTCAGCAGGGAAAGGACGCCGGCCTGGGGACGATCGGCGGCATCGGCGATACCTACTGGGGCAAGAATAAGGCGCGTTCCATGGAAGGAAAGCTCGTGAAGTTTACAAAGCTGCTGGCTGTGCTGTTTCTGCTGCTGGCGGTGATTCTGAACCTGAACTTTTAAGAGACCAAAGACTGCTGCAAGTGCTGTGGCAGTCTTGTTTTATGAAAACACCGCAAAAGCGGAAGATACCGTAAGGATGCCGCAAAAGCGGATGATGCAGTAAGAGGGGAGCGCGGCATGGGCGAATCGACAAAGCTGATTGCGAACAACAAAAAAGCGTATCACGATTATTTTATAGAGGAAAAGTATGAGGCCGGCATCGCCCTGCACGGGACCGAGGTCAAATCGCTGCGCATGGGCAAGTGCAGCATCAAGGAGGCGTTTATCCGCATCGAAAACGGCGAGGTCTTTGTCTACGGCATGCACATCAGCCCTTACGAGAAGGGAAATATCTTCAACAAGGATCCGCTGCGCGTGCGCAAGCTGCTGATGCACCGGCAGGAGATTCACCGCATGTCCGGGAAGATCGCGGAGCGCGGCTACACGCTCGTCCCGCTGCAGGTGTATTTCAAAGGCAGTCTGGCCAAGGTCGAGATCGGTCTGGCCAAGGGCAAAAAGCTCTACGACAAGCGCCAGGACATCGCGAAGCGTGACCAGAGGCGCGAGGCGGAGCGGGACTACAAGGTGCGGAACCTCGGCTGAGCCTGAGTAAAAGCGGGCTGTTTATTTTCCGGCGGTTCCGTTTCGTTTATCATTAAATTCAAAACCTTCAATTTAGTCAAGTATGATTTACCAAATCTTACTTGACTAAATTTTGATTGACATCAGCGCGCCTTCATATTAAAATTACAGTGTAATCCCGGGGTAGTAAAGGTTTCGACGGGGGTTATGAAGCTGGAGAAGCTATCCGCAGGTGATGCGTCAAATCACAAACCTAAATATAAACGCTGAAGATAATTTAGCATACGCTGCCTAATGGCAGCTGTCTGACCCGGGGCGCCTGCACTCCGGGAGCCAGGCATCGACGATGCAGGAAGCGACATATGTTAAGCTTTGCGCATATGGGCGTATCATGAAGCTACTGAAAGCAGGAGGGTGTCCGTTCCCGCCTGCCGGAGGGAATGACAAATAACTGACTATGATAGTAGAAGGACAGTGGACTGGCTTTCGGACACGAGTTCGATTCTCGTCTACTCCATTATTTGTGAGCCGCCGCAGGCGGCTTGCCTGCGCGGACGCCTCCGGACAGAGTCCGGGTTTGATGCGTCCGCTCCACCAAGTATTTTGCCGCAGATCCGAACATTGGCAGCCAGTGTTCGGATTTTGTGTTTTCTTTCGTATTTTTCAGGAATTCACACATAAAACCTGACTTCCGTCGTTTTCCTTAAAACATGGTACTCAGTTATCAATCAGCATGCAGTTTTCGAAGAGATTGTCGAT
>CANRIG010000017.1 GCA_947630595.1 uncultured Lachnospiraceae bacterium | reverse complement strand
AGAAGCGGTGAAGAAAGCCGAACCCGAGCACAGCGCGGCGGAAGACGCAGCGCCTGCGCAGGCTGCACCGCCCAAAAAGAAAAATATTATTCAGGTATTTCGCCCTCAGAACAGTAAAACCGGGATGGTGAAACCGGGCAGCCGGCCGAGGCCGCAGGGGCAGCCGGGTGCGAGACCGCAGGGACAGCCGGGCATGAGGCCGCAGGGGCAGCCGGGCATGAGGCCGCAGGGGCAGCCGGGCATGAGGCCGCAGGGCCAGCCGGGCATGAGACCGCAGGGCCAGCCGGGCGTGAGGCCGCAGGGCCAGCCGGGCGTGAGACCGCAGGCGCAACCGGGCAGCGCGCCGCAGGAGGTGCGTCCGGCAGCCGTACCGAGTCCGGAGACCGCAGCCGCTGAGCCGAGACCGGCTGCAGAGGCGCAGCGTCCGCAGCAGGAAGCTGCCGTGAAGACGGAGCAGAAAATACAGGCGCAGTCCCTGGAGAGAGCGCAGAGCCAGAGCGCGGACCGGACGCCGGTAAAGACAGAGGAAAAGCCGCAGGCGCAGCCGGCCGCGAGGACGGAAGAACGGCCGCAGAGCCAGAGCGGTTCCCGGGTTCAGGGCCAGGGCGCGCGCCCGCAGGGCCAGGCCGGCGCACGTCCGCAGGGTCAGGGCGGTTCCAGACCGCAGGGCCAGGGCGGCATGCGGCAGGGTCAGGGCGGTTCCAGACCGCAGGGCCAGGCCGGAGGCAGAGGTCAGGGCGGGCGTCCGCAGGGCGACGGCCAGGGCAGAGGCCAGGGCGGCTTCGGCGGGCGTTCCCAGGGCGGACGCTTCCAGGGCGACGGCCAGAACAGGGGCCAGGGCGGCTTCGGCGGGCGTTCCCAGGGCGGACGCTTCCAGGGCGACGGCCAGAACAGAGGCCAGGGCGGCTTCGGCGGACGCTCTCAGGGCGGCCAGCAGGGGCGCGCCGCGGGCGTGCCGAAAGCGCCGGCGGAGTCCAAGCCGCTGGAAAAGGAGAGCAGAAAGCGCACGGAGCGCGGCGACAGAAACCGCGACGGCCGCGCGGATAAATTCGACAGACTGGAAAAGAACGCGCGCCAGAATCAGAAAGGCGGCGTGAAGAAGGGCCAGCAGGCAAAGACCCCGGCGCCGAAGCCGGCGGAGAAGCCGGAGGAGACCATCCGCACCATCACCATCCCGGAGAAGCTGACGATCTCCGAGCTGGCGGAGGCGATGAAGGTGCAGCCGTCCGCGATCGTCAAGAAGCTGTTTCTGCAGGGCACGATGGTCACGGTCAACCAGGAGGTGGACTTCGACAAGGCGGAGGAAATCGCGCTGGAGTTCAACTGCATCTGTGAGAAAGAAGTAAAAGTAAACGTGCTTGAGGAGCTCCTCAAGGAAGAAGAAGACGCGGAGGAGACGATGGTGGCGCGTCCGCCGGTGGTGTGCGTGATGGGCCACGTCGACCACGGCAAGACCTCGCTGCTGGACGCAATCCGCAATACCAACGTGATCGACAAGGAGGCCGGCGGCATCACGCAGCATATCGGCGCTTACGAGGTGTCGGTCAACGGACAGAAGATTACGTTCCTCGACACCCCGGGCCACGAGGCGTTCACCGCCATGCGCATGCGCGGCGCGAACTCCACGGATATCGCCATCCTGGTGGTGGCGGCCGACGACGGCGTCATGCCGCAGACCGTGGAGGCGATCAACCACGCGAAGGCGGCCGGGATCGAGATCATTGTGGCGATCAACAAGATCGACAAGCCGAGCGCCAACATCGAGCGTGTCAAGCAGGAGCTCTCCGAGCATGAGCTGCTGCCGGAGGACTGGGGCGGAAACACCGTGTTCGTACCGGTTTCCGCGCGCACACACGAGGGCATCGACACGCTGCTGGAGATGATCCTGCTGACCGCGGAGGTGCTGGAGCTGCGGGCGAATCCGAAGCGCCGGGCGCGCGGCCTCGTCATCGAGGCGGAGCTCGACAAGGGCAAGGGTCCGGTGGCGACGGTGCTGGTGCAGAAAGGCACGCTCCATGTGGGCGACCCGGTGGCGGCAGGCTCCTGCTACGGCAAGGTCCGCGCCATGATGGACCACAAGGGACGCCGTGTCAAAGAGGCTGGGCCGTCCACGCCGGTGGAGATTCTGGGCTTCAGCGATGTGCCCAACGCCGGTGAGATTTTCATGGCCATGGAAAATGAAAAAGAGGCGCGCAGCTTTGCCGAGACTTTCATCAGCGAGGGCCGGGAGCGGATGCTCGAGGAGACCCGATCCAGGATGTCCCTGGACGATCTGTTCTCCCAGATTCAGGCCGGCAATCTCAAGGAGCTGGATATCATCGTCAAGGCGGATGTGCAGGGCTCCGTGGAGGCGGTGAAGCAGAGCCTGCTCAAGCTCTCCAACGAGGAGGTTGTGGTAAAGATCATCCACGGCGGCGTGGGCGCGATCAACGAATCCGACGTGATTCTGGCCTCCGCCTCCAGCGCGATTATCATCGGCTTCAACGTGCGGCCGGATGCGGTGGCGAAGGCAACCGCGGAGCGCGAGGGCGTGGATATCCGTCTCTACCGCGTGATCTACGATGCGATCGCCGATGTGGAAGCGGCCATGAAGGGCATGCTTGACCCGATCTTTGAGGAAAAGGTGATCGGCCACGCCGAGGTGCGCCAGATCTTCAAGGCTTCCGGTGTCGGCACGATCGCCGGCGCCTATGTGACGGACGGCGTGTTCCAGAGAAACTGCTCGGCGCGCGTCATACGCGAGGGCGCGGTGATTTACGAGGGCGCGCTGGCCTCCTTAAAGCGCTTCAAGGACGACGTCAAGGAAGTGCGCGCCGGCTACGAATGCGGCATTGTATTCGATAAATTCAACGACATCCAGGAGGAGGACCAGGTGGAAGCGTTCACCATGGTTCAGGTTGCACGGTAAATTCCGGAAAGCAGGCGTATCAATGAGAAAAAACAGCATCAAAAACACCAGGATCAACGGCGAAGTCCAAAAAGAGCTGTCCTTGATTATCCAGAATGAGATCAAAGACCCGCGCATCGCGCCCATGACTTCGGTGGTGGCCGTCGAGGTGGCCCCTGATCTGAAAACATGTAAGGCTTATATATCGGTACTTGGAGACGAACAGGCGGCCGCGGATACGCTGGTGGGGCTGCGCAGCGCGGAGGGCTACATCCGGCGCCAGCTCGCCGGGAGCGTCAATCTGCGGAACACGCCGGAGCTCCGTTTTATCCTCGATCAGTCGATCGCCTACGGCGTGAACATGACGCGCCTGATCGACGAGGTGGTAAAGCCGGAGCGGGATCAGGACGAAAAGGGAGGATTTGATGATTAATCTGGCAGAAGAATTAAAGGGAGTGCGGACCGTCGGCATCGCCGGCCATGTGCGGCCGGACGGGGACGCCGTCGGCGCCTGCCTGGGACTGTACCACTATCTGAGGCATAATTACCCGTCGGTCATGGCGTCGGTTTATCTGGAAGAGGTTCCGGAGGCATACCGGAGCATACCGGGCGTGGGTCAGATCAGCACCAGCTTCGGGCCGCGGCCCCCGTTCGACGTCTTTTTCAGCCTGGACTGCGCGGATGAGCGGCGGCTGGGCAAGGCGAAGCCCTATCTGGAGGCGGCCGGGCGGACGGTCTGCGTGGATCACCACATCAGCAACCCGGGCTTCGCGGATGTCAATTACATCGTGCCCGACGCCAGCTCGACCTCCGAGCTGATGTTCGGGATTCTGGAGGAAGAAAAAATCCCCCTGGAGACGGCGGCCGCGCTGTACATGGGGATTGTACATGACACCGGCGTGTTCCGCCACTCCTGCACCTCCCCGCGGACGATGGAGGTGGCGGCGCGGCTGATGCGCAAGGGCGTTGACTGTTCCGCGATCATCAACGACACATATTACGACAAGACATACCATCAGAAACAGATACTCGGCCGCGCGCTGCTGGAAAGCATTCTGATTATGGACAAAAAGGTCATATTCAGCGCGGTGCGCCAGAAGGAGATGGACTTTTACGGGGTTGCGCCCGCGGACATGGAGGGGATTGTGGAGACGCTGATGGGCACCACCGGCGTCGAGGTGGCGATTTTCCTCTACGAGACGAGCCCGCGCACCTACAAGGTCAGTCTCCGCTCCCGCAGCCGGGTGGACGTGAGCGTCATTGCCAGCTACTTCGGCGGCGGCGGCCATGTGCGCGCGGCCGGCTGCTCGATGCAGGGCAGCATTCACGACGTGGTCAACAACCTCACGCTCCACATTGAAAAGCAGATGCTCGATGCAGAGTGAGCGGGGCAGGACAATGACGGACGGAATCATAAATGTCTACAAGGAGAGCGGCTTTACCTCGCATGACGTGGTGGCGAAGCTGCGTGGCATCCTCAGACAGAAAAAAATAGGACATACGGGTACCTTGGATCCGGAGGCACAGGGCGTGCTTCCGGTTTGTCTCGGAAAGGCCACCAGGGTCTGCGAGCTGCTGGCCGGGCATGACAAGCAGTACCGGGCGGCGCTGCTGCTCGGCGTCGTCACCGACACGCAGGACATGGCGGGCCGGGTTCTGCGGGAAATGCCGGTAACCTGCGATGAGGAAGAGGTGCGCCGCTGCATCGCCGCTTTCACGGGCCCGCAGCAGCAGGTGCCGCCGATGTATTCCGCGCTCAAGGTGAACGGGCAGAAGCTGTACGACCTCGCCAGACAGGGGATTGAGGTGGAGCGCAGGCCGCGGACGATTGTGATTGAGGAGATCCGGATTGAGGAAATCCGGCTCCCGGAGGTGACCATGACCGTCACCTGCTCCAAAGGCACGTATATCCGCACCCTCTGCCACGACATCGGGGCGGCGCTTGGCTGCGGCGGCTGTATGAAAAGCCTCCTGCGCACGCGGGTGGGTCCGTTTGCGGTGGAGGACAGCGTGACGCTGGACGAGATCGTCCGGCGCCGGGACGAGGGGCGGCTGCAGGAGCTGATTTTGCCCGTGGATTCGCTGTTTGCGCAGGTCCCGCGGGTGACGCTGGACGGCGCGGCGGAACGCCTGGTGCGAAACGGGAATCCGCTGCCGCGGCAGGAGATTGCAGGGCGGCTGGAGGCGGCAGAACGGATTCGCGTTTACGGCGCGGACGGGCAGTTCCTGGCTCTCTACGGCTGGAATGAGCAGAAGCAGAGCTACCGCGCCGTGAAAATGTTTTTATAGAATATATATAGAAAAGAAGATTTCATCATGTGAAGGAGCTGGCGGATAACTACCGATGGAATATATACACGATACGACAGAATTTTATTCCGATGTCCCTTCCGTGGTCACACTGGGCAAGTTCGACGGCTTCCACAGAGGCCATCAGAAGCTGCTGCGGGAGGTGGAGCGCCTGCAGGGGCAGGGCTTTCGCGGCATCGTGTTTACGATTGCGCCGGAGCAGGCCCCGTCGCTTCTGACGGAGCGGGAAAGGCAGGCCCTGCTGGAGCGGCGCGGGATCGACTGCATGATCCGGTGTCCGTATGTGCCGCAGATTCTCAGCATGGAACCGGAGGATTTTGTCTCTGAGGTGCTGGCGGGCGGCCTGCGCGCGAAGTACGTCGTGGTGGGCACGGATTTCCGCTTCGGCTGCAGGCGCAGCGGGGATGTGAAGCTGCTGGAGGCTCTGCAGGAGAAATACGGCTTCCGCCTGCTGGTGATGGAAAAGGAGCGCTGCCAGGGGCGGGAGATCAGCAGCACCTTTGTAAGGGAGGCGTTAAGCTGCGCGGACATGTCGCTGGTGCATGACCTGCTGGGCTTTTATTATCCGGTCTGCGGGCCGGTGCGGCACGGCCGCCAGCTCGGGCGCAGGATCGGCATGCCGACCATCAACCAGGTCCCGGACGGCCGCAAGCTGCTGCCGCCGGAGGGCGTCTACTTCAGCGATGTGAAGCTGGGGGAGATTTGCTGCCACGGGGTGACCAACATCGGCTACAAGCCGACGGTGGACGGCAGCTTTCTGGGCGTGGAGACCTACCTGTACGGGGCTGCGGGCGATTTTTACGGCCGGGAGGCCGAGGTGCGGATCCGCAGGTTCTGCCGCCCGGAGCACCGGTTTGCCTCGGTGGAGGAATTAAAGGCGCAGATGGAGCGCGACATCCGTTCCGGGATAGAATATTTCGGCATTTGAACCGGGCATCTGAGCGGGACGCAGTTTTTTCCGGTTGACGCGGATGCTTTCTTATGCTATATTAGACTGGCATGAAATTCAGCCGTCACCCAGAATCCTGGACGCTCCGACCGGATTCCTGGTGGCAGGCGATTAAAAACAGGAGGAGCTGTCATGATTTCAAAGGAAAAGAAAACGGCAATTATCAACGAGTACGCAAGGACACCGGGCGACACGGGGTCACCGGAGGTTCAGATCGCAGTGCTGACGGCCCGCATTCAGGAGCTGACCGCACATCTGCAGACGCATCCGAAGGATCACCATTCCAGAAGAGGACTTCTGAAAATGGTAGGTCAGAGACGCGGACTGCTGGCGTATCTGCGCAAGACCAATCTGGACGGATACCGTGAGCTGATCGCAAAGCTTGGCATCAGAAAGTAGGAAATAAAAGTGGGGCGCTGTCCGGAGCTTTCCGGGCGGCGGCCCCGCTTTCCTGTATGTTTTATAGCAAACGTCAAATATATGTTCCGTTTGCTACAGTCCCTCCGGGGGATGCGCACGAATTTGCACCGGAAATATGCTGCTTACGCAGCGCAAATAGGAGAGATCAGGCATCTGCCAAGACGAAGCCGAGACCACTGAAAAACAGATTTCAGGGAATCTTTTTTTCAGTAGTTTCGGAGCTCTTGCAGATGTCCTGTTCTGCAGAACAATCAGAAAAGGAGACGAGGTATGTATAAGAGTTATTCGATGGAACTGGCCGGCAGGACTCTGACGGTGGACGTAGGACGCGTGGGTGCGCAGGCGAACGGCTGTGCGTTCATGCATTACGGGGAGACGACGGTGCTCTCCACCGCGACGGCTTCCGAGAAGCCGCGCGACGGGATTGACTTTTTCCCGCTGAGCGTAGAATACGAAGAAAAATTTTATTCCGTGGGCAAGATTCCGGGCGGATTCAACAAGAGAGAGGGCAAGCCGTCGGAGAACGCGATTCTCACGTCCCGCGTGATCGACCGCCCGATGCGCCCGCTGTTCCCCAAGGATTACCGCAACGACGTCACCCTCAACAACATGGTCATGTCCGTACAGCCGGAGTGCCGTCCGGAGCTGACCGCCATGCTGGGCGCGGCGATTGCCACCTCGATTTCGGACATTCCGTTTGACGGCCCGTGCGCGATGACGCAGATGGGCCTTGTGGACGGCGAGCTCATCGTCAATCCCTCCCAGACGCAGTGGGACGAGGGCGACCTGCAGCTCACGGTCGCTTCCACCGGCCAGAAGGTGATCATGATCGAGGCCGGCGCGAACGAGGTGAAGGACGACGTCATGATCGACGCCATTTACAAATGTCACGCGATCAACCTGGAGATCATCGACTTTATCAATAAGATCGTGGCCGAGGTCGGCAAGCCGAAACACTCCTACGAGAGCTGCGCCGTTCCGGAGGAGCTGTTTGAGGAGATGCGGAAGATCGTGCCGCCGGAGGAGATGGAGACGGCTGTCTTCACCGATGTAAAGCAGGTGCGCGAGGAGAATATCCGCCAGATTTCCGCAAAGCTCGAGGAGGCGTTCGCGGACAACGAGGAGTGGCTGGCCCTGCTCCCCGAGGCACTGTACCAGTACCAGAAAAAGACCGTGCGCAAGATGATCCTCAAAGACCACAAGCGCCCGGACGGCCGCGCGATCACGCAGATTCGCCCGCTGGCGGCGGAGGTGGACCTGATTCCGAGGGTGCACGGTTCGGCCATGTTTACCCGCGGCCAGACGCAGATCTGCACGATTACCACGCTGGCGCCGCTTTCCGATATGCAGAAGGTGGACGGCCTCGATGAGAATATCACGGGCAAGCGCTACATGCACCATTACAATTTCCCGTCCTACTCCGTAGGCGAGACGAAGGTCAGCCGCGGACCGGGACGCCGTGAGATCGGCCACGGCGCGCTGGCGGAGAAAGCGCTGCTGCCGGTGCTTCCGTCGGAGGAGGAATTCCCGTACGCAATCCGCACCGTGTCCGAGACCTTTGAGTCGAACGGCTCCACGTCGCAGGCCAGCGTATGTGCGTCCACGATGTCGCTGATGGCGGCAGGCGTACCGATCAAGAAGATGGTGGCGGGCATTTCCTGCGGCCTGGTGACCGGCGAGACCGACGACGATTACATTGTCCTGACCGATATTCAGGGTCTTGAGGACTTCTTTGGCGATATGGACTTCAAAGTGGCGGGTACGCTGGACGGCATCACGGCCATCCAGATGGACATCAAGATTCACGGACTCACCCGCCCGATCGTGGAGGAAGCGATTTCCCGCACGCACGAGGCGAGGGAATACATCCTCAAAGAGATCATGATGCCGTGCATTTCCGAGCCGAGACCGACCGTCGGCAAGTATGCGCCGAAGATCGCGCAGATGCAGATTGACCCGCAGAAGATCGGCGATGTGGTCGGACAGCGCGGCAAGACGATCAACACGATCATCGAGCGCACCGGCGTCCGCATCGACATCAACGACGACGGCTTCGTATCCATCTGCGGCACCGACCAGGCGATGATGGACAAGGCCGCGGAGATGATCCGCATTATCGTGACCGATTTCGAGGCGGGGCAGGTATTCACCGGCGAGGTGGTCAGCATCAAGGAGTTCGGCGCGTTTGTGGAGTTTGCGCCGGGCAAGGAGGGAATGGTGCACATTTCCAAGATTGCCAGGGAGCGGATCAACCGCGTGGAGGATGTGCTCACGCTTGGCGACAAAGTGAAGGTGGTCTGCCTTGGCAAGGACAAGATGGGCAGGATGAGCTTCAGCATCAAAGACGTAAAGAATTGACCATACCCAGGGACTGTTGCAGGACTCGTCGGAGGTTCCTGCAATAGTCTCTTTCTATATCATGCAATATTTCCGGGAAGTAAGGGGGATTCAAATGAAGTACAAGGCAATCTGCGCCCTGCTGGGCGTGTCGGCGGCAGTGACCGTGCTTGGCGGCTGCGGAGCAAAACAGGAGGAGACGGAGCCGCAGACTCTGGTCGTGGCTGAGATGGAGCTTCTGGACGGCGATCCGGAGAAGGCAATGGAGCAAAGCGAGGAGGTTCTCGAAGAACTGTCGACGGAGGCTCTGGAGCTGGACCTGGCCGGTGAAAACGAAGTGACAGCCACCGCCCGGGCAAATGCCAAACAGGGGATTCCTCTTGACGAGACGGAAGAAATTCCTGCGGAAAACCAGTCCGGCGACGAAATCCTCGACGAAGGGATGACGTTTGCCGGCAAGCCGGGAAAGACGCCCGCGGAGGAACAGTCAGAATCCGGGACAGAGACGCAGCGGCAGCCGGAAAAGCGCGGACAGTCGGAGCCGCAGACCGGGGCGCAGGAGCAGACGGAACCCGAAACGGAGACACGAAAACAGACGGAGACACGGAAACAGGGGGAGACGCAGCGGCGGAGCACGCAGCCTTCGACCGTGAGACAGGAGCCGGAAACGCAGCCGCCGGAAACACAGCCGCAGCCGCAGGCACAGCGCCTGCCGGCGGAGACAAAACCCGGCCTTGCGGTTCCGGAGCAGCCGGAGTCGCAGGAGCAGTCGGAAACCGTACCGGCTTCCGGGACCTTGTCGGGGCAGACCAGCCCGGAAGTCCAGGAACAGTCGGAGACGCAGACAGAAACGCAGCGCTTGACCGAGGGCGAGACGGAGCCGGAGAGTGAGACGGAACCGGAAAGCGAAACGGCGACTGGAAACGAGACAGAGACGGGAAGCGAAGTGACGACCGGGGACGAGACGGAGCCGGAAAGTGAAGCGGCGACTGAGACAAAGAGCGAAACAGAAAACGGGACGGAATCGGAAAGCGAAACGGAAACAGAGACTGAGACGGAAACCGGGAGCGAGACTGAAACGGAAGCAGAAACAAAGAACGAAACCGAGCCGGAAACGACAACGGAGACTGAGACAGAGCCTGAAACAGAGGCGAAGCCGGAAATCAGGATTGTGAATGACTATATCAGGGTGCGCTCGGAACCCAGCACAGATTCCGAGGTTCTGGCGACGCTGAGCACAGGGATGGAAGTAATCTGGCTGCGTGACGAGGGCGAGTGGTGCGGAATCCGTTTTGAGACGCCGGAAGGGTTTCTGGATGGTTATGTTAAAACAGAGTACCTGAGCGGCGTAGATTCCCTTTATCTTGCAAACGAGACGATCAATGTGCGTGCGGCGGCTTCGGCCGATTCTGAGAAGGTCGGCGGGCTGGAGGCAAACGATCCGGTGCTCGTCGTGCGGCGGAATGCAGACGGCTGGTCCGAGATTCGTTTCTCTGCGGAGGACGCCGTGACGAACGCATTCGTGCGCTCCGACCTCATTCATTCGGCGGATATGGATGAGATCGAAAACAATAATATTGTCGGAGAAATCGCCGATCTGCAGGCAGAGTGGGCGGAGCGAAACGAGACCGAAGCCGTGACGGAATCTGTGCCAGAACCCGAAACGCAGACAGAGGGTGAATCCGAAAGCGAAACAGAGACGGAAGCTGAGTCTGAGACAGGGACCGAAGCAGTTACGGAAGCCCTGACAGAAACCGGGACGGAATCCGAAACGCAGACAGAAAGTGAATCCGAGAGCGAGACGGAGACGGAATCTGAAACTGAGACCGAAGAAGTAACGGAACCTGTGACAGAGACTGTGACGGAAGCTGTGACAGAATCCGAAACGCAGACAGAAAGTGAATCTGAGAGCGAGACGGAGACGGAATCTGAGACTGAGACCGAAGAAGTAACGGAAGCCCTGACAGAAAACGAGACGGAACCTGTGACGGAACCCGAAACGCAAACAGAGAGTGAATCCAGGAGCGAAACGGAAACAGTAACAGAGACAGAAACTGACGGGACGGCAGCGGATGTGGAAACGACGCCCGCACAGTGGCAGGAGAGCGCGGAAAGCCAGTTTGAACTTCTGCGCACGTTGGCCCCGGAGACGCAGAGCGTCGGCATCATTTACTCTGCACAGAACCGGAATGCGGAAGAACAGCTGGCAGCGTACACGGAGCTTGCCGCTTCCTATGGCATCTCAGTCGAAGCCAGGGAACTGGAGGATGAGGTGGAGATCGATCTGGTTGCTTCCGAGCTGGTTGGCAAAGTAGGCTGTATTTTCTGCATCGATGACGCAGAAATAAACGGACTGGTACAGACCATATGCGCGTACGCGAAAGAAGTCGGAATCCCGGTGTTCGGTATGCGGGAGGAACACGTGGAGAGCGGCTGCGCGGCCGCCAGAAAGGACGGAGAGCTGTACTGGAACGAACAGGAGGCCTCCGCGTTCGGATGGGAGATACCGGAACCTGAAACGCAGGAGGCGCCGGAGTCTGGAACAGAAGCATAAAAAAGAATCCGGGACAGAAGTATAAAAACTGCGGGGCTGCCTGATATTTCTGCGGCAGCCCCGCAGCCCCGGGAAACGGATTAGCGGCACAACTGCCGCAGATCTTCATAAAACTGCGGATAGCTGATCCGGACACAGTCGCCGTCCGCAATCTCCATCTCGCCGTCGCAGGCGAGCGCGGCCACCGCAAAGCTCATAGCCACGCGGTGGTCTTTTTTGCTGTCAATCACCGCGCCGTGCAGCGGGCGGCCGCCGTGAATGATCATGCCGTCGTCCGCCGGCTCGACGTCACAGCCGATGCGCCGCAGATTTTCGATCATGACGGCGATGCGGTCCGATTCCTTTACTTTCAGCTCGGCGGCGTCGCGGATGACGGTCGTTCCCTCTGCAAACGCGCCGAGCACGGCCAGCACCGGCAGCTCGTCGATCAGCGTGGGAATGATATCGCCCCCGATCACCGTGCCTTTCAGGGAACTGCTGCGCACCAGCAGGTCGGCGCACGGTTCCGCCCCGGAATCGTCGCGGTTCAGCAGGGTGATGTCGGCGCCCATGGCCGCGCAGATGCGCAGCATGCCGTCGCGCGTGGGATTGATGCCGACGTTTCGCAGCAGAACCTCCGAACCCGGCACGAGCAGGGCCGCGGCGATGAAATAGGCGGCCGAGGAAATGTCTCCGGGCACCTGAACCTTCTGTCCGGTCAGGAGCGGCTGCGGGCGGACGGAGACGGTGGTGCCCTCAGAGACGACATCCGCGCCGAAATAGCGCAGCATCAGCTCGGAGTGATTGCGGGAGACCACCGGCTCCGTGACGCTGACCGGCCCGTCCGCATACAGTCCGGCCAGAAGCACGCAGGATTTGACCTGCGCCGAGGCCACCGGGGAGACATAGTGAATGCCGCACAGCCGGCCTCCGCGGATGGAGAGCGGCACGCAGCCGTTGTCCCGCAGGGAGACGACCGAGGCCTGCATCTGCGTGAGCGGCTCGATGATGCGCTTCATCGGCCGTTTCTGAATGGAATCGTCCCCGGTGATTGCCGACGCGAACGGCTGGCCGGCGAGAATGCCGGACATCAGCCGCACCGTCGTGCCGCTGTTTCCGGCGTCCAGCACATCGGACGGCTCCGACAGGCCGTGCAGCCCTTTCCCGAGCACCTCGACGCGCGTGCCGTCAACGGAGATGTCGATCCCCATCTGCCGGAAGCAGGAAATCGTGGACAGGCAGTCGGCCCCGGTCAGAAAGTGGCTGACCTCGGTGCGCCCCTCGGCCAGAGCGCCCAGCATGATGCTGCGGTGTGAAATGGACTTGTCGCCGGGAACGGCGAGCTCCCCGCGCAGGGGAGCGGCGTATCGTATGATCATAACAGTCTCCTTTGCTTGTTCAGCGCACCCAGACGCGGTAACGGTGCTGGCGCAGTACCTCAGCGGCCTTCAGCGACGGGGATTCCTCATAAAATTCAATGCGCAGCGCGCCCTCCTCAAATTCGCGGTTGTGGACGATGCCGATATTTTTGATGCTGATGCCGTTCACCGCCAGCGTGGTCGCAATGGTGGCGATGGCGCCGGATTCGTCGACAATGTCACAAAAGATGCGGTAGGTTTTCTTAATAGAACCGAGCGAGGTGGAAGAAAACGAATCGCGGTACTCCCGCGAGCGCTCGAAGGTCCGGTAAATGCCCTTGCCGTCGCCGGAATTCATCTGCGCCCTGGACTGCTCCAGAAGCGCGATGAAGGTGTCCATGACGCTGGAAATATTTTCGTTGTTGGAAACGCAGATATGCTCCCACATCTCAGGCGAGGAGGAGGCAATGCGCGTGATATCCTTGAAGCCTCCGGCGGCGATCATTTTCATGATTTCATCTCTGGAATCCAGATCGTGCACGGTGTTCACGAGCGCGGCGGCGATCAGGTGCGGCAAATGGCTCACCGCCGCCGTCACATAATCGTGCCGCCGGTAGTCGAGCACCAGCGGGATGGAGCCGATGGCGGCGGCGAGCGCGTGGCAGGCGTCGATATGTTCCTGCGGCGTGCCGGGCGAGGGCGTGATCACATAGTAGGCATTTTCAAACAGATGCGCCTGCGCGTTGGCAAAGCCGGATTTTTCCGAGCCCGTCATCGGGTGTCCGCCGATAAAACGGCCGTCCAGCCCCATCTCGTGCGCCGCCTCGTGGATGTCGGTTTTCACGCTGCCGACGTCCGACAGGATGCAGCGCTCGCTGACCACATCCTTCAGCAGGCGCAGCGCTTCGATGTTCGTTCCCACCGGGGCGCACAGAAAAACGCAGTCGCACGCCGCGAACTGCGGGTCGGACGGCGAAGCGCAGATGAGGTCCACCGCGCCCTGCTCCAGCGCCTGCCGGGCCGTGGCGGGAGTCCTTGTGTATACCATGATGCGGCAGCCGGGCCGCGCGCGCTTCAGCGCCAGCGCCAGGGAGCCGCCGATCAATCCGAGACCGATAAAGCCGAATGTATTCAAATCCATGATTTTTTGTACCTTTCTCTTTGTAAGCAGTGCCAGAATTGCAGGTTTATTTTACTATCAAACCCAAAACATGTCAAATACTGCGGCGCTTTAAAGTGCAAAAATAAAAAAGATTGTTAAAACTGAATAAAATGCTTGAAACGTACACATTATTTTAGTAAAATATCCCTATGTGGGAAAGTTGTGTCCACGGACTAACAAGTATTGGAGGAAAAAGTGATGAATGTTTACACAACAGACAAGATCCGAAACGTCGTACTTCTCGGCCATGGCGGAGCCGGGAAAACGAGCCTCGTGGAGTCCATGGCGTATCTGTCAGGTATTACAAGCAGGCTTGGAAATGTAGCCGAGGGGAATACGCTCAGCGATTTCGATAAAGAGGAGATAAAGAGAAAATTTTCAATCAGCACCACGATGGTTCCGATCATCCAGGGCGACACCAAGGTCAACGTCCTCGACGCTCCGGGTTATTTTGATTTCCTGGGAGAGGCCGAGGAGGCGGCTGCGGCTGCCGATGCCGCGGTGATCGTGATCAACGGCAAGAGCGGCGTCGAGGTCGGCACGCAGAAGGCATGGGACCTGTGCGAAAAGTATAAGCTGCCGAGAATCTTCTATGTTTCCAATATGGACTTTGACAATGCCAGCTACCGCGAAGTTGTGGAGGCCCTGACCGAGCTTTACGGCAAGAAGATCGCCCCGCTGTATCTGCCGATCCGTGAGAATGAAAAATTTGTCGGTTATGTCAACGTCGTCAAGATGGCGGCCAGACGTTATGTAAACAAGCAGGAAAAAGTGGAGTGCGAGATCCCGGATTATCTGCAGGAGTACCTTGAGAAGTACCGCGAGGACTTGCTGGAGGCGGTTGCGGAGACGAGCGAGGAGATGATGGACCGCTATTTCAGCGGCGAGGAGTTCTCCGAGGCGGAGATCGTGTCCGCGCTGCACACCAACGTCAGCGACTGCTCCATCGTTCCGGTGACGATGGGCGCGAGCCTCAACCTGCAGGGCGTACAGCTTCTGCTGGACGATATCGTCAGCTATCTACCGTCGCCGGAGAAGCGCAAGATCGCCGGCGTTAACATGAAGACCAAGGAAGTGTTCGAGGCGGACTACGATTTCTCCAAGGCCAAATCCGCTTTCGTTTGGAAGACCATTGTCGACCCGTTCATCGGTAAGTATTCCATGATCAAAGTGGCGTCGGGCGTGATCAAGAACGACGACGTCCTGTACAACAGCGGTTCCGATTCCGAGGAGCGCGTGGGCAAGCTCTATGTGATGGAGGGCAGCAAAGCCGTCGAGGTAAAAGAGCTGCACGCGGGCGACATCGGGGCGATCGGCAAGCTGAATGCATCCACAGGCGATACGCTCTCCACCAAGGCTACGCCGATCGAGTACGGCAGGCTGGATGCGCCGGTTCCGTATACATACAAACGGTACCGCGCAAAGAACAAGGGCGAGGAGGACAAGGTAGCGCAGGCGCTCGCGAAGATGGCGCAGGAAGACCTGACCATGCGCGTCGTGAACGACGGCGAGAACCGCCAGACGCTGCTGTACGGCCTGGGCGACCAGCATCTGGACATCATCGTCAGCAAGCTGCTGACCAGATACAAAGTAGACGTCGAGCTGGAGAAGCCGAAGGTGGCGTTCCGCGAGACGATCCGCAAGAAATCCGACGTGGATTCCAAATATAAGAAGCAGTCCGGCGGACACGGCCAGTACGGTCACGTCAAGATGCGCTTCGAGCCGCTGGATTCCCTGGAGCAGGCATACGAATTCGAGCAGGAGGTCGTCGGCGGCGCGGTGCCGAAGAACTACTTCCCGGCAGTGGAAAAGGGTATTCAGGACTCCGTCCTCAAGGGACCTCTGGCCGGATATCCGGTAGTCGGCGTCAAGGCAGTCCTCTACGACGGTTCCTACCATCCGGTAGACTCCTCCGAGATGGCCTTCAAGACGGCGGCCATCCAGGCATTCAAGAAAGGCTTCATGGATGCCAGCCCGGTTCTGCTCGAGCCGATCGCATCCCTGAAAGTGACCGTGCCGGATAAGTACACCGGCGACGTCATGGGCGATCTCAACAAGCGGCGCGGCCGCGTGCTCGGCATGAACCCGGACCACAAGGGCAATACGATCGTTGAGGCGGATATCCCGATGTCCGAGCTGTACGGCTATTCCACGCAGCTCCGCTCGATGACCGGCGGCAGCGGCTCCTATGCATACGAGTTTGCGCGCTACGAGCAGGCTCCGAACGATGTGCAGGAGAAAGAGGTTGCGGCGCGGCAGAATGCGGATGAGGATTAAAGGTTTGCCCATTTGCGCTGATGCCTGAAATCAAGTGAAAGAGACGGCGGAAAAGCCGTAAAAAAGAACAGACAGGGCCTGAACAGATTTGTGCCGGGCCCATTGTATTGGGCTGTAAAGGCGCATTTGGCCATGCACAGCCTCAGATGTGCAGAGCTTCCGCCACCAGGGCGGCGAGCCGTTCATGCCCAAACTCCGTGAGATGGATACCGTCGGTGGTGACGGCTCCGTACCCGCGGTCCCCGGCCAGCTCGTCGAGCGCGTCCTGCACGGGGAGATACTGTGCACGGGGCGCAAAATCGGAGACGACGGCCTGTATATCCTGGCGCACGGTTTCCAGCAGAGGAAACCACGGGATGCGGGCCTTGGGTTCCGGAAAGAGGAACGGCTCCAGAAGCAGGACGGAAGCGGCGCCTGGTTCGCTCTGCTGGGCCTCAGGCCCCGTACACTGCAGAAGCCCGGCGAGCAGCAGGCGCAGCGACTCCATGGAAGTGTCGAGGTAGCGCTCGGCCTCCCAGGGCCGGATGCCGGTATTGACGATCACGCCGACCTCGTTGATGCCGCAGGTGACGACCGCATGGTCATAGCGCCGGCCGGAGAACATCCGCCGCCATTTCTGAAGCACGCGCGGAAAGGTAAAGCCGTCCGTGCCGCCGTTTACCGCCGTTACGCCCGGCCGCTGCGCCAGCATTCGGACGTATCCGTATCCGAGATTATCGCTGCTGAAACAGTGGTCGCAGTCTGTGATGCTGTCGCCGAGAAAAAGAATGTCTGTCAATCTGAATGCCTCCCTGTCGATTTATAATATATGTTTTATAATTTATAGTAGGAAACGATTCCCTGCTGTTTTATAATTTGCAGCTAAGAAATGATTTCCCGCATTTGATTTCCCGCATTTATTTTATCCCTGCCCGGCGCCTCCGTCAACGGGCGGCGGGAACGAAAGGCTTTTGCGGACGGTTTGCGTATTTCTTTTGACAAAGTTTGAAGAAACCTCTTTTATTTTCAAAAGTTCTGTGTTACAATAGCCTACAGAGCCGGAAATAGGCATATTTTCGGGCAAATTATGAGGATAAGGAGAATGCGCTGATGAAACACATCAAGACTCTGAATACAAAGCCGTTACAGAACACTCTCAGGAAAGGCGGATGCGGCGAGTGCCAGACGTCCTGCCAGTCCGCATGCAAGACATCCTGCACGGTAGGCAATCAGACATGCGAGCACAGCAAATAGCATAGAACGCACAACAGAAAAGATGTGAACTCACAGGCAGCGAACATGCTTCGCTGCTTGTATCTTGCCGTATGAGAAACCGCCGCGGATTTCCTGTGCGGCGGAAGCTGTACTGCTGATCCCGAAAGAGAAAGGGGACTGGATGTGATCCATCAATACAAAAACAATGGATACAACATCGTTCTGGATGTAAACAGCGGTTCTGTACACGTGGTGGACGAGCTGGTGTACGACGTGATCGCCCTGCTTGACGAGGGCAGGACCGAGGCCGAGATCGGCGCCGCGCTGGGCGGACGCTATCCGCAGGAGGAGATTTCCGAGGCGCTGGCGGAGTGCCGGGAGCTGGAGGCGGCGGGCGCGCTGTTTACGGAGGACATATACGAAAAGGCGATTATCGACTACAAGGCCCGCAGGACGGTGGTCAAGGCACTCTGTCTGCACATCGCGCACGACTGCAACCTGGCGTGCCGCTACTGCTTCGCTGAGGAGGGCGAATACCACGGGCGGCGCGCGCTGATGAGCTTTGAGGTCGGGAAAAAGGCGCTCGATTTCCTGATTGCAAATTCCGGGGACAGACACAACCTCGAGGTGGACTTTTTCGGCGGGGAGCCGCTGATGAACTGGCAGGTGGTAAAGGACCTGGTGGCCTACGGGCGCGGGCAGGAGAAGCTGCACGACAAGCGGTTCCGCTTTACGTTGACGACGAACGGCGTGCTGCTGAACGACGAGATCATGGAGTTCTGCAACCGCGAGATGGACAATGTCGTGCTGAGCATCGACGGCCGGAAAGAGGTTCACGATTACATGCGCCCGTTCCGGCGCGGGGACGGCAGCTACGACCTGGTGCTCCCGAAGTTTAAGCGCTTTGCCGACAGCCGCGGCCAGCAGCGCTATTACGCGAGAGGGACGTTTACCCATTACAATCTCGACTTTTCCAGAGACGTGCTGCACCTGGCGGACGAGGGCTTTACGCAGATTTCCGTGGAGCCGGTGGTGGCGGCGGAATCTGAGGACTACGCGCTGCGCGAAGAGGACCTCCCGCAGATTTACGAAGAGTATGACCGGCTGGCGGCCGAGATGGTGAAACGGGAGCGGGAGGGCAGAGGCTTTACGTTCTTCCACTTTATGATCGACCTGACGGGCGGGCCGTGCGTATACAAGCGCCTTTCCGGATGCGGTTCGGGCACGGAGTACCTGGCCGTGACGCCGTGGGGCGACCTCTATCCGTGCCATCAGTTCGTCGGCGAGGAATCCTACCGGATGGGAAGCGTGGACGAGGGCATCACAAAGCCGGAGATTGCGGACGAATTCAAATGCTGCAATGTCTATACAAAAGAGAAATGCCGCAGCTGCTTTGCAAAGTTTTACTGCAGCGGCGGCTGCGCGGCAAATTCCTACCACTTTCACGGCACCATTCAGGACGCGTACGACATCGGCTGCGCGCTTCAGCGAAAGCGCGTGGAATGTGCGATTATGATAAAAGCAGCGTTAGCTGAATAAGAAATAAAGGAGTGTAACTATCATGAACAAGACAAGAGCAAAAGCAGTGCTTGGCGGGGCGGTCGTTCTGCTGCTGATCCTGGTTTACACAGCGGCGTTCGGCATCGGCAAAACCGGAACCGGTTCGATGAAAAACATCGTCCTCGGCCTGGATCTTTCCGGCGGCGTGAGCATCACCTACGAGGCGGTCGGCGATGAGAATCCGTCGGCGGAGGACATGAACGACACGGTCTACAAGCTGCAGCAGCGTGTAGACGGCTACAGCACTGAGGCGCACGTATATCAGGAGGGCAGCAACCGGATCAACGTTGAGATTCCGGGCGTGAGCGACGCCAACGCGATCCTGACCGAGCTGGGCAAGCCGGGTTCCCTGGAGTTCCGCCTGACCGACGGCACGGTAGTCATCACCGGCGACCAGGTGGATTCCGCTTCCGCGGGGACGCAGCAGAACCAGATGGGCAACCAGGAATACGTGGTGCAGCTGGAGCTGAACGACGAGGGCGCGGAAGCGTTCGCGGAGGCGACCTCCGAGAACGTCGGCAATGTCATCGAGATTGTCTATGACGACGAAGTCATCAGCGCTCCGCGCGTAAACGAGGCGATCACGGGCGGCACGGCTTACATCACCGGTTCGTTCACGGCGGAGGAAGCGCAGAATCTGGCCTCCTCGATCCGCATCGGTTCGCTGTCTCTGGAGCTGCAGGAAATCCGTTCCAACGTGGTCGGCGCGCAGCTCGGTGAAAACGCGATTCACACCAGCCTGATCGCCGGCGCAATCGGCATCGTTCTGGTCATGCTGTTCATGATCTGGGCCTATGCGCTTCCGGGCGTCGTGTCGGCGTTTGCGCTGCTGATCTACATCGGCCTGGACCTGGTGCTGCTGAATGCGTTTGACATGACGCTGACGCTGCCCGGCATCGCCGGTATTATTCTTTCCATCGGTATGGCCGTCGACGCAAACGTCATCATCTACGCGCGTATCCGCGAGGAGATTGCGGCGGGCGCGTCCGTGAAAGTGGCCATCCGCACCGGCTTCCAGAAAGCGCTGTCGGCGATTCTTGACGGCAATATTACGACGCTGATCGCGGCGTTTGTGCTGAACTTTATGGGTACCGGCACGGTAAAGGGCTTCGCTCAGACGCTGGCGCTTGGTATCGTGCTCTCGATGGTGACGGCGCTGGTGATCTCGCGCCTGATCATCAATGCGGTTTACGAGCTCGGATTCCGCGATGAAAAATACTACAAAAAGGCAAAACAGATTCCGACCATCAATTTCCTCGGCAAAAAGAATCTCTGCTTTGTGATTTCCCTGGTGCTGATCCTGGTCGGCCCGCTGTTCATGGTGATCAATTCCGCGTCCGGCAGGGGCGCCCTCAACCTGAGCATGGATTTCATGGGCGGTACGTCCACGAGCGTGATGTTTGACGAAGACCTCAGCATCGCGCAGCTGGATTCCGACGTGAAGCCGCTGATCATGGACGTGACCGGCGATGCGGAGATTCAGACGCAGAAAGTGGCGGGTTCCAACGAGGTATACATCAAGACCAGAGTGCTCTCGGTGGACGAGCGCGAGGCGGTTTCCAAGGCGATTCAGGACGCTTACGGCATCGACAAGAAGGCGATCAATTTCGAGACGATTTCCTCCACGGTCAGCAATGAGATGCGTCAGGACGCAGTGGTGGCGGTGATCGTCGCGGCGCTGTGCATGCTGGTGTACATCTGGTTCCGGTTCAAGGATATCCGTTTCGCGGGCAGCGCGGTGATCGCCCTCCTGCACGACGTGCTGGTGGTGTTCTCCTGCTACGCGGTGGTGCGGATTTCCGTGGGTAATACTTTCATTGCCTGCATGCTGACCATTGTCGGTTATTCGATCAACGCGACGATCGTCATTTTCGACCGTATCCGTGAGAACCTGAAGGTGATGAGGAAAGCTCCGCTTGCGGAGATCGTAAACGCGAGCATCACGCAGACGCTGACGCGAAGCATCTACACGACCGTTACCACGTTCCTGACGATAGCGGTGCTCTATATCCTCGGCGTGGCGACGATCAAGGAGTTTGCGCTTCCGCTGATCGTGGGCGTGCTGGCGGGCGGCTATTCCTCCGTGTGCATCACGGGCGCTCTGTGGTATCTCATGAAATCACATCAGAAAGCGGCTCCGGCCAAATAAGATACGGAATATTCCCGGTGCCGTGCGTCCGTTCACGGCCGCACGCGCCGGGTACGATGACGGGCTGTTGCAAAAGAAAGGGCAGGACATTGCGCTTATTTTGCAGCGGCCCTTTTTCGCGCTGGGATGGGGAAGTTTGCTGGCGCACAAAATTTGCAGCGACCTTTTCATGCTGAGGCAGAAAAACTTTTTTGCCGTACAAAATTTGCAGCGACTTTTTTCATGCTGAGATAGGAAAGACTTTCTGCCGCACAAAATGGTCCAGGCATGGATGTGCAGGTCTCTCAGGTTTGAGAGGTTGGGGAGCGAAAACGGGCCTGCTCATTTTGTATAAACGACCGAAAAAATAAAAACAGGTGAAATTATGGAAAAGAAACAGGAAAAGTGGGTGGTGGCGGCCAAACGGGCGGATTTTCAGGCGATCTCACAGAAATTCGGCATCGACCCGGTGACGGCGCGCATCATCCGCAACCGCGGCATTGTCGGCGATGCGGCCATCGAGGAATATCTGCACGGTTCGCTGCAGAACCTGTATCCGCCGGAGCTTTTAAAAGGCTGCCGGGAGGCGGCTACGCTCCTGCGGGAGAAAATCCTTGCAGGGAAACGGCTGCGCATCATCGGGGACTATGACATTGACGGCGTAAATGCCACCTATATCCTGCACCGTGTGCTGAGCAGCTGCGGCGCGGAGGTGGATTTTGAGATTCCGGACCGCATGCGGGACGGCTACGGGCTGAACCTGCGCCTGCTGGAGTACGCCCTTGAGGAAGGAATCGATACCGTCATCACCTGCGACAACGGTATCGCTGCGCTTGACGAGATTGCCTACGCGAAAGAAAAAGGACTGACGGTGGTGGTGACCGACCACCACGAGCCACTGTATGAGGAAAACGGGGATGAGCGGGTTTACCGCCTGCCTGCGGCGGACGTCGTGGTCAATCCCAAGCAGCCGGACTGTCCCTATCCGTTTAAAAAGCTGTGCGGGGCGGCGGTGGCCTGGAAGCTGGCGATTGCGCTCTGCCAGACGTTCGGTAAGCCGTCCTCAGAAGCGGAATCCTTGCTGCCGTTTGTCGGCTTTGCGACGGTGGGCGATGTGATGGACCTTGAGGGAGAGAACCGGATTCTGGTGCGCGAGGGCCTGAAACGGCTGCGGAGCACAGAAAATCCCGGCCTGCGCGCCCTCATAGAGGTCAACGGCCTCGCTCCGGAGAGCATTACCGCCTATCACATCGGTTTTGTGCTCGGTCCCTGCATCAACGCCAGCGGCCGTCTGGACACGGCGCGGCGCTCGATGCGCCTGCTGCTCGCCAGGACCCGGGAGGAAGCGCTGGAGCTGGCGGAGCAGCTGAAAGCGCTGAATGATGAGCGTAAATACCTGACGCAGCAGGCCGTGGAAGAGGCCTGCCGGCTGATCGACAGCGGAGTGTACGGAGGCTGGGCGGATCAGGCTGGAGACAGCGGAGTGTACGGAGGTCGGGCAGATCAGGCAGGCAACAGCGGAATGTGCGGGGGTCAGGCGGATCAGGCTGGAGACAGCGGAGTATACGGAGCTCGGGCAGATCAGGCGGATATGATGTGCGGACATCCGGCGGATCAGACTATGAGTACTGGGATGCGCGAATGTCGGGCAGAATCCGTGAGTGATGACGGAATGCGTGAATGTCAGGCAGGTCGGACAGGGACTGATATGACGCATGAACGACGGGAATTGGATCGCGTGCTGGTAGTTTATCTGCCGGGCTGCCATGAAAGCATCGCCGGAATTGTGGCCGGAAAGCTGCGCGAGCGCTATTACCGCCCGGTATTTGTGGTGACAGACGCCGGGGAGGATGCCAAGGGTTCCGGGCGTTCCATCGAGGGCTATTCCATGTTTGAGGAGATGGTAAAGGTCAGCGACCTGTTCCTCAAGTTCGGCGGACATCCGATGGCGGCCGGCTTTTCCCTGGAACGCGGCCGCATCGGCGAAATGCGCCGCCGTCTCAATGAAAACTGCACCCTGACCGGACAGGAACTGACGGAAAAGGTGACCATCGATGTGCCCATGCCCATCGATTACATATCGGAACGGCTTGTGGAGGAATTGCCGCTTCTGGAACCGTTCGGCAAAGGCAATGAAAAGCCGCTGTTTGCGGAGAGCGGCCTGCAGCTGCTGGGCGCACGCCTCCTCGGAAAACAGGCGAACGTATTGAAATTCCGGGTGATGAACCGCGCCGGCCGCACGCTGGACGCCCTGTATTTCGGTGATGTGGAGGCCATGCGCGAATATCTTGTGCAGCGCTGGGGCGAACAGCGCATGCAGGAGCTTTTCTGGGGCCGGGGGCAGGGCATGGAGCTTGACCTGACTTACTATCCGTCGGTGAATGAATATATGGGACGAAAGTCCCTGCAGATCGTGATCAAACATTACCGGTGAATCAGATGGTGGGGAACGGCAGAAAATGTCCGATGAAATCGGAATGACAGAGAACGCCCGATACATACGAATTGCCGGAAATTTCTTGACAAAGACATTGGAAAAGGCATAGAATATTTAGGATATTTTATGTCGAAATCAATTGGAGGAGTGAAAAATGGCAGCACCGTACAACCACAGAGCCATTGAGACAAAATGGAGAAAACACTGGGAAGAACACCCGGTAAATGTAGATGACGGCAAAAAGCCGAAATATTACTGTCTGGACATGTTCCCGTATCCGTCGGGCAACGGCATTCACGTCGGACACTGGAGAGGCTATGTGCTCTCCGACGTCTGGAGCCGCTACAAGCTGATGCAGGGCTATTATCTGATTCATCCGATGGGCTGGGATGCATTCGGGCTTCCGGCGGAAAACTATGCGATCAAGATGGGCATCCATCCGGCGATTTCCACAGCGGAGAACGTCCGCCATTTCAAAGAGCAGATCAATCAGATCGCGGCCATTTACGACTGGGACCGTGAGGTCAACACGACCGATCCGGAGTTCTACAAATGGACGCAGTGGATTTTTGTAAAGATGTTCAAAGAAGGCCTTGCCTACGAGAAGGAATTTCCGATCAACTGGTGCCCCTCCTGCAAGACCGGCCTCGCCAATGAAGAGGTTGTAAACGGCTGCTGCGAGCGCTGCGGCGCGCCGGTGACCAAGAAAAATCTGCGCCAGTGGATGCTGCGCATCACCAAATACGCAGACCGCCTGCTGAGCGGCCTGGACGGTCTGGACTGGCCGGAAAAGGTGAAAAAAATGCAGACCGACTGGATCGGCAAGTCCTACGGCGCGGAGGTTGACTTCGCGATTGACGGCCGTGATGAGAAGATTACCGTCTACACGACGAGACCTGATACGCTGTACGGAGCGACCTTTATGGTGCTGGCCCCGGAGCACGAGCTGGCTGCGTCCCTGGCGACGCCGGAGACGAAAGAAGCGGTGGATAAGTACATTCTGGATTCCTCCATGCGCTCCAACGTCGACCGTATGCAGGACAAGGAGAAGACCGGCGTGTTCACGGGTTCCTATGCGATTAACCCGCTGAACAACGCGAAGATTCCAATCTGGCTGTCCGATTACGTGCTCGCCGACTACGGCACGGGCGCCATCATGTGCGTGCCGGCGCACGACGACCGCGACTTTGAGTTTGCAAAGAAATTCAATATTCCGATTATTCAGGTGATCGCCAAAGACGGAAAAGAAATCGAAAACATGACGGAAGCCTACACAGACGCGTCCGGCACCATGATCAATTCCGGCGAGTGGAACGGCATGGAGTCGGCGGTTCTGAAAAAGGAAGCGCCGCACATGATCGAAAAACGCGGCCTGGGCCACGCTACGGTCAATTACAAGCTGCGCGACTGGGTATTCTCCCGCCAGCGCTACTGGGGCGAGCCGATTCCGATCATCCACTGCCCGCATTGCGGCAATGTGCCTGTGCCGGAAGAAGAGCTGCCGCTGCGCCTGCCGGAGGTAGAATCCTACGAGCCGACCGGCACCGGCGAATCCCCGCTGGCTGCGATCGACGAGTGGGTAAACTGCAAGTGCCCGGTCTGCGGCGCAGACGCCAAGCGCGAGACCAACACCATGCCGCAGTGGGCCGGTTCCTCCTGGTACTTCCTGCGCTACGTGGACAACAAAAACGACAAAGAGCTGGTTTCCAAGGAGAAAGCGGACAAGTACCTGCCGGTTGATATGTATATCGGCGGTGTGGAGCACGCGGTGCTGCACCTGCTGTACTCCAGATTTTACACCAAGTTCCTGTATGACATCGGCGCGATCGACTTCGACGAGCCGTTCCAGAAGCTGTTCAACCAGGGCATGATCACCGGCAAAAACGGCATCAAGATGAGCAAGTCCAAGGGCAACGTGGTTTCCCCGGACGATCTGGTGCGCGATTACGGCTGCGACTCCCTGCGCATGTACGAGCTGTTCGTGGGCCCGCCGGAACTCGACGCGGAGTGGGACGACCGCGGTATCGACGGCGTTTACCGTTTCCTCAACCGTTTCTGGAAACTGGCGCTTGACAGCCGTGAGGCAAAGGTGGCCGAGAATAAAGAAATGGTCAAGCTGCGCCACAAGCTGGCCTACGACATTACGCAGAGACTGGAAAACTTCAGCCTCAATACCGTAATTTCCGGCTTCATGGAGTACAACAACCGTATGATCGAGCTCGCCCGCAAGACCGGCGGCATCGACCAGGAGACCGTCGAGTGCTTCATCCGCCTGCTGGCGCCGTTTGCCCCGCATATCTCCGAGGAGCTGTGGGAGCTCTACGGGCACAGCGAGTCCGTATTCTCGACCGGCTGGCCGCAGGCTGACGAGGAAGCCATGAAGGACGACGAGATCGAGATCCCGGTGCAGATCAACGGCAAGACCAAAGCGGTGATCATGGTGCCGGCGGACATTTCCAAAGAGGACGCGATTGCCAGAGGCCGGGAAGCGCTCGGCGGCAAGCTGAACGGAACCGTGGTGAAGGAAATTTACGTGCCGAAGAAGATCGTCAATATTGTGCAGAAATAGTCTGCTGATATTATACGAGAGCGTAATATTATGCAGAAATATGATTATACAGAAGTATGATTATACAGAAGTAAAGGCGATTACTAATATTGGCGGAAGCATGATATGATACAGAAGTAAAGATGGCTGTTAATATTATGCAGAGATAAGCAGAAAAGAAATAGCAAAGAAAAATAAAAAGCATTAGAAAACGGTTAAAAAGCTGCCATGCTGCTGATTATGGGAAAACCATACAGCTGCATGGCAGTTTCCGTGTGCTCATGAGAAAAATGCATTTATAAGAAGAATTGTTTATAAGTGAATTTTAAACTGTAATGCTTTTTGTTAGGTACGTTAATCCTTGGAAAGCCCCAGAAATTAAGGATTTTTGAAAAATCGAGGTGTATTTAATTTAAATTCGTTATAAATAGTATGCAGTAATGCAAGCGGATTTAGAATAATAAGCAATAACAGAAGAAAATATGAAATAAAATGCATCGATAATATGAAATGCATTGATAATTATGAAATAATGTACATAGATATTAAGAAAACATAGAATATAATGCACTGATATAAGAGAATATAAAATAATATGTATTAATATAAGCAAATACAAGAGAATATAAAATAATATGCATAGATATAAGAAAATATAAAATAGTATACAATAATATAGCATAATATAAAATAATACAGAATAAGAAAAAGCAATATGAAACAGTATAAAGAAATTAACCAATAACAAATAAAAATCAGCAGGATAAACGATAAATTTACAATAATAGTTGCACATCCCCGCACAATATGATAGAGTAGTAGCAATTCGCGGCATACAGAGGGGAGTGGATCTATGCAGCAAAAATTTCCCGATGACCAGAAGATTATGGAGATGTACCACAGCGGCGACCATGTGCTGGCGATGCAGGCCAAGGAAATCATGATCTCCAAATATTCAAGATTCATCTACAGTCTGATACGGAAACACAACATTCAGCAGGACATCGAGGACTGCGCGCAGGAAGGGCGCGAGCGCATGCTGCAGTGTCTGCAGCACTATGATGTCCGGAAAGCAACTTTCTTAACCTACTGTAAATTTCACATCGAGGATGCCATTCTGGAAATGGACCGCAAACTGCACAGTCCGTCCGAATCCCGTTACGTTCAGAGAACACTGGCGGCGATTTATGCGGCGGAAACCAGCCTGCGCAGGGAAGGCAGAGCGGTCTCCACAGAAAACCTCGCGGAACTCACCGGCTTTTCCCACCGAAAAATCAAATGCAACCTGAACCGCGCGGCAGCAGGCTCCGTCAGCCTTGACGAGCTTGATCTGTCCGTATGCCTGGACGGACGACTGGACGGATCCGGGCACGGCCATGAATGGGACACCCCGGAATACATTTTTATTCAGCGCGAAGAACAGGAGCTTTTGCGCCGCGCTTTCTCCCGCCTGGAGCCGGAAAAACAGGAAATCCTGCAGATGCGGATTATCGAAGGCAAAACCTACGCATCCATCGCACGCTGCACAGGGCAGAGCGTGTATTTTGTAAAGAAATACTGCCGGGAGGCACTGGAGCAGATGCGGGAAGATGAGGAGGTGCGGAAGTGGCGGTAGGATTCAGGACGGCAGCGCCGGTCAGGGAGAATTGTATCGGATCCGCAACGATCATTTCTGGAAATATTGAAAATACCTTCGTTTTATGTTAAAGTAGACAAATAAATGTCGCTGCGATAAAAGAGGGGTTATGGACACTTATAAAAACCGCGAAGAACAACTGTATCTGGCAGCATACGGATTGTGGCTGGCCTGTGCTGTGCTTGAGATTACCTTATGGGGGAAATATCCGTATGCAGACGACATAGCGGATTACGGGCAGAAACTGGCCTATGTTCTTCTGCTGTTTCAGTTTATATCAAGAAAACAGTATTCTCCCAGGGATATTGCCGCATTATATCTCATGCTGTTCGGCTGCGCTCTCGCGGCGAATTCTGTCTACAACAAACAGCTGATACCGGTGGTGCTCTTTATCGGCTGTTCACGGGATATCGATTATACTAAAATTTTAAAATGCACGCTGGCGGTTCAGGGCATTCTTTTCATTCTGACGGCGGGCGCTTCCATGCTTGGCGTTATCGAGGATGTGATCTGGTATGAGGGCAGCCGCGTACGGCACAGCCTTGGATACAGCTACTGCGGGTACCCGGCCCATCTGATTTTTTTCCTGACGCTTGTGGTTCTGTATCTCAGGAAAAAGGCCCGCGTGCTTGACGCGGTATGCCTGCTTGCTCTGAATTATGTGATTTACATGGCTACGGATTCCAGAACGGATTTTTATCTGGCGGTACTGGGCATTCTGGGCTTTTTTCTGTGGACAGGTTCGTTTCGTGCAAAGTGGTTTGAAACGCTGCGGTGCCTGACGGTGGAATATGGGTTTGCCGCAGCTGCCGTGTTTTCCATCGCCATGCATATATTTTACGATGCGGACACGGCCTGGATGCAGCGCCTTAACCAGGTCCTGAACGGAAGGCTGCAGCTGGGATATGATGCGATACAGGAATATGGCTTTTCGATTTTTGGCAGGCCGATTCGCTGGTTCGGGCAGGGGAGCCTGCTGAGTGATCCGACCAGAATTTATAATTATGTAGATTCTTCCTTTTTAAAAGAGACGCTTTCCTATGGTATTCTCTTTTTAATATTGCTGGCGGCCGGCTATTATTTATTGGGAAAGCGGATTTCCCGAACCCGCGATCATGCGCTGGGCTGGGTGATCCTGATGTCTTTGCTGTACAGCATCACGAATGCGCACCTGTGCGTCTTGACCTTTAATGTATTTATTCTGGCTCTGGGCCGGCTTTTTGCCGGTCCCGGGGTCGCGTACAGCGAAAGCCATACCGTCTGTATGGCAAGTGCGTCAGAAAAATGGTTCCATGGTTTCAGACCGCATACCGGCGCATGGCTGGCGGTTTTGGCGGCGTGCCGGCCGGAGAAAACGGACGAAAAAAAACGCCGCATTCTGCGCACAGGAGTTTTTCTGGCTGTTCTGTGCTATACTTCGATTCTGCAATATCTTGGAATAAAGCATATTGTGAAGCATGCTTCCGTTCATATGTGCGTCATCTGCGGGTTATTATTGCTTCTGGCCGTGCTCTGTACGGAAAAATCGGCGGGAAATTACAGGATCAAAGGCGTATTGTCTCATATTGTTTTCTGCTTTTTGCTGACGGCCTGTATCTCGGATTTCTTTGTGGACAAACGGTTCTCCGGCAGCAGCTTTGGGCTGCTGATTTTCGGAGGAATATTCTGCTGCTCCTGGAGCAGGATGCAAAATCCGGAATATTTATTAGAGGAATGCAGGCAGGCCTGCAAAATCTGGTTCATCGGGATGCTTGTTCTCTGCGCGGTATTCTTTCCGGTTCTCCCGGGCGTTCCCTACTGCGGAATGTTTTATTCGGCAAAAATTTTTGGCGCCTGCATGCTGATTGCCATGGGCGTTTTCCTGAGTGATTTTTCCTCCGGGAAAAATCCCGTGCGGAATGGGCTCGGTGTGATTTCCTCCCTTTACCTGGTCTGGCTTTCCCGGGAAATGCTGCTGGTTTTCATTGCCGCGGCAGTGCTGCTGTTCTGCATGGCCTTTCGGATATTCCTCTGCTTCCGGGACGGGGCTTTCCGCAGCCCTGGTGAAAAAATCAAAATGATACCGGTACTGGTACTTGGCATCGCCGGTATAATATTGCTCCAATATGTATTGTCTGACAGCGCCGTTTCTGATACAATACAAACCAGACTATGGCTCGCAGAGGAATATCTGATGCAGATGAACCTGCTTGGACACCGGCATCTGGCTGAAATCGCCGGAAAAGCGCGCTGGGCGCAGAACGGCTTTGTCATGGTAGCATTCCGCTATGGAATCATTGCAGGCGTCCTGTACATTGCGGCAGCTTTTCTGTATCTTTGGAAAGCGATTCGCGCCGCGCTGACCCGGCGGGACTTTTTCCCGTTTGCGCTTGCGTTTATCTGCATCGCAGTCAGTATGGCGGAGCCGGTGGAAATGCCGTTCGGGCAGATTGTGTGGCTGCTGTTTTATTTCGGAGCGGCCTGGGCTCTTGTCGCGGAGCGGGGAGAAAACGGATGAAGTTTTTGAATATGGAGATTGACAATGTCACATTTGAGGAAGCGCTCGCACAAATTGAACGGATGCTTGACTCCAAAACGGGCGGCTATGTGGTGACGCCGAATGTGGACCATGTAATACAATTGGAAAAAAGCGAAAAACTTTGCCGGGTTTATCAGAACGCGGCGCTTGTGCTCACGGACGGACAGCCGCTGATCTGGATTTCCAGGGCACTGGGGCAGCCAATCCGGGAAAAAATATCCGGTTCCGATTTATTTCCGCGTCTGTGCGAGCTGGCGGCGAAGAAACAGTATACCATGTATTTTTTTGGAGCTGCGCAGGGAGTGGCGGCTGAGGCGGCGCGAAAACTGACGGCAAAGAATCCGGGGCTGAAAGTGGTCGGAACGGATTCGCCGCCCTATGGGTTTGAGCAGGATCCCGCGCAGCTGCATGCAGCGCTGAAGAAGATTACGGATGCCTCGCCGGACATTTTGGTGGTTGGCCTGGGTACGCCCAAGCAGGAGTTCTTTTTATGGGAAAACCGGGAAAAGCTGGAGGGAATCCTGGGGTTCGGAATCGGCGCCGGCCTTGATTTCGCCGCGGGCAATGTCAGGCGTGCGCCTGAGTGGATGCAGAAAGCGGGCCTGGAATGGTTTTACCGGCTGTGCCATGAGCCCCGGCGTCTGTTTAAACGGTATTTGGTTGACGATATGAAGATTTTCCGGCTTGTATGGAAATACAGAAAAACTGCCGGAGACTGACAGGCAGAAAGGCGAGAGCGGAATGAGAACAGCGATTGACCTGACGGCGCTTGCCGATAATTTTTCCGGGATTGAGCGCTATGCGCTGAATATGGCACGGATGCTGCTGGAAAACAACAAAAACGATGCCTATGATTTGATTTTTAAAGACAGCGTGCATCCGGATTTTCTGCCCTGGAAAGATAGCAAAAATGTGCGTTTTCATATCTTAAAGGGCTGCAGCAAGCTGTTTTTTAACCAGTGGCGCCTGCCGTGCTTCCTGAACCGGCTTCCGGCGGACCGCTTTCTGTTTTTTGCGTTTCCCATGCCGGTGCTGCTGCATAAAAAGCATGTCTGGGGGACCATCCACGATATGGGCTGCTGGGACTGCCCTGAAACGATGAAACGCCAGATGGTATGGTACTTCCGCCTGTCCTACCGGCGGATGGCCCGGAAGGCGGAACGGATTATTACCATTTCACAGTTCAGCAAAAACCGGATCCGGGAGATTTTAGGCGTTCCGGATGAGAAAATGATCCTCGCATATTGCGGCGTGTCCGACAATTTCCGGGCGCGGGCCGAGGTGCCGCCGGAATATGCGGCAGAGATCCGGGCAAAGTATCATTTGCCGGATACGTATTACCTGTGCCTGTCGACGCTGGAACCGCGGAAAAATTTATTGTTTTTGCTGCGCGCTTATCTGGAATTACACCGGGCTGGCGTTATACAGACGCCGCTGGTTCTCGCCGGGAGAAAGGGCTGGAAGGTGGATGAGCTGCTGCAGAGCCTGGATGCGGAGCGGACGGGGCGTGTGATCGCCACCGGATTTGTGGATGACAGAGATTTGCCGGCCGTCTACCGTCTGGCAAAGTGCTTCCTTTTTCCGTCCCTGTATGAAGGCTTTGGGATTCCGCCGCTTGAGGCGATGGCGCAGGGCGTGCCGGTCATTTCTTCGGACTCCAGCTCTCTGCCGGAGGTGCTGGGTGATGCGGCGATTTATTTTCACAGCAATGATGCGGCTGATTTGAAAAAGGCGCTGGCGGATTTTGAGCGGATGGGGCAAAGCGATTTGAATGCGCAGATAGAGAGAGGATTTCTCAGGAGCCGGAAGTTTTATTATGCAATGAGCAGGAAAGAATTTGAGGAATAATTATGCAGACATCTTTTTATGCAAAGCGGTTGTTAAAACGCCTGCTTCCGGCCCCGGCCCTGCATGCTGCAAAGCGGGCCATGCTGGACCGGATTACAGATCAAATGCTGCAGGCGGAAATTGCCCCGTATGATCCCGGCAGGTTCCCGTTCGGCCTGAATCTGATCGGCCCCATCGACAGCGCGACGGGGCTGGGACAGAGCCTGCGGCTGCTGGAACACGTGATTTCATGCACGCAGATTCCGTACCTGATCTGCAATTACAGACAAAATACCAGCAATCGTGTGCAGATCGCGGAATATGCCGGCAAAATCAAAGAGGAACTGCAGTATTCGATCAATCTGTGGCACGTCAATCCGTCGGAATTTGCGGAGGCCTATGCGGTGATGGGAAAACGAAAGTTCGACGGCAGGTATAATATCGCCTACTGGCTCTGGGAGCTGGAAGACTTTCCGGATGAATGGGTGCCCTATATTCATGTTCTGGACGAGATCTGGACGCCGTCGGAGTTCATCAGCGAGGGGATACGCAGGAAGACGGATAAGCCGGTATATACGGTGCCGTACTGCGTGACAGCCGCTACGGATACCGGGCGGTACGGACGGGCTTATTTCGGACTTCCGGAAGATGCGTTTCTGTTTCTGACCATGTATGATTCGCAGAGTATCAGAGAGCGCAAGAATCCGGACGGCGTGATCCGGGCATTTCAGTCCGCGTTTTCTGCGGATGAGAAGGGCGCGGGCCTTGTGATCAAAGTCAATTCCGCCGGGAAAGAGGAGCTGGACTGGCTGAAGGCACAGATCGGCAGCTATTCCAATATCTATGTGCTGAACCAGAATCTGGAAAAGGTTCAGGTGAACAGCCTGATTGCCGGCGTGGATGTTTTGGTGTCCCTGCATCGCGCGGAGGGATTCGGCCTGGTGCTGGCGGAATCGATGCTGAACCATGTTCCGGTCATTGCCACAAACTGGTCCGCAAACACAGAGTTTATGGATTCGCAGGCGGCATGCATGGTAAATTATCAGCTGAAAACGCTGGAGCATGATATATTGCCGTACCGGAAAGGAAACCGCTGGGCGGATCCGGATCTGGAAGAAGCCGCGCGGTACATGAAACGGCTGGCCTCCGATCCGGCGTATTATGAAGCGATCGCGCAAAAAGCCTATGCTCATGCCGTGGAAAAACTGGGAATGGACGGCGTGAAGCCGCTCGTGGAGCGTCGCCTGCGGGAAATCCGGGATTTTGCTGCAGGCTGAGAGACATCTGAACTGCGGCGCGGCCGATGGAGCGGGTTATGTCATGCGGAGAAGATGAGAAAGAAAAATGAGTGGGAAAAAATTGCGGATTGCGCTGGTAAATCAGAGATACGGCGCGGAAGTCAACGGCGGCTCGGAATATTATACGAAACAGCTTGCAGAACATCTCAAGATGTTGTATGATATAGAAGTGCTGACCACAAAAGCGCTGGATTACAATTCCTGGACAGACCATTATCAGTCGGACGAAGAAGTCATAGACGGCGTTCTGGTGCGGAGATTTCACGTAGAGAAAAAAAGGAATGTCCCTGCGATGAAGATATGGAACCGTCTGCGCCGTTATGTTCCGGCGCTCCGGCGCTTCTGCGAAAACCGCTGGATTGACGCTCAGGGCCCATATGTTCCGGGGCTGGTACAGTACCTGAAAGAGCACGGAAAAGATTACGCTGCGGTTTTATTTGTCACCTACCTGTATTATCCGGCTGTGCGGGGGATCCCGGAAACGGCGGACCGTGCGGTTTTTATACCGACCGCCCACGATGAGCCGTATCTCCGTTTTGATATTTTCAGGCAGATTTTTACGATGCCGGCAGGATTCCTTTACCTGACTCCGGAGGAAAAGCAGCTCGTGGAGAGCAGGTTTCCCGTTGCGGACAAGCCAAACTGCGTGACGGGCGCTGGCGTGGAGCTGCCGCCGCAGATTGACAGCGGCAGATTCCGGGCAAAATATGATGTGCGCGCAGCGTATCTCATCTATGCGGGCCGGATTGAGCCAAACAAGGGCTGTGCGGAGATGTTCCGGATTTTCCGGGAGTACAAAAACCGCTGCCCGGAAAGCGGCCTGCAGCTGATCCTGCTTGGAAAGCAGCTGATGGACATACCGAAAGCGGACGATATTCGGGCGCTCGGCTTTGTCTCCGAGACAGATAAATTTGACGGGATCAGCGGGGCGGAGGCCTTATGGCTGCCTTCTCAGTATGAGAGCCTGTCCATTGCGGTGCTGGAAGCGATGGCGCTGGGGGTTCCGGTTTTCGTAAACGGCCGGAGCGAGGTGCTCAGGGGGCACTGCGTGCGCAGCGGCGCCGGAGTTTATTATACCGGTGAAAAAGATGCAGCCGGTCAATTATCCCTGCTGCTGCATTCCGGACGAAAGGCGGACATGTCGCAGGCCGCCCGGCAGTATGTGGCGGAGCATTATCAGTGGGATGCGATTGTAAAAAAGATCGACCGCCTGATTGCGCAGATTGCGGTGCGGTGACAGGAAACAGTGCAGATCAGGAAAATTTGATTTTATAGCTGCCGCTGCAGCAGGGTGCAGTCTCTGCTTACACAGAGAAAAGCATGAACCGGCGGAATAATTCAGAATATGGCCGATACAGGTATCAGAATATGGTCGATACAGATATCGGAATATGGATGATACAGATATCAGAGTATGGATGATATAAATATCAGAATATGGACGATACAGGTATCGGAATAAGGATATCAGAATATAGATGCTACAGGTATCAGAATATGGTCGATACAGATATCGGAATATGGATGATATAGATATGGGGAACAGGAATGAATAAATTTCGGGAAATATATCAGTACCGCACGATGATCTCCAGCCTGATCCAGAGAGATCTTCGGGGACGGTATAAAGGGTCTGTGCTGGGATTTGCGTGGACCTTTTTGAATCCGCTGCTTCAGCTGGGCGTTTATACGGTAGTGTTTTCTGTGATTATGCGGGCGGGGATTAAAGATTATTATCTGTTTCTGTTTGTCGCCCTGATTCCCTGGATTTTTTTCAGCGCTTCCCTGACAGGCGGGGCAAGCTGCATCATTTCACAGAAAGAAATGGTGAAAAAAATATACTTTCCGCGGGAAGTGCTTCCGATCTCGCATGTCACCTGCCAGCTTACCAATATGCTGCTTTCTTTCGTGGTAGTGTTTGCCGTGCTATTTTTTTCCGGCAAGGGCGTGAACCTGAGGGCGCTCCCATTCCTGATTCCGGTAATTCTGGTGGAATACCTGCTGGCGCTTGGCATCGCGTTTCTCTCCTCCGCCCTGACGGTATATTTCCGGGATCTGGAGCATATTCTGATCATCGTCTCAATGGCCTGGCAGTTTCTGACGCCGGTGATGTATTCGATCGACAATGTGCCGGAAGAACTGCTTTCCATATTCTGGCTGAACCCGATGTCATCCGTCATCGTGGCTTACCGGGATATTTTGTATTACAAGCAGATACCGCATTTAAATACTTTAATGACGGCAGCCGTGCTGGGGCTCGCGCTCCTGATTGTGGGCTGGCTTTTATTCGGACGATTGGAGCGGCATTTTGCGGAGGAATTATAAATGAATGCAGAGAATGCAATCGAGGTAAAGCATCTGAAAAAGAGCTTTAAGGTATATCTGGATAAAGGCAGCACCATAAAAGAGAAAATTGTTTCCAAAAGACGGAGAAAATACGAAGACCGCGAGGTCTTAAAGGACGTCAGCTTTTCCGTAAAGAAAGGCGAGGCCATCGGCCTGATCGGACATAACGGCTGCGGCAAGAGTACGACCCTGAAGCTTCTGTCCAAAATCATGTATCCGGACAGCGGCACCATCGAAATGCGGGGCCGCGTATCGAGTCTGATCGAACTGGGCGCGGGCTTTCATCCGGATATGAGCGGCAGAGAGAACATCTACATCAACGCCTCCATCTTCGGCCTGACCAAAAAGGAGATAGACAGACGGCTGGATGATATTATTGCGTTTTCCGAACTGGAAAACTTTATCGACAATCCGGTCAGAACCTATTCTTCCGGTATGTATATGCGCCTGGCGTTTTCCGTGGCGATCAATGTGGACGCGGATATTCTGCTGGTGGATGAGATCCTGTCGGTGGGCGATGTCAATTTTCAGGAGAAATGCTTTGACCGCCTGCGCGAGATCAAGGAGGCAGGGACGACCATTGTAATCGTCTCGCATGTGCTCTCTCAGATCGAACGGATCTGCGAGCGGTCGATCTGGATTAATCAGGGGCTGATTCAAAGTGAGGGTAATCCGATGGAAGTTCATACGGATTATTTGAGATGGATGGAAAGCGCGCGCACGACGACCCCGGGAGATGAGAGCCTTCCTTTGTTTTGCAGCCCGCTTGCTATCCGTAAAGGCAATAAAAAAATAAGATTCCGGGATGTGAAACTGACAGACGATAAAAGAAAAGAGCAGGCTGTTTTTCAGAGCGGGGAACCTTTCATGATACAGATGGATTATGAAAGCGTCGAACCAGGACTGCAGGGGATATTTGGCATTGGGATTTTCCGGGAAGACGGCGTTCATGTGTATGGTACGAATACGTTCATCGAAAGCGGCCACCTTGTCGATCTGCAGTCTCAGGGAAGGGTTACCGTGAAGATAGAAAACAACTGTCTGCTGCCGGCCAAGTATATGCTGGATGTGGCAGTGCACATGGAAGATGGGACGGCCTTTGACGACATCCGCAAGGTTGCGTTGTTTGAGATTGCGTCTGAGCGGAGGGATATCGGGGTCTGCAGACTGGAGAATTGCTGGGCTGTGGATGGAAAATTATTAGCAGAAAATGAAAGTGTCTAAAAAGAATTTGCGCCTGATCTTCAAAAGAGAGGTAAATAAAAGATGAAAGGGAAGATTGGATTTGTTACTCCCTGGTATGGTGAAAATATTCCTGGAGGTGCAGAGGCAGCTTTGCGGGATTTAGTTCATCAGTTATTTCTTAATGGGGATAAAGTGGAAATTCTTACTACCTGTGTGAAACAGTTTGCAAGTGATTGGAATACGAATTATTACGAAGAAGGAGTCGAGACCGTTGGAGGAGTTGTTGTAAGGCGTTTTAAGGTAAGAATTCGGAATGTGCAGGCTTTTGATGCTGTAAGGGCGAAATTGATGAGAAATATGGCGGTAACAGACAGGGAAGAACGGCTGTTTATACGGGAAATGATCAATAGTCCTGCATTGTATAACTATATTAAAGAGCATAATGCAGAGTATACACTGTTTGTTTTTATACCATATATGTTTGGAACTACATATTATGGTATTATGCAGGCTCCCTGGAAATCGGTGCTCATTCCCTGTTTTCATGATGAAAAATATGTTTATTTGAATATATATAAAAAAGTTTTTAGAAATCTGGCAGGTGTCATATATCTTTCCTCTCCAGAATATGAACTTGCGAATGCTATATTTGATTTGTCTCACGTTAAACAGGCAGTGCTAGGAACAGGACTGGAAACAGAGGTGTCCTTTGATGCAGTGCGTTTTCGGGCAAAATATCGGATAAATAGTCCTTTTATATTATATGCGGGCAGAAAAGACGTAGGGAAAAATGTATATACATTATGCAATTATTTTAGAGAATTTAAAATGCGCAATAAGAATTGCGATATAAAGCTGGTGCTGATTGGCGGCGGGGAAATTCACATAGATGATGAAATGCGGGGCGAGATAATTGACTTTGGCTTTGTTGAAAAGCAGGATAAATATGATGCTTACTCCGCTGCAACCGTTTTATGCCAGCCTTCGAAAAATGAGAGCTTTTCACTGGTAATAATGGAAAGCTGGTTGTGCAAAAGACCGGTACTGGTGCATAGCGATTGTAATGTGACACGGGATTTTGCAATAAAAGCAAATGGGGGATTATACTTTGGAAACTATCCGGAGTTTCAGGAATGTATAAGATATTTTTTGCGATATCCACAGAACGCGGATATATTGGGTAAATGCGGGAGAAAATTTGTTATTGATAATTATTCATGGGATGTAGTTTTAAAAAAGTATATATCTTTTTTTGAAGATGTGTCAGCTCATACAAATAGTTGAAAAGATAAAGTTAACTAACTGAAAGGCCGATTATGAAAGAAGCAAATGTTGAGGAAATAATGGCAGAAATAAAAAAGACGATTATGAAAAATGAGAATTCGGAAGATATATTTCTGCCTTTGGATGCAGAATCAGATGTTGAAAATGAAGAGTATTTTAATATAGATGAATTTTATGGATACCTGGATCAAATTAATCAGCAGCATGAAGTTTCATATTATTTCACGATAGAACATAGGGGCCTGAAAAGCACAGTAAAAAGAGCGATACGGAAAATACTGGCATTTTTGGAATTACCGATGCTGCAGCAGCAGAATTCGTTTAATGCGGCGGTGGTTAACAGTATGAACTGTGTAAAGAAATATATGGTTGATATGAATGAAAATATCGGTGAAAGCGATGTATTTATGAACGAAGAGAATATTAAAAAATATTTTTTATATCAGGAGCAAGCTGTTGAAAAAATGCAAACAAAAATAATTGTATTGGAACAGAGAATTGAGCAGTTAGAAAAAAAAATATCAGAGAAGTGAAATTGTGAGAGTAATATACATGGTGTAAGATATGACATTATGTGCCGGGGATAGATGATGAAAAAGAAACTCTGCTTTGTAGTTCAGCGATATGGTTTGGAAGTAAATGGAGGAGCCGAACTTTTGTGTCGGAAGATGGCAGAGTTAATGCAGGATATATATGATGTTGAGGTGGTGACTACTAAGGCTGTTGATTATGTGACATGGAACAATGAATACGAACATGAAAAAGAAATTATTAATGGTGTGACAGTCAGACGGTTTCCAGTCGAAAGACCCAGGATACCGGATCAGTTTAATATTATTAATGGGAAATTTTTAAATGGTCATCTGAAAAAATCAGAAGAATATTTATGGCTGGAAGAACAGGGGCCATATGTACCAGAGCTGATTCAGTATATTCATGAACATAGCGAGGATTATGCTGTATATGTGTTTTTTACTTATTTGTATTATCCTACGGTGAAAGGTGTCAGAGAGGTAAAAGAAAAGGCGATCGTTGTTCCATGTACGCATGATGAACCGTTCCTCAAAATGAAAATGTTTCGCTCTGTTTTTTTAGAGCCGCGTGCATTTCTTTTTAACACAGATGAGGAACGTATTTTGGTAAGAAAAAAGTATAATAATTATTATATTCCTTATGTGTGCGGCGGTGCCGGAGTAGATGTGCCGCCAAATGTGTCCGGAAATGCTTTTAAAAAGAAATTCCATTTAAATAGATACATTATTTATGTTGGCCGGATGGACGAGGGAAAGAACTGTCAGGAGCTGTTTGAGTATTTTCAGAAGTATAAAAAGACCCATCCGAGTGATTTAAAACTTGTTTTGCTTGGAAAGGCAAGTATGAGCATACCAGAACAGAGGGACATTATTTCGCTTGGTTATGTATCGGATACCGATAAATTTAACGGAATTGCCGGAGCAGAGTTTTTAACGCTTCCTTCCAGATATGAAAGCCTTTCACTTGTTGTCTTAGAAGCGTTTGCCCTGGGAAAACCTGTACTGGTAAACGGAGTGTGCGCGGTATTAAAGGCGCATTGCGAAAAGAGTCGTGCCGGATTTTGGTATAAAGGATATTCCGAATTTGAAAAGAAAACATCGGAGTTGTTAAATAGTGATACCCTGAAAGCTGAATTGGGTAAGAATGGGAAGAAATATATAGATGAGAACTATCAGTGGGAAACGATCAAAAGAAAATTTTCAGATTTGATTGAATATGTTTCTGAAAATCAGGAATAAAAACTCAGAGGATATCTGGTGTAGGTATGAGACTGCCTTTATGACAGGTGGAGACCTGCTGAACAGAGGTAAATATGAAAAAGTGTTTGATCATTTTATTTTTGGTGCTCGGTGCATTGGAATTGTATATGGCATATGGTGAAAGGGCGGAAGGTTTTTTTTCAGTTGCTGCGCCGGAACGGGAGTATGCATATCAGATAGGGGAAAAACTTTCTTTTCGTGAGGACGCAACTGCGAATCCATATTGTATAGAAGGATTTTCATTAAATGAGGGTACGCATACCTGGACTTCCGGAAAATTTGCCAAAATGTGTTTTGACTTGACGGGAGAGTATAAAAATCTTGTAATGAAATTTAGTTGTCGGGTTTATGCACCCCCTCAGAGGGTAGAAGTATATGTGAATGGTTATAAGCTGACAAGTTTTGTCGCATCAAAATCGAAAAAACACTCGATTTATATTCCCGCAAAATATATTTTGAAGGATCGGTTAAGGATTGAATTTATTTTGCCGGATGCTGTATCTCCAGCGGAAATGGAAGGCGTTTCGGATACCAGACTGCTGGCGCTGGGAATGCTGAATCTGCGTATTTCAAGTATTCAGTAATGAGATGACTGTGAATGTTGGAAGTGGAAAACAATGGCTAAAAAATTTGAACAAAAAAAATATAGTCCTATGTTTTGCCTGGTTATTATATTTGGTGTCAGTATTTTGCTACGCTTTTATCTGGCGATAAAGACAGGAGCATTTACTGTATATGCTGATGAGCCTGTATATTGGGAGTGGAGCAAAGAGCTCTGGCGGAAGATGCCGCTTAATTACCGTGGAGGTCCATCTGTTGTCAAAGATGTGCTTTATCCGTGGCTGCTTTCTGTTGCACATTTATGGGGAGACTTTGGCAAGACGTATCATACTATGCTGTTGATTAACGTATTATTGATATCGTCGGTTGTTTTTCCGGCGTATTTATTGGCCGATGCGGTTTTGAGAAATAAAAAGCTGGCTATATTTATCGCTGTCTTTAGTGTTGCAGTTCCGGAGTTGTTTTATTCAAGTAAATTGTTGCAGGAAAATCTATATTATCCTTATGTGATGTGGACGTTTTATCTCTTTTTTAAATATTTATTAGAAGACAAATACAGTATAAAGCGTGTGGCAGTGTTTTCTATTGTGGCATGTGCTGCTTTTTATATTAAAGGAATAGGACATTGTTTAGTTCTGGCTTTTTTTCTTTTTTATATTATTCAAATCTTGTTTTTGGGGTCATTCAAACAAAAGCGAAAAAGCACCATAGTTTTATTGGAAGCAGTTTTGATTTGTTTTGGAGTAGATTATCTGATAGATTTAGTCAGAGGTTATAATGGGGCTACTTCTATGATTATAGATATTATTGTACGTTTTCGTGGAGTAGTTTATAATCTGGCTGCTTACAGTGGGCTTACTTTTTCACAAATAATAGGTGTTCTTGTAGTCGCGTCTTTTGCATTGCTGGCGTTAGGCGTATGTATGAAAGAATATACGAAAAAAAAATATCAACGTCAGAGTATCCGTCTGCTTCTCCTTGGAGTACTGGCAATATTTTTGGTTGGAGCAGTTTGGACGATTTATCACTTAGGTTATCTGAATTCGTGCATAACGTATGCTGTGTTCAGCTGTATTTTTTGGGGAATTTTTCCTGTTATATTTCCGCTTATATATGTAAAAGAATTGGAAGAAAGAGAACGAGACCTTCTTTTGTTTATAACTTTGATTTGGCTGCTTATACTAACTGCAGTGTGTTTTTCTTTTACAACGACAGCTACGAGTGACAGTCAGACATTAATTTGGATGCATTACCGGTATTTTTATTATCCGCTGATCCCGTTTCTTGTAATATTTCTATCTTTATTTGACAAACTGCAAAAGAAGGGGATAACGTTTCGTTATATTAAATGGAATATTATTTGCGCATTATTGCTTATTGCAGTCATACCTCCAACAATGGGCAGTAAGGTAGATGCGGTACCTTTATATGCTTTGCAATATTTTTTCGCTTCAAGAAACGGAATAGTTCTTTTTAAAATTATGCTTGTTTTATATTTGATTTGGGGAGCATTTGCAGTTTGGAAACGGCATATAAAACTTCTTTATAACGGGACATTTTTTTTGATGGGATGTCTTTGCTTTTTCAGTACTGTAAAAGCATATCAGACCCAAATGGATGTCAAGGTGTTTTTGGCAGGAAAGGAAAGAGATGGAATACGGCTGGAAGGCTATTTTCAGGGGATAGAAGGGATAAAAACGGAAGATGATGTTTTAGTGGTAGCAGACTCATGGATGAATGATACAGAAGTAACAGAGGCATATCTTGATGTACCATATCGGCTTTGTATTTGGCAGGAACTGATTTCGCCGGATACATTGGTTGATGGTAAGATACAGGGTACATTTTTGAACTTTCATATTAGTGATTGGCCTTATAGACTGGAAGGATATTCTGCGCCCAAATATATTATTACATTACATCCTTTAATACTTTCCGGATATGATATAGAGGAAATTGGTTTGGAGAATTATTACCTGTATGTGCGTGCAGATGCTTGAAAAGGTATCATTATTCGCCCAGATCTCTGTTTTGACTTTGGGGAGGAATACTTGACAACTGCGTGGGGGGGGTATAATGAAATATAGTGTCTGTATTCTTTATAGGAAGAGTTTTGCGCATGATTAAGGAATGAAAGACGATAGGGATGAGAAATAAATGAAAAAAAAGGAAACTTTTCTGCTATATAAAATATTATTAGTGATGTTGGATGCCGCAAGCGTGGCGCTGGCCTGTTACGCGGCTCTGGCGATCCGCTTTCGGATTGACGGGAATCAGATTCCTCTGGAATATACGAATTCGGTGGAGTCTGTTTTGGCAATTAATATTATCGTCAGCATACTGATCTTTTCTTTTTTGCGGCTGTACAGCAGCTTATGGAGGTATGCCAGCCTGACGGAACTGATGAATATCCTGATTGGCGGCGGAATCAGCGTTTTATTCAATATTGTTGTTTATTATTTCAGCTATAAACCAATTTTCCGCTCTTATTATATTTTATATGGCGCCGTGCTGGTGTTATGCCTGACGGTCACCCGGTTCAGCTATCGCTTCCTGCGGAATCTGTACCGCAGCTGGGTACATGGGCCGCATATGCGAAAAACCATGGTGATCGGCGCCGGCGAAGCGGGCAATACGGTGATGCGGGAGCTGACAGTCAGCGATAAACTGGATGCGAAGATCTGCTGTATTATTGATGACGACGAGAGAAAGCATAATACGTACATTCGCGGCGTGAAGGTTGTCGGAGGAAGAGATAAGATTCTCGATTGTGTCAGAAAATATCAGATCAATGAGATTATTGTCGCCATGCCAAGCGCCCCGAAAAAAGATGTGCGTGAGATTGTGGAGATTTGCCAGCAGACGGACTGCGATCTGAAAATTCTGCCCGGGATATATCAGATGGTGACCGGTGAAGTGATGATTGAAAAGCTGCGGGAAGTACGGATTGAGGATTTGCTGGGAAGAGAACCGGTAAACACGGATCTGCATGAAATCATGATGTATGTGCGCGATCGCATTGTGCTGGTGACCGGGGGCGGGGGCTCCATCGGCAGCGAGCTGTGCCGTCAGATTGCCGGGTACCGGCCGAAGAAATTGATCATTCTGGATATTTATGAAAATAACGCGTATGATATTCAGCAGGAGCTGAAAAAATCATTTCCGAACCTGAATCTGGTTGTCCTGATCGGCTCTGTGCGGAATACAAACCGTATGGAAACGATCTTTAAAAAATACCGTCCGGAAATCGTATACCATGCGGCGGCGCATAAACATGTGCCATTGATGGAAGACAGCCCGAACGAGGCGATCAAGAACAATGTATTCGGCACTTACAAGACGGCGGCGGCAGCGGACAAGTATGGCGCTGAACGGTTTGTGCTGATTTCGACGGACAAGGCGGTGAATCCGACCAATATCATGGGCGCATCCAAGCGGATGTGCGAGATGATTGTGCAGATGTATGCCAGACATTCCAAAACCATATTTGCGGCAGTGCGGTTCGGAAATGTGCTGGGGAGCAATGGCAGTGTGATTCCGCTTTTCAAAAAGCAGATTGAGGAAGGCGGCCCGGTAACGGTTACGCACCCGGATATTATCCGCTATTTTATGACGATACCGGAGGCGGTTTCTCTGGTTTTGCAGGCAGGCGCCCAGGCCAAGGGCGGTGAAATTTTTGTCCTCGACATGGGAGAACCGGTAAAAATCGTCGACCTGGCAAAAAATTTGATTCAGCTATCCGGCCTCAGGGTAGGAGAGGACATTCAAATAGAATTTACCGGCCTGCGCCCCGGGGAAAAACTTTATGAGGAGCTGCTGATGGCTGAAGAAGGGCTGCAAAAAACGGGAAATCAGCGGATTTTTGTCGGGAAGCCGATTGAATTTGATGAAGAAAAATTCATGGCTCAGCTTGACAATTTGAAGAAACTCTGTAATAATGACGTAGATGATATTAAAGAAGAGGTAAAGAAAATTGTGCCGACATATCAGATAGATCATATGTGATGGGGAGAAGCCTGTGAATGAGTGCAAATGAAAATTGCTATGAAGAAGAAATAAATCTGATAGATCTGTTGTTTTACTGCCTGAAAAAATGGAGATGGATTGCGGCGGCTATGCTGATTGCGGCTGCGCTGGCAGGCGGATATAAGTATTATGCTACGGAAAAGAGTAATCAGACGGCACTGCAGCAGTGGAATGAGCTGGGTGCAGCGGAAACGGAGGAAAAAACATCCATTGACAATTCGGGCAGTTTGCAGTATTATCAGTCAGGGATTGAACAAATGACTCAGACCATACAAAAACAGGATGAGTATATTAGAAATTCTGTTGTTATGCGTCTGGATGCGAATCATCTTCAGATTGGAACCGTGAGATTCATTCTGGAGACAAATAATACGGCGTCGGGAAATGGCCTGATGGATACGCTGCTTGTCGCCTATGAATCTTATGTTTCCGATGGACGTCTGGCTGAATGGCTTTACGAGGCGGATGCCGATATCCCGATTTCCGATTTGCAGTATTTGCTGACATTTTCCGCAGGCAGCGATAATCCGGGCGGCCGCACAGACGGAACGGACGATGCAGTTGAGACCGTTGCCAGATCGTCTGACCCAAGAGTCTTCCAGATACGGATTGCATCCGACAGCAAGGATGTCTGTGAAACGTATATGGAAGTAATCATGGAAGGGGTTCTCTCTTACAGCAAGGAACTGCAGAAGATAGGAACTCACACTCTGACGGTGCTGGCTTCCGGAGTTTCAGAGCGTCAGGATGAGGCTATTCAGGAGTATCAGACAAAGATACTGAATGATTATACGACGGCGGTACAAAGTCTGAACGCGCTGCGGACAGAGGCGGAAACCTATGCAAATAATCTTGCAGCATCGGATACCACTCAGATACTCGGCGCTCCGGTTCTTTCCAGTCCGGTTGAATCCGGTGTGAAATATGCTGGGTTGGGCCTGGTACTGGGAGCGTTTCTGGCGGGACTTGTTTTGATTGTATTGTTCCTCATGAGGGATAAAATCCGCAGCACAGAGAATTTTGAAAACAAGTTTGGCATGCGATTGCTGGGACGTGTCATAGAGCCCGCCGACAGTAAGAGATTGTTTGGTTTTCTCGACCGCTGGTTCCAGCGGCTGGGAGAAGGGGTTTATGCAAATGTCCCTTACGATGAGCAAATCAAAATTGTGTCAGAGAATGTAAAGACAGCGATTTCCCCTAAAGAGGGATTGCCTCATATTATGGTAGCCGGCACAATTGCAGCGCAGGATGCGAAAGCAGTAAGCACTGCGGTTGTGAAAGGAATAAACGGCGTTGTTTTCTCAGACTATCGTCAATTGATCTTTGATGCTTCCGCTTTGGAAGAATTAAATGATTGCGACGGGGTTTTGTTTATAGAGAAAAAAGATGTTTCATCTGCCCGCCTGATCTGTCAGGAAAGCAAGATGGCTGCGGATCGGAATGTAAAAATTCTGGGTGCAGTTATAATCTGAAGCGGCAATTGGTTTTAATGTTTTTAATCTCCTTGAAATGCGGTGTGAGTTTTTTTTGATGTGACAATTGTCCACAAATTGTGGCAAAATAACATATTTTTACTGTTCATGTCCACATGAAAAGGAGAATTTCGATACAGATTTGATGGTTACAGGTCTGGCGGTTACTGATTTGGCTGATATAGGGCAGTTATAGATTCAGTTGATGCAGGTTTAGCTGATACAGGTTTGGTAGTTACAAAGCCGGCTGGTGCAGGGCAGTTATAGATTCAGCCGATGCAGATTTAGCTGATACGGATTTGATAGTTACAGAGCCGATTGATATAAGGCAGTTATAGATTCAGCCGATATCAGGATTAGCCGGCACAGGTTTTATAAATCCGAGAGGGAACGTATGGGCCCGAAGGCAATGCTTTCCCGAACGGTGTCATAATGGGATCCCCCATTCGGGCAGCATGAGGGCGGGCCGGGATGGCGAAGCTTTGCCTTTTTGTCTGCAGATATGCAGACCACAGGTCATTAATTTTGGCTGCAGACTTGTCGCAGTGTCGCAGATTTCCGATATTAGATTTTTGATATTGAATTTCCGGCATTAGATTTCTGATATTAGATTTTTGATATTGGATTTCCGGCATCAGACTTCTGATATTAGATTTTTGATATTGATTTTCGATATTAGATTTCCGGTATTGGATTTTTGATATTAGATTTCTGACATTAAATTTTCGATATTAGATTTCTGATATTTTGC
>CANRIG010000016.1 GCA_947630595.1 uncultured Lachnospiraceae bacterium | reverse complement strand
CTTTTTGCAGATTTCCCTTAAAATCAAGGTTTTTATTATATTTTGCAACAAAAAAACAGGTAGCTTTTGACACTACCTAATTTTGTAAGGAGGACACGAAATGAAAAAGGTATTAGTAGCAGTATTGACCGGAACAATGATCGTTTCAATGGGTATTTCCCCGGTCTGTGCAGAAGAAGTGGATAAGAGCGCTGCTCTGGTTGTTTATACGAACAGCGGCACTGACGGAAGAGACGAATGGCTGACAAACAGGGCGGCAGAGGATGGCTTTAATCTGCAGGTTGTTCATCTTGGTGGTTCAGCCGTTACAGAACGTATGATCGCAGAGAAAAATAATCCGCTCTGCGATGTAGTCTTTGGCCTGAATAGCATCGAGTACGAGAAAATGAAAGCGGTGGATCTTTTGGAAAAATGGGAGCCGAACTGGACAGACGGCGTGGACGAAAGCCTGATCGATAAAGACGGATTCTACTATCCTGTCAGTACTACGCCGCTTCTTCTCATCGGAAACGCAGATTATGAGGATATGCCTTCTGACTGGACAGATCTTGCCCACGAAAAATATAAAGGCTTATATCAGCTTCATGGACTGGAAGGCGGAACGGATAAAACGGTATACGCAAGTATCATCAGCCGTTATCCGGATGAAGAAGGAGAGCTGGGGATCGCGGACGAAGGATGGGAACTTGCTAAGGCAATTTATGGAAACGCACACAATATTGCAGAAGGGGAGGATTCTATCGGAGAAGTGATCGACGGAACATATCCGATGGATGAGCACTGGGCTTCTGGCGTACTTATGGAGCAGAAAGAGCGTGATTACCAGTTCCAGATCATGACCCCGGAGGTTGGTGAGCCGTTTGTTGTGGAGTCTGTGGCAATTGCCAAAGGAACAAAAAATTATGATCTTTGTGTGGAATTTCTCAACTGGCTTGGAAGCGCGGAAATCCAGCTTGAATGGTCCGACAATTTTGGCACGATACCATGTCAGGCAAAGGCTCTGGAAGGAGTTTCCGAAGACGTATCAGGATTGATGGAGAGTCTGAAAGCTCAGGATCTTGACTGGGGATTTATCGCAGAAAATATTGACGCATGGGTGGAAAAGGCAGAGCTGGAGTTTGTTCAGTATTAAAACGCAGAAGAAGATGAATGGATGATTGATTGATGGTTGATGGTATATGATTCGCAAAGGAGAAGATCATGATTAAATTTGAGAATATTGAAATCAGATACGGCGACTTTATAGCGATGAATAATCTCAATCTGGAAATCCGGGAAGGTGAGTTTTTCACCTTCCTGGGCCCCAGCGGATGTGGAAAGACCACTTCATTGAGAGCTTTGGTGGGATTTATCATCCCATCGAAAGGGAAAGTAATTGTCGATGGTAAGGACATCACAAATCTTCCGGTAGAGAACAGAAATATCGGGATGGTCTTTCAAAGCTATGCCCTTTTTCCTACGATGACTGTATACGATAACATTGCTTTTGGATTGAAGGTAAAAAAATTGCCAAAGCAGGAAATTGACAGAAAAATACGGGAGGTTGCAGGAAAAATTAAAATTACGGACGAACAGCTTCGGAAAAATGTTTCTGCTTTGTCGGGAGGGCAACAACAGAGAGTAGCCCTTGCAAGAGCAATTGTGCTGGAGCCACGTATTCTGTGTCTGGATGAGCCGCTGTCCAATCTTGACGCTAAACTTCGGATTGATATGAGGCTTGAATTAAAACGTCTGCAAAAAGAGCTGGGAATCACTACGCTGTATGTCACGCACGATCAGGAGGAAGCACTTACATTGTCTGACAGGATCGCTGTTTTCAATAATGGCTATATTGAACAAGTGGGGACGCCATATGAGATCTACAACGAGTCTGAAAGTGAATTTGTGTGTGATTTTATCGGGGACATTAACTGTTTGGGAGAAGAGATCCTGAGTTCTGTCAATGAACAGCTGGGTTCTCATTTTGATATTGCGAAGACGGGATTTGTCAGGATCGAGAGATGTGTGGATGAATATAAACCGGACCACGCGAAGATAACAGGAATTGTGACGGAGCGGGAATTTAACGGCGTGCTGACAAAATATACCCTTTCCTGTATGGGGCAAACCGTGAAGTATCTTGAAAAGAACGATGGATATAAGTACTACAAAGAAGGTGAGAAAGTGAATCTGTATATCGGTCGTCAGGATATCATGCAGTTCTAGGGGAGGTGGAGTGTATGAGGAAGCTAAAAATAAAATGGCAGGATGGAACATTTAATGTTCCGGGATTTTTGCTGAAATTTGCGCTGATTTGGTTTATTCTTTCATTTCTTGTCTTTCCGAATGTGAATCTGCTTCTGAAGGCTTTTATGAAAGATGGCCAGTTTTCTCTGGATGCCGTTCATAAGATCATGAGATCTTCAAGAGCCATCGGCAGCCTGAAGAATAGTTTTCTGTTGGCTGTCACCTCTGTTATCACTGTAAATATCTCAGGTATTCTGATCGTGCTGTTCACAGAATATTTTGATATCAGAGGCGCAAAGATATTGAGCATCGGATTTATGTCGACTCTGATTTACGGAGGAGTTGTCCTTGTTACGGGATATAAGTTTGTGTATGGTCAGACTGGCATTGTTACAAAACTGTTGCTGCAGATTTTTCCGAATATGAATCCTCAGTGGTTTGTGGGTTTTGGAGCCGTATTATTCATCATGACATTTTCAGCGACATCAAACCATATGATGTTTTTAACAAATGCTGTGAGAAATCTGGATTATCATACGATTGAAGCGGCAAAAAACATGGGAGCCTCCGCTGGAACGATCCTTTTTAAGATTGTTCTGCCGACCATGAAGCCGACTATTTTTGCGATCACTATCCTGACATTTATCTATGCGCTAAGTACCATGGCAGGACCAATGATCGTAGGCGGTCCTGGCTTTCAGACGATCAATCCCATGATCATGACCTTTTCAAATATGACTGGATCACGTGATATTGCAGCGCTTCTGGCCATTATTCTGGGGATATCCACCTCAGCTTTGCTGTTTATCATGCAGACGATTGAGAAGAAAGGAAATTTCATTTCTGTTTCCAAGACGAAAGCAAAGATGGAAAAACAGAAAATTGAAAATCCGGTGGCAAATGTGGCCGCTCATATTGTCGCATATGTGATGTTTGTCATTTATATGCTTCCGATCATCAATGTATTGGTATTTTCCTTTACTGATGGACTGACGATCAAAACGGGTCAGATTCGCCGGGATTCGTTCACTCTTGAAAATTACGCAAAATTGTTCCGTTCTTCCTCAGCATATAAACCGTACGTAGTTAGTATCGTTTATTCTTTGCTGGCAGCCCTGACTGTTGCGATGATTTGTATCGCAGTCGCAAGGATCGTTACAAAGATGAAGCGGAAATGGGATAAGCTTTTTGAACCGTTTATTCTGATTCCATGGCTTCTGCCGAACACAATGATCGCCCTGGGGCTGATGATGACCTATGATGAGCCACGCTGGAATATTGCCGGTAAGGTTCTGGTGGCGACTCCGATGATTATGCTGCTTGCCTATATTATTATTAAAATTCCTTTTTCTTACAGAATGATCCGAGCGGCATTTATCGGATTTGACGGGAATATGGAAGAAGCTGCACAGGCCATGGGTGCAAAACCCTTTTATACAATGCGAAAAGTGATCATTCCGATCATTATGCCGGTTGTTCTGTCGGTTGTTGTTTTGAATTTTAATGGATTATTATCTGAGTACAGTTTGTCTGTATTTCTGTATCATCCATTGCTCCGTCCGTTGGGTATTGCGATCAAGATGGCCACAGAGGAGACGGCGACCACAGACGCGCAGGCTATGGCATTTGTTTATACAGTGATCCTCATGATCATTTCTACGTTTGCGTTGTGGATTGGAAGGTATAACGGGCTGGATGCAATCAGGAAGCTTTTTCAAAAAAGAAAAAGGAGACCATAAAAAATGAGATCAGTAGCTGAGCTAAGAAAAGAGAAAGGAATCCTTGTAGCCGCTCACAGGGGAACGGCAGGAGGGAATATTCCGCCGAACACGATCGCTGCTTTTGATATTGCTTTAAAAGAAGGGGCGGATATTCTGGAAATGGATTTGTTTCAAAGCGCAGACGGAGAAATTTTCGTCTTTCACACAGGGATGGAACCTGCTTATCTGGATCGCCATTTTAAGGTTGAAACGCTGACCGCAGAAGAAATCCGGCGGCTTTGTTTGTGTAATGTGGACCTGGAAGAAACCTTTCTGCATCTGAATACATTTGACGAAGTGTTGGAGCATTATAAGAATAAATGCATTCTAAATCTGGACAGATGTATCCATATTGTGGAGAATATAATGAAAGCGGTTGACAGGCATAATATGTCTGATCAGATTCTGCTGAAAAGCGATCCGTCAGAAAAATCTTTGGAACTGGTGGAAAGATATGCTCCCACAGTTGATTATATGCCGGTTTTCATGGAAGAAGACAGGGAATCATCCAAAATAGAGGGCAGGAAGATCCGGTACGCTGGCGCAGAACTGGTATTTAGAAGTGAAAATTCCCCTGTTGTGCAGGATTCTTATATTGATGCAATGCATAAAAAGGGAAAGTTTCTGTGGGCGAATGCTCTGTTATATTCCAGCAGAGTACCTCTGTCAGCAGGGCACAGCGATGATATCTCACTGATGGACGATCCCCGAAAGGGATGGGGCTGGCTGGTAGATAAAGGTTTTGATGTTATCCAGACGGACTGGACTCATCATTGTGTCAGTTATCTGAAAAGCCGCGTTTAGAGATTTTGAAACATGGACGGACTGTCAGGAAACAAATAGTTCTGAGTAGGGAGAGGTGAGAAACGTCGAAGATTACCTCTCCCCATATCCCAGTTCTGAAAGAAAGGCTGAAACTACCGGATGTTTTTTGCGTGAAATTTAAGCTGCTGTGAAGAACTTCCGAACGGGCGGATATCTTCCGGCAGCTTTCTGTGTGTCACAGAAAATTCCGACGAAATTTCCGTGAAAATCTATTCATCAGCATCAAAAACACATTTCTATAAATTCCCTGTTGCAAATCGAACGAATGTTCGATATAATGCAATCGAAGGGGGAATGTAAGATTGAGTAGAATTATATATCATATAGACGTCAATTCCGCCTTTCTTTCCTGGGAGGCGGTTTATCGCCTCTACCATTTAGGAGGACAAGTAGATTTACGGGAGGAAGTCGCTGCAGTTGGTGGGGACATGGCAATGCGGCATGGAATTATCTTGGCAAAATCTATTCCGGCAAAGCAGTACCATATCCAGACCGGAGAAAGTATCGTAGAGGCGAGACAGAAGTGCCCGCACTTAAAGATCGTGCCGCCTAATTATGGATTATACGAAAAGTGCTCGCAGGCCTTCATGGAAATACTGAGGGAGTATACGCCAGATGTAGAACAGTATTCCATCGACGAGGCCTTTGTAGACATGACCGGTACGCAGGGTCTGTGGGGAGAGCCACTCGTGGCTGCAAACCGTATCCGTAACCAGATAAGAGATGAATTGGGGTTTACTGTGAATGTTGGCATTTCGGAAAACAAACTGTTGGCCAAAATGGCCAGCGATTTTCAGAAGCCGGACATGGTGCATACGCTTTGGCGCGAAGAAATTCCGGCAAAAATGTGGCCGCTGCCGGTGTCGGACCTATTTTTTGTGGGACGTGCGACTGCGAAAAAATTGTTGAACCTGGGTATTCGGACTATTGGAGATTTGGCCGGGACTGACCCGTGTTTTTTAAAACAGCATCTGAAAAAGCATGGTGAAGTTATATGGGGATTTGCCAATGGGATTGATGTATCGGTTGTACAGCCGGTGCCGCCGGACAACAAAGGTTATGGCAACAGTACGACAATTGCATTTGATGTAAAGGATGCATCAACTGCCAAACTTGTACTGCTGTCGCTGGCGGAGACGGTAGGAGCGCGACTCAGGGCGGCTGGTGTAAAGGCAGAGGTGGTCGCAGTGGGAATCCGGACTTATGATCTGCAGTATTTCGGCCACCAAATGACGCTGTATAATGCGACGGATATCACGATCGAGATACATCGTTATGCCTGCCGGTTGTTCGATGAATTGTGGGACGGGACGCCTATTCGGCATCTTGGCATCCATACGAGCAGGATTAAAGATGGCATCAATATCCGGCAACTGGATATGTTTGACAAAACAAATTATGAAAAACTGGAGAAACTGGACCGAACGGTGGACGCTGTACGGAGACGGTATGGAAAAGATTCGATCAAACGGGCGGCTTTTGTTGGAAGCCAGATCGACCATATGGGTGGTGGCATCAGCAAAGAAAAACGTACTGTGGATTATACAAAAATTCAGATAGACTAGGGGTGATGATATGGGATTCTCACTGGAACCACAAAAAGAAATACTGCAGGAAAGAGCAATCATGGGCCATAGATGGAAGGTAGCAGTGTGCTGCTGGTTCACTGCCAAAGGCCGAACTTTTCCAAAGATGCTAAAATATGAAGATAAGGAGGGAGCTTTGCATACAATTGAATCTATCCAGCTTTTGTCGAGAGATGAGAAAAATTATGCCGGCATTATGGCCCAGAAATATGTCTGCAGCGCGGAGATCGAGGGAGTGCGGCGTGAATTTGTATTAATTTATCATCCGGGTGAAAATACCTGGGAAATGGTGGTAAACTAATCTGTATACAGGAGGCAGAGCAATGTGCGGGCGATATTATGTTGATGATAATACGGCAAGAGAAATCGAAAAGCTTGTGCATCAAATTGATAACGAGCTAAACCATAGTGGGGATATAAATCCATCCCAGCGTGCACCCGTGATAACAGGACGGACGCAGAAACTGCAACTGGAAAAAATGTATTGGGGATTTCCTCAATATAAAGGAAACGGCTTATTGATTAACGCCAGGGCAGAAACAGTTTTGGAACGTAAGATGTTCCGGGACAGTGTATTGAACAGACGCTGTTTCATCCCGGCGTGTGGATTTTACGAATGGGATAAGGACAAAAACCGCGTATTATTTACAAGTAAAACCGAGCCGGTGCTGTACATGGCAGGATTTTTCAATATGTTCCAGGAAAAAGAGAGATTTATTGTGATCACTACTGCAGCAAACAGTTCGGTCAGCTCAGTCCATGACAGGATGCCTTTGATATTGGAACAGAATGAGCTCCAGAACTGGATATATGATGAGCATTTTTTGAATACTGCTTTAAAGAAAATACCGCCTCTGCTGCAGCGGCATCAGAAATTTGAGCAGCAATGTCTTCCCTTATAAATATCTGATGTGCCTTCTTTCGCCGCTCGTCTTGACCGTTGACAGTTTCTACTGTCTTTGATATTTTCATCCGCGGGAGGTCTATGCAGTAACTTATATATGATTTGTATTTAATTATTGGGAAAGATATAATGACTTATCGAATGGATAATTAAGGTGGTAGAATCATCTGTTGAGTAATTGTCGCAAGACATCCATTTGATATTTCTAAAGAAGTCTGCGGTTTCTCCGGCTTTCCTTGCTACTTCATATCCCATAACTGCCGAGTTGTTCAATCTGTTCCATTTATTTACCAATGCTACCTGCCACATTTCTATTTTGAATACCTCCGTTTCTTTTATAACGTTATTACAAACTATAAACCGTTTAATGCCAAACGAAAAATAAACTTTTTTTGGATTATTTTATTGACATTTTATAAATACGGATTTAAAATAACAAAAAGGGGTATAACGATGCTGGTATATAAGATAGATGTGATCGAAACGTTGAAAGAGGCAGGCTACAATAGTACGCGTATTTTAAGGGAAAATATTATAAGCCAGTCCGCCATGCAGAAACTTCGCAAAGGTGAGATGATCGGGATTAAAACGTTGGATCAACTCTGCGAATTGCTCGATATGCAGCCTGGGAATATTATAAAATACGTGGAAAAATAAACCATAAAAAGTTTAAAATAAATATTGGCAATAAACTAAAAATAGTTTATAATAATATTATTAGATGAGGCAAGGGCATTTGGTAATAACCGGGTAAGCGGGTAAAGGAGAGCAGAATGGAAGAGATGACAGATCGGCAGTATGATGGAATTCTTCAGATGATCGAAATGATACTTGATGGATGCAAAGATATCGAGGAGGCTAAGAAAAAGATCAAAGAGCTTCAAGAAGGTAAAAAAGAAAAGGCCGAGTGATCGGCCGACACACACCGGGGAGGGCTTGCCACCGCTCCCCAACTTTTACAAAATAGCACAAAACGGAAAAATATTCAAGGGTTACAGCGGATATGTGGGAAGATTGTCACTGTAATAAAACCTCCAAACTGTGTAATTTTATCTTACATCATTTTGGAGGTTTATACAATCTTTGGGATAGCCCAGGCTCTTTGAAAAACTCAACTTTAATTAATTAACGTATTGGTGTTATTGTGCCGCTTATTTCAGTTATCTGCCAATCACAATCAATAAACTTATCTTGTGTATAATGATTTTCTGGCAAATCATAGTCTAGATCCATACCGCCGTTTCCAGAAATATTTGTATCAATCTCGATATCCATTTCCATTTCATTATCGTCAGTACGAACAATTTTTTCTCCTTCTTTGCAATGTACATCTGAATAATTTCCATTGAAGTGTATAGATAACTTAACATTATTATAATTATAATTTGTAGAAACCCCTGTCACCCTTGCAGATACATGCACTGTATTATAGCAATTTGCAACATAAGAATTGCTTTTTATTTTATCTTCAAAAAGCTCTCCTAATTCATTAATTACTTTTTGAGCACCATCAGAGTTATTTTGAACATCTATACGTACAGCAATATAATCTTTATAATTATCCACTGTTAACTCCATATCTTCTGTCTTATCATCCGAGTCTAACCTTGTTGCGATTTCATCTTGCAATTCTTCTAACTCTTTCTTTGACATCTCATCTAGTTCTGAATAATCAAATTTTATGCCCAATCTTGTCATGATCTCATCTTTTAAATCATTCAGCTCATCTTCTGACATTTCATCCAATTCTGAATAGTCAAATTCTGCATTCGCAATAATTGGCATTGTGATAAAGCAAGTTGCTAATAAAATACCAATAATTCTTTTTTTCATAACCATTTCCTCCATAGAGTAATATTTATAATCGTATTGTAGGGTTTATAATTCTACATGTCAATGAATATCTCCTTTTCTCATATATTGTTTTTTGAGATATTCTTATATGAGAAGAGCGGGAAATACATCTCATTTTTCGTTTGTAAGACGCATATTGGCTATTATGTTAGGGGTGAAGTGATTGACAAACTCGCGGCAGATTTAGTTGTCTGTGTACATGGGAAATCATTGATTTATAGACCCTTTGATGCTATAATATAATAAATGAAATTAGGCTATCAAAAGGTACATCTTTTGATATATCCCTTTTTTCAAATCTACAAAAATGAAGGGTGAGATTATGCCAATACAACAGGTTGTGAAGTACGAAGGCGACAACAGCACTTTTGTATGGAAGCACCCGGCAGAAGACTTCAACACGAATTTTCAGTTTATTGTTCATGAATCGCAGGAAGCCGTATTTTTCCTGAATGGACAGCCTATGGATCTGTTCGGATCCGGAAAGTATACGTATTTTTGATATGTATGGGCTTATTATCGATATGGGCTGGAATTGGTTCAATGAAATCCTCCAAGCAAAATGCAGAAGAGGAACAGAAAAGGATTGACTCATTAAAGTCTCAGATTGAGGTAAAACAGGCTGAATTGAATGCCTTGACAGAACGATGAAGTATATAGCATTTAGCCAAGAAGAAAAAGCTGAATTATTTGATGAGATTGCAGATTGCTTTTTTAACGCAAACTTTGGACAGATGTCGAAATCAGATATTGAGCTGATGATGTTTAATCTCTATATAAGGAAATTGGTGTCTGAGAATATGAGAGCGGACGGAACGATTGATTACAGTAAATGTTCCGATTATAAAATTAGTCGTGAGTTGGGAATCACTCAGCAAAAGGTTCGCAATCTTAAAGTGAAAAATCAGCTGATTCATCCTATCCAGTATAATTGGAAATTGGCATTAGCCAGATTGACCGAAAATGCGAGATATGACAAGATAACAAAAAAAGTTATGCTTAATATTCCTGATCCAAATCTTTATCTGGAAATACAGAATTTTATTGAAGAACAAGGCGCATATGTAGAAAAACAGTTAAACAGTAAGATATTACAGCTCCGTGCGGAATATTTTATTGACTTGATACTTGCCTTAGAAACTGAAGAAACTAGAAAAAAGGCTGTCAAAGTTTTGAAAAAGCAATTTAAGGAAGATGGTAAAGAGGATGTCGCTTTTGATGATCGCTATATTGGTAAGTCGCTGATCGATATAGGGGTTAATCTTACAACAATAGCTGCCAATCTTAACTCTATTATAAGTCCGAGTAATCATATAGGGGTTGCGCTGATTAAATTATTAACAAAAGAATAATGGACAAGCCAAAGTCGATGAGCCTTTTCTAATCTTTTCTTGTAAGAACTTTTACTGCAGTCCATATTTCCAAAGCGTCTGAGCTCCTAAGCTGTGTATTCCTGTTCTGCACTCATCTCCATCCTTCCTTTTAAGGTGAGATATAGTGGGGAATGCAAAATAAATATGCCGGAAATAAGTAATCTGTGAAGGAGAAGGAGGAATCATAATGTTGAAGAGACGAATTGTTTTTATTTGTATCATAAGCTGCCTGTGCCTGTTCGGCGCTCTGGTCAATGCGAAGGATGTAACGGACGAAGATGCTGTCATTGTTGATACTGTCGGAGAGTGGTCCTTGGAACAGACAGTGGACGAGTTCGGGGATCCAACTGGCGATGAATGTGTGAGGACATATGTAGTTGGGGATTTTAGCAACACGGCTACTACAAGCTCTGAATTGAAGGTCTACATGTATTACATGATTGATTCGCACAGTTTTTCTTTCCGCCTTCTTGAATATGGACGCACAAAGGCTGTATATTTCGATGAAGATGAAATAACGTTAAAAATTAAGATAGATGACAATATATTTGATTATACATTGACAGGTAAGGCTCCAAACGGAGATTTGTCTCTTTCGTTTGAAGATCAACCATATTCGTACAGTCAGATATGGAACTGTCTGCTTTGCGGTGATGACTTGCGGTGTATCATCTATATCGGAAGTTCAAAGTACAACTTCACCATTTCATCAAATGGCTTTTCGGAGATTACAGAGCCTTACAATAAGGCGATATATGACAATGCCATGGAATTGTTTGAAGAAGAGGACTATTATGCCGCATATGATCAATTCAGACTTATTGGTGATTATGCAGATTCCACGAATAAAATGGAGGAATGCAAGAAAAGACAAGAGCAAATAGATATTATTGATACACCAGAAGAAGCTGTCTATGAATTTTTTGACCGTGATTCCCAGAATGAAAGATATCATTATATGATGGATCATATGGAGGATTTTCTGCTGCAGACAGATGATGATCTAAAGGAGATTCTTCCGGGAGAATGGTTGCGGATGGATATGACAGAGCGTGGCTATGCAGATTGGGTATATTATAAATATGACGAGGCAAACCAGTATCAGTATGGTATTTTTCAGAATATAAACGGGAATGTTACATATAAAGATACCTCTGAAAGCGCATTTTGCCATGAATATTGGATTGAGAATAACAAGGTATATTATGATAGTTCTTACCCATACAAATCGCTTGAGTTTAGGAAGATTCTGGATGGATATTATTTGACAATTGGATATGATGAAGCAGATGCAGTTGTAGTATATTATATTTTTGCAAGGTATAAAGACGGAGAGCCAGCAAATCCGTTCTGGGAATGAATTAAAGAGAGCGTTTCAAAATTTGTGAAAGCTCAAAAATTAACATAAGATTTGTGATAAATTGCCAGAGGGTAGAGCCGTTTAAGCATAAAAGGGAGCGAGTATATAAAAGATATATTGAAACACCAGTTTGCTCCAAAAATCACAAAGGACGATAGAATCAACCTTTGGCATTATTCTTAAGTACACCCGTTTTGACATGAGGAATGTCAAAACGGGTGCATTTTGAGAAAGGGCACGTCATTTAAAGTTAATGCATCAGCATGATCAATAGCAAATTGCAAGGCGGTTTGAGAGCTGATTATATGGCAAAACCTCTATATAATAGGGGTAGACTATCAGAGCTTACACGGGGCACCGTCCCACACGAGATGTGCGCTTGTGTCTATCTTGAACCAACTTGAACTATTTTGAACCGAAATCCATGAAAATCAAATTGCCTTGCTTTTGGGTGATTCTTTTTGAATGCTATATTTTTCATCTTCTAACATTTTTTCCATGCGACCGATTGTGCGTCCTTGATCCAGTGTGTCGAGCTGGACGAATAAAGAAACTGCTTCCCGTGTAGGCTTTCCGTGTTCCAACTCGATGCGTTCATATAAAGATACTTTTTTTTGAAAGGATTCGGTATCGTTGGAACTGTCAAATTCATCCCAACATAGGATTTGTCCAACAGTCACGCCCAATGCCTCCGCGATTGTCTTGATCTTTGACAGTGGAACGTCATTGACTCCAAGCTCAATTTTGTTTATCGTGCTTCTCGATCCGTATCCGCTTCTTTTTGAAAGTTCATCTTGTGACAGTCCCAGGTCAATGCGAAGCTGCTTGATCCTGTTTCCTATCATTGCCAGGTATTTCTTGCGTTGATTCTCGTTCATCTGCGTTCTTCCCCCTTCACCGTGAATTATATCACAGTGTTTCCGCAAAATCAACTTTTTAATAAAAATGTTGACATTAAATCTACAATGTGGTATTATATAAGTGTAGACAGCAAATCTACAAAAACCAGAGAGACGTTGTAATGGCAGAGAGGATGAAGTAAAATGGCAAAAGCAAAGGCGATGACTTACGAAGAATTTATTACATACGCAAAAGAGAATTACAACAGTGGCGGGGACGTTGCAGTTGAGTGTTGGGATAAGAAAACCTTTGATATGTATGTTGAGATGTTCGGACCTATCACAAAGAGCGTCGCAAGAAAAACGTTCCGGGATTGGAAAAATGAAGAAAAGGAACAGGAAGCAATGATGTTCGGAGAACAGTGGTGAGGAGGAGCAAAGAGATGAAAACTCTGAGAGGCAAAGGGTTCAGGATAACAGAAAAGGCAAACGGAAAATTCAAAGTCTGCTTAGTGGAAAAGAATGGAAAAACTTATGAGAAAGACAACCTGAGTTTCCGCGAAGCTGGCGCTTGGGTTTATGAGATGGCAGACAATAATGATATAGGGGCGCACGTAAATCACAAAATGTGTGAAAAATTCAACGGAGATTTTGCATAAAACATTAACGGAACAAGTCAGTAACAGCCCCCATCTGGGAGAAGAGCAGGCCATCGGCTAAGCCGGTGGCCCTGACTTTATAGGAAAATAAATAATTGGGGAAAACATTAGTGAGTTTTTGAACCAGATCAGGGAGTCCCTTTTTTGCCCGTGTACTTTTTTTGCTCAAGCATTATTTCCATATTGCCTATAATTCGCCCCTGATCAATGGCATCCAGCTGTGTAAATAAGGAAAAGGCGTCCTTTACAGATGTCCCATATTTTTGTTCAATAAATTCAGGCAAAGATATTTCTTTTCGTGGTGAGTCAGGAACGTTTGTGCCGTCAGGTTTATCTAGGCAAAGGAGATCACTGACGGACACGCCTAAAGCGTCAGCTATGGCCTTAATGCTGGATTGTGAAATGTCACGAAACCCTAATTCAATTTTGTTGATAGAACTCCGTGATGTATACCCGCACTTTTTTGCGAGATCATCCTGGGACAGTCCAAGCGCGATACGAAATTGTTTGATCTGACACCCTATCATTTTCAGATATTTTTCACGTTCAACTTCATTCATATGTTTAATTTCCTCCCTTAATAAAAATTATATCATGTTTGTCCCGCAAGAGCAATATTTTTCAAAATAAATGTTGACAGAACGGCTACAATATGATAAGATAATGGCGTAGACATAGTGTCTACAAAAGCAAAGATTCGCCGGGTTATACGGAAAGGATGAAAAGAGATGGCAAGCGCAAAAACATTATGTTATGAAGAATTTAGATTACTTGCGAGGGAAAATTACTATAAGGGAGGGGATGTAGTATTCAATTGCTGGGGCGAAAAAGAATTTAATGCTATTACCAATAGGTCGGGGCGAATAGCAAAAAGTAAAGCGATGAAATTATTTAGAGAGTACAAAGAAAAAGAGAAAAGTGCTGCGTGGTTTGGCGATGGTAGTAAGGAGAGGAATCATGATATGAAATTTCATATAAGAAGTGGAAAGTTCTTATAACGCCGGGGGAGAGGTTTTGAAAATGATGTGAGAAAAACAGAAAAGATTTAGTCGGAGGGAAAATGGATAAGAAATGTCGTAAATTAAAAGTATGTGCCCAGAGTGGATACCGATATGAAGCGGTTCCAGCTATTAGGCTAAAAGGGAAATGGCTGCAGGAGTATGGCTTTGATCTGAATACTCATATTTCTGTAAATTGTGAAGAAGGTAAGCTGATTATTACAAAAGAAATCTGATAACCCATATGCTTCGTAAAGGGAGCGGAACCGCTGTCAAGGGGAACGTGGAATACCGCAGCAGGCGCAGCTGCGAGGATATGCCGCGAAAGCCCCTTGACAGGAGGTTCGCGGATTATCCTTCTGTGTCGGGGGAAAGGCATTCTGTGCCTTTCCCCCTTGACTGCCAGGGGAGGGGGAGAGACGCCAGTTTTTCATGGAACTATGGATTTCGTGGATGACCTGCCGCTATTGGTTTTAAGCTTACCGGCAGGATGGAACGACTTAACTTTCATGCAATCTGTCATTTGTATGCTGCTTTCCTGCAATATTTCTGTTAGGGAAATTCCTCTAGTGTTCCTGTTTGCAACATCTATTCACAAACAGGGTATTAAAAGGAATATAGAGATGGACTAATATTTATATATGGGCTTGAAAGATATCTATATGAACAGGAACAATGAAGCATATGCGGATGTAGTGGCAAGGCTTGCTGAATACAGAAAAAAGATGCGGCTCAGTCAGCATCAAATGGGAATTTTTTTGAATGTTACGCAGGCTCACTATAGTAAATTGGAATCTGGCATGAAAATAATCTCCAAGAGCAGTCTGCTGCATTTTCAGGACAAAGGTGGTGATGCGCATTGGCTGATTACAGGGGAATCCCAGCAAATAGGTATTTTTGATACGTATTTTGACCACTTTCCTGATAACGACGGTACCTCAAAGCAGGCATTCTTTGAAGCGGTTCTGTGGATCGTGGATCAGGGAATTCGCATTGTGAGTAACCTTGGACCAGAGACAGATGGTTTGGATAAAATATTTAAGATAGTAAGATGCCTTTTACATAAAGATCGAAATTACTCACTATGGGCAATGATAAGAGAAATAGAAAATCTTACGCAGGTTCAGATGGCTGATATCCTGGACGTTAATATAAAGCGCTATCGCAGGCTGGAAAAGGGAGAAGCGGATGAGGACGCGGGAATTCTGACATCATTGTATATAAATTTAGGGTATTCACCAATGCTGCTCTTAAAGAGGGACATGTATTGTACGAGCAGACTGAACGCAATCTGGGAAACATTTGATCAGAAATTGCAAAATCGCCTTTTGCAATATGTAATAAAAAGCCATGAACTTGTCAGCTTTAAATATGAGGGAAACGATGGAAAAGAGGATATTGATTCTTGAAGATAAGGTGCAGACGATGGAGACAATTGAGAATGCAGCAATGGATCTGCCGTATAAAGTGAGAGTTATCAAGACAGCAGCAATAAAAGATGCATATCAATATGCCATGGAGATGACGATTGATGTATTCTTAGTCGATATCATTTTAAATCCTGGCGTTATGGGAGATACGTCCGGAATTGAGTTTGCGAAACGCATTCGCTGCGTGTCAAAGTATCAGTTTACACCAATAATATTTATAACGGCGTTGGCCGATCCGGAACTATACGCTTACCGGAATATCCATTGTTTCGGGTATCTTGAAAAACCGTTCTCACCGCGGCGGCTGCGGAGCCTCCTTGATGAGGCACTTCAATTTCGTGCAGGGACTGAGGAAGACAAAATATTATATTTGAGAAAAGACGGCATACTATATTCTGTGCGTGTGAAAGAAATCATCTATATTCAGGTGAGACACCACTTCATGAAAATCTATCTGAAAAAAGAAATCCTTGAAATACCTTACAAAACAATAAAAGCTTTTTTGGATGAGGCAGACTGCGCAGACATTGTACAATGCAACCGGCATACGCTTATCAACAGAATGTATATAGATAATGTAGATATGATTAACCGATACATAAGATTAAGGTATGTGAAAGACCCGGTAGAACTTGGTATAGCATACTGTAAAGCACTTAAGAGATCATTGTATGTTAAAGGTAATTTTTGACCATATTCTTGAGCTGATAGAACTGTTGTTTTGCCTGCATTGCTGGCACGAAAAACAATTCAGAACGGACGTCTGGACTGCAGCCATTATATGCGTGGATGCCCTGGGGATTGGGCTGATCGATACATATAATATCCCAAGATGGAGCATGGTGCTGATCTATTTTTCTCTGGCGCTGTACTGCTTCGGAACGTTTGACGTCTCTGTTAAATCGCAAATCTTTCATTTTGAAATGGCCCTTATCAGCTTATTCATTTTCCAGCTTCTTTCGTTATTCCCTGCTTTGCTGTTCCACATCTGTACGAAAAAGCGTATTCCCACATCAATAATTTTGAATCTGTTTGTATTGGTGGCACTGTTTATGTTTGAAAAATGGATAGGGTTTGCCCGGATGAAACCATGCATTATACAAAGAGAGTGGCTTACCGGATTATTGATTACCATATGCAGTACAGCTATTATATACAATCTGGTAGAGCCAGGTTTTTTTTCTGACATTTCCGGAGTGGGTTACCTGTGTCTCGCAGTTTTATGCAATGTTATGTGCATTGCCTGGTATGGCTGGATCATGGAAAAGGAAAAACTGTATGAAAAAGAACAGGATTTGCTCGCTTATAAATTGTACTATGAATCATTTCAGCGATTGCTGCAGCACATCCGGGCGAATCAGCATGAATTTCAGAATCATCTGCAGGCTCTGAGCAGTTTCCAGTATGTGGGTGAAAGCAATAACTACAGGTCATATTATCAGGAGATAGTGGAAAGCAACAGGATGTCCGGGCTGCTGAGCTGCGGCAATACAATATTGGCCGGTTTTTTATATGGCAAAATGCTGCAGGCAGAAGCGCAGGGTATAAGAGTAAACTATGAGATTGTAGTCAATAAGAATACGTTTCCGGTGCCGCAATATGTTTTGATCGAAACAGCAGGAATTTTATGGGATAATGCAGTCGAAGCAGTTTTAGATAAGGGAAAAAAGGAAATAACAATCAAAATCATGGAAACGGACTCGGATTTAATTATAGAGGTTATGAATGAAATTGAGAAAATTTCTGTATCGGAATTTATGAAGTTTTTTGAAGAGGGGAAAAGTACGAAAGGTCCAGGCAGAGGCATTGGCCTTGCGAAAATCAATCAATACGGCAAAAAGTATCATTGGGATATTAAGGTAGATCTTTTTGACGAGTCTGCAAAGAGCTATTTGAAAATTCGGGTTTGCCTAAAGAAACAGGTTAAATCACTTGGCTTTATGAAGTTCAGCGAAAGAAAAACATAATTCAGTAAAAATAAAGAGACATGCAACGGCTGTCAGGTAAAATATACAGGAAGGATTCTTATAACGGTAGTTTATAAGGATTCTTTTTTGTTGCAGAAAATAAGTGGTGTTTTCTTATAACATGATTGCAATAAAACCTTGTGCTATGTGACCTGCGGTTCGATTAGGATGACTTTCAAATACAGTAAGTGATGTATTGTGAAAAGCATAATAAATTCTCTTAGGACTGATTGAATGAAGATGAAGGAAAAATGAGCTTTAATTACGCGCGTGAGAAACGCAGGTTTGATAAAGAATGGGAACGGCTGCAGGAAGAATATACCGCTTTAGGAATGGATGAAGCGGCGATTGACAGGATGAAGGAATTTGACTGGAGATGGTTTTGCAGCAGGTGGGTTTACGCACATCACAACCAGCATCTTCCAGATGAAGGCGATTTCCCGGAGGACAGGGGACTTTTGATTCGCAGATATCGGAAACTGGTGACAGAGTTTGAAGAACCAAAGTTTTCCGGCAGGTATGCCTGGCTGTATGAGATTGAGGATGAGAAATTGTATCGGAGACTGGATATGCTTCCGGGAAAAGATATTGAGCTGCTTACGCTGATCATAGAAGAAGGATACCGACAGGCGGATGTCGCCAGAATGTGGGAATGCTCCCGTAATTCTGTTTCCAAGCGCTGGAACAAAATTAAAAAAGTTTTGACAGGAGGGTGACAAATTCATGTATTCAGTGCCTATATTATTGAAAGGCGTTTTTATAACAACTTTGTCGTGGTATGCTTCAAGCGTCCCATAAAGCAAGTATAAATACACGGCTTTCAGCTCTTTGCACATTGACAATTGAATACACGGTATAGCAGGTACGTAATCTGTGCGATAGCGATGTAAAACCCGGCGCGAAGATGGCAGCCCGCAGGGAGGGATTGAAAATGGAGGTATGCAGGAGCAGTATACGGTTGTTTTAGACCTGATGTGGCAGATCAGGCGCGATGACAGCACAGAGGGATAATGATACTTTTTCACAACCTCCCACAGACTGGAGGAGGAGCCCTGCGGCGCACGGGAAAAGCGGCGCTGCGGAGTTATGACAGCCCTGCCAGGGGCGGCCTGCTGTATCCCTGCCGGCAGGGGGCGTGGCAAATATGACGGAATGATCAGTCATATCGGGGAGAACCGGAATGACGAAGTATTTTCCGATATGACTGTTTTTATGTGATAAATTTTAAAGGAAGAAGGGTATCTACATATATTAAAGAGTTTTGCAGAAGAAATATTTCTATGAATGATGCGATTCAAATAATCGGCATCATGGACGAAGAGCGGCTGAAGCTGTAGTATAAGCGTATCAGCCGCTTTCTTTGCGGGAGGTGGATGTGATGGAATCTCTGGAAAATGGGAAAAAGGTATATAGTGTAGAAGATATTCAGACCCTGCTTGGAATCGGCAGAAGTAAGGCATATACCTGGCTGGATGAGGTATATAAAAAACAGGAGCCGTTCCGCGTAATCAAGATTGGAAGACTTTTCAGAGTGCCCAGACAATCTTTTGACAGCTGGCTGGATAGAATCAGTTGAGGAAGGTGAGGCAGTTGAAGAAAGACAGTCCACAAAAAAGCAAATCCTTTTTTGAAAATAATTCATGGTATCATCGGATCAAGGTACTGCAGAGCGATGGAACAATAAAATACAGCAAAAAGGGTGGGTTTGCGACCAGCAGAGAAGCGGATAGAAGCTATGATAAATACGAGGCTGAATTTAAGAAAGCATACCGCAGCTATCAAATTGCCAACAAGGTGAACACGGAGATCATGTTCCGGGACTATTTGATCTACTGGTTTGAGGATGTGTTTTCCCAGAGAATCGAAGCTACGACTCGTATGGTTGGTGCGTATGTGGTCTACGATTTGCTCCTGCCGCAAATGGACTATGACATTAAAGTTAAATACGTGAATGCGGAATACTTAGACTCCCTGTTGACTAACGTGGCACGTGCAAGTGCATCTGCAGGAAATAAGGGCAGGGAAATACTGAATCTTGCCTTGAAAGAGGCAGTGATTGCCGGATATCTCAAAACAAATCCGGTGGCAGAGACAAGGCCTTATAAGAGAGCGAAACCAAAGGTTACTGTGTTGGGAAAAGAAAATACAAAAGTATTGCTGCAAGCAGCCGCACAGAGCAATTGGTATCTTGAGATTTTACTGGGGTTATTCTGCGGACTTCGCAAAGGGGAGATCATGGGGCTGAAATTTAGCGACTTTGATTTTGAAAGAAGCACGGTCTATATCAGCCGTCAGATCGTATCGAACCCGGTCATTAAAAAAGGCAGCGGAAGTAAGATTGAACAGTACGGTCTTATTGAACGGCAGCCCAAAACGCCAAACAGTTACAGAACTCTCAGGGTTCCGGAGACCGTGATGCGGGAAGTAAGAAAACGCCGGCAGTTTGTGGGAAATAACAAGTTGAAATATGGGGACGGTTATTGGGACCGGGATTATATTTGTTGTCAGGAAAATGGCAGGTTCCACAGTATTACTGCTTTGAACACTGCATTGACGAAACTGTGCAGCAGGAATGGGCTGCCCCATGTGACGGTTCACGGACTTCGCCATATGTATGCGACCATCCTGCTTGAGATGGAAGTGCCGATTATCAAGATATCGGCCCTGTTGGGGCATGGATCGGTCCATACTACATTTGAATATTACTGTGATGTGATGGATGAAAACGAGAATATACTGGCGTTTATGAATCGAGCGTTTGTGCCGGTGGTCTGACAGAGGTGTGAGATGAAGTTTGATTTAAGCCTTCAGCGTTATGTAGAGTGGGAAGTATCGAATGTCCTGATGATCAAGGGGAAGTATGGATATCGGGTATTCCTGAAATATATGGATGGAACGGTACGGACACAGCAGAAAGCAGGATTTGAGACGGAAAAAGAAGCGAATGCAGCCAGGGATAAAACGGTAGGAGAGCTTTATTCAGGAACTTATGTGGTTTATGCGAACATCCGGGTAAAAGAGTTTATGGAGTTTTGGGTGGAGGAAGATATCAGGAATCGTGTCGGAAGCAATGAGACGTATAAAACGTATTCCGGTATTGTGCATCTCCATATTATTCCAATACTTGGAAGCAGACAGATGGGTGACATTACCCGCGGCGATGTGCAGAAGCTGTATAACGTGAAAACGGAGTATTCTATATCGGTGGCAAGGCTGGTAAAAACTGTAATGAATGTCTCCATGCGCTATGCGGTAGATAAAAAAATTATTTCCGTAAATCCGGCAGAGGGAATCAACCTGCCGAAGAAAGTGGAGAAAAAGCAGTACCATACCCGGAATATCGATACGCAGAAAACGCTGTCTTTGGAGCAGATACAGATTCTTCTGGAAGCCAGCAGGAACACGCCGATTCATATGCAGATATTGCTCAATGTATTGATGGGACTGCGCAGATGCGAGATTAACGGTGTAAAATACTCGGATATTGATTATATCAATCGAACGCTGACTGTTCAAAGGCAGTTGGGAACCAGAATCAATTCAAAAAAAGAGGATTCTCCCAGGAAAATGTGCGGACGCCAGGAAGTGCGGTTGAAAACGCCATCCAGCTACCGAACATTACCGATTCCGGATTATGTATTTGAAGCCATACTGGAACAGCGGAAGATATATGAAAAGAATCGTAGCCGCAGGAATAGCCAGTTTTTGGATTCAGACTATATTTGTTGTTCCAATTATGGAAAACCAAGAAGCAAAGACTTTCATTGGAAGTATTATAAAAAGTTATTATCGGAAAATGGACTGCCGGATATCAGGTGGCATGACTTGCGCAGTACATTTTGTACGCTTCTGTTAAAGAACAATTTTAACCCTAAAGCAATATCTAAGTTAATGGGACACGCAAAGGAATTGATTACTATGGATGTGTACGGCGATAATAGAGGCATTATAGCAGATTGTGTGGATGAATTGCAGCCGTTTATTGATGAAGTAATACCATCGCATGAGACAGAGGACAAACTAAGAACAGAGCTCATAGATGTGGTCATTCCGGTTGAGGATTATCTCAAATAGAAATTGTCATAAGACAAGACAGAAATACTATGGAGCATACAGAAAGCAGCATAAAAAGTATAGATGAATGAAAAGAACAAATGTTCTGCAAAACATCTATACTTTTTATTTTGTTTATGTTATACTCTCTAGTGACCTTTCGTGATGCCGTTTCCGCCTGAGACTCCAGAATCTTCGATTCTGTCGCTGACTTACGAAGTTCACTCCTGCAAGCAGGTGAACTTCATGTAAGTCATATTATCTGGTGTTGCGGCGTTTGGAAAAAGAGGTTTTAGTGACTTTCATTCGTAAAAATGAAAAAGTTCGTCTATTAGGCAGGGCGAAATTTTTGTCTTTTACGAATTTCTGCCTAATAGGCGAACTTTTTTGTTATGAGCTTCGGAGGTGACTTTTGTGCAAAACGCACAAAGCAGATTTATTTTACACAGCGAATACCAGCCCACCGGCGACCAGCCGCAGGCCATCGAAAAGCTGGTTCAGGGATTCAAGGAAGGCAATCAATGCCAGACTTTACTGGGTGCCACGGGCTCCGGCAAGACGTTCACGATGGCGAACGTGATTCAGGCGCTGAACAAGCCGACTTTGGTACTTGCGCACAATAAGACGCTCGCGGCGCAGCTCTACGGGGAGTTCAAGGAGTTCTTCCCGGAGAACGCAGTGGAGTATTTTGTTTCCTACTATGATTATTACCAGCCGGAGGCCTACGTGCCGTCCTCGGATACTTATATTGCCAAGGATTCGTCGATCAACGACGAGATCGACAAGCTGCGGCTTTCGGCGACGGCGTCGCTGGTCGAGCGCCGGGATGTGGTTATTGTGTCGAGCGTGTCCTGCATTTATGGAATCGGCAGCCCGGAGGACTATAAGGAGCTGGTGCTCTACCTGCGGCAGGGGCAGGAGCGTGACCGGGATGAGATTCTGCGCACCCTGATCGACATCCAGTATGACCGGAATGAGATGGATTTTCACCGAGGCACGTTCCGCGTGCATGGGGATGTGCTGGAAATTTTCCCGGCGGATGCGGACGATTATGCGTACCGGGTGGAGTTTTTCGGGGATGAAATCGACCGCATCACCGAGGTCGACGTGCTGACCGGGGAGATTCGCAGGGGGCTTGATTTTATCGCGGTGTTCCCGGCGTCGCATTATGTGGTGCCGATGGAGAAGATTCTGGCGGCGGCGAAGGCGATCGAGGAGGAACTTGCGGAGCGCGTAGCGTATTTCAAGAGCGAGGACAAGCTGCTGGAGGCGCAGCGGATTGCGGAGCGGACTAATTACGATATTGAGATGCTGCGGGAAACCGGATTCTGTTCCGGCATCGAGAATTATTCCCGCCATCTGGCGGGCCTGCCGGCAGGAGCGACGCCGCACACGCTGATCGATTATTTTGGCGACGATTTTCTGCTGATCATCGATGAGTCGCACATGACGATTCCGCAGGTGCGCGGTATGTTTGCGGGCGATCAGTCGCGCAAGACGACGCTGGTGGATTACGGGTTCCGCCTGCCGTCGGCCAAGGACAACCGTCCGCTGAATTTTCAGGAGTTTGAGAGCAAGATCGATCAGGTATTGTTTGTGTCGGCGACGCCGGGCGAATACGAAGAAGAGCATGAGCTGCTGCGCGCCGAGCAGATTATCCGGCCGACCGGCCTGCTGGATCCGCGGGTCGAGGTACGGCCCGTGGAGGGACAGATCGATGACCTGATCGGAGAGATCAATCAGGAGACGGCCGCCGGCAACAAGGTTCTGGTGACGACGCTGACCAAGCGCATGGCGGAGGATTTGACGGAGTACATGAAGGAGGTCGGCATCCGCGTGCGCTATCTGCACTCGGACATCGACGCGCTGGAGCGGACGGAGATCATCCGCGATATGCGTCTGGATGTGTTCGACGTGCTGGTCGGCATCAACCTGCTGCGCGAGGGCCTGGACATTCCGGAGATTTCGCTGGTGGCGATTCTCGATGCGGACAAGGAAGGCTTTCTGCGCTCGTCCGTTTCGCTGATTCAGACGATCGGGCGCGCGGCCCGCAACGCGCAGGGGCATGTGATTATGTATGCGGATACGGTTACGGATTCGATGCGGACGGCGATCGACGAGACGCAGCGCCGCCGGGCGATACAGGAACAGTACAACCAGGAGCACGGGATTACGCCGCAGACGATTAAAAAGGCGGTGCGTGAGCTGATCAGCATCTCCAAGGCCATCGCCAAGGAGGAACAGAAGCTGGAGAAGGATCCGGAGTCGATGAGTCGCGAAGAACTGGAAAAGCTGGTGGCGGACGTGCAGAAGCAGATGAAAAAGGCGGCTTCGGAGCTGGATTTCGAGACGGCGGCAGAGCTGCGTGACCGTATGATCGAATTGAAGAAACATCTGAACAGCTTAGAGTAGGCCGAAGCGCAGCAGGCCGGATATTTCATCGGTTTGCCGAGACCTCTTTTGCTGGATACAGGTGGAAAACCGGTGCAGCGGGCCGGATATTTCGTCGGTTTGCTGCGGATCTTTGATGTACAGATGACAGCTGCAGGTGACAGCGGCGTGAAGGCCGCGGAAAGGAGAAAAGGATGGCTGCATTTATAATATGGGCGCTGGTCGGGTGTCTGTTTATTGGATTTGGAATTTCTGCTTTTGCGGGCAAAAAGCCGGCCGGATTTTGGGCGAATGCAAAAATGTTTGAGGTGACGGACGTCAGAAAATACAACCATGCGATGGGAAAGCTGTGGGTTGTGGCCGGTCTGGTTTTTATTTTGCTGGGCCTTCCGCTGCTGGACGGACAGAATTCGCCTGTCATTTTTCTCACTGTTATCGGGTGCCTTGTCTGGGTAATCGCAATTATGATTGTGTACGAACTGGTGATTCGCCGCAAGTATCAGAAAAAGTAGTAATAAAAGCATAGATCAACTGAAAGACGAAAAGCAGCAGTAAAAGCAGCAGCAAAAGCGCAGAACAGCTGAAAGTGAAAAGCGGCAGTGAAAGTGTAAAATAGCTGAAAAAGTACAAAACGGTTGAAAGCGAAAACAAAAGCGAAAGCGTAAAACAACTGAAAAGCGAAAAAGCAGCAGCAAAAGCAAAAAGCACAAAAATAAAATCTCAGACGAAAGAAAGAATGGGAAAATATATGGAAGCAAACAGGGACAAAAGACAGTACATCCGGATCAGGGGGGCCAATGAGCACAATCTGAAAAACATCGACATCGATATCCCCCGGAATCAGCTCGTGGTTCTGACCGGCTTATCCGGTTCCGGGAAGTCGTCGCTGGCGTTCGACACGATTTACGCGGAGGGGCAGCGCAGGTACATGGAATCGCTGTCCTCCTACGCGAGGCAGTTTCTGGGGCAGATGGAGAAACCGGATGTGGAGAGCATCGAGGGCCTGCCGCCGGCGATTTCGATCGACCAGAAGTCGACCAACCGCAATCCGCGTTCGACCGTGGGGACGGTGACGGAGATTTATGATTATTTCCGCCTGCTTTACGCGCGCATCGGTATTCCGCACTGCCCGAAATGCGGCAAGGAGATCAAAAAGCAGAGCATCGACCAGATTGTGGATCAGATCATGGAGCTTCCGGAGCGCACGCGCCTGCAGGTGCTGGCGCCGGTGGTCCGCGGGCGCAAGGGCGAGCATGTGAAGCTGCTGGACCAGGCGCGCCGCAGCGGCTATGTGCGGGTGCGGATCGACGGAAGCATGTACGAGCTGTCGGAGGAAATCCGGCTGGACAAAAACATCAAGCACAACATCGAGATTGTGGTGGACCGTCTGGTCGTCAAGGCCGGCATCGAAAAGCGCCTGACGGACTCACTGGAGACGGTGATGCAGCTGTCGAATGGGCTGGCGCTGGTGGATGTGCAGGGCGGCGAGACGCTGAGCTTCAGCCAGAGCTTTTCCTGCCCGGACTGCGGCATCAGCATTGACGAGATCGAGCCGCGCAGCTTTTCGTTCAACAATCCGTTCGGCGCCTGCCCGGACTGCTACGGCCTCGGCTACAAGATGGAATTTGACATAGATCTGATGATTCCGGACCGTTCCCTGAGCATTATGGACGGGGCGATCACGGTGCTCGGCTGGCAGTCCTGCACGGACAAGGGCAGCTTTACGCGGGCGATTCTGGACGCGCTGGCGAAGGAATATCACTTTGACCTGACGACGCCGTTTGCGCAGCTGCCGCAGTCGGTGCAGGATGTCCTGATTTACGGGACAGGCGGGCATGAGGTCAAGGTTCATTACAAGGGGCAGCGCGGCGTGGGCGTCTACGACGTGGCTTTCGAGGGCCTGATCCGCAACGTGGAGCGCAGATACCGCGAGACCGCCTCTGAGATCATGAAGCAGGAATATGAGAGCTTCATGCGGATTACCCCGTGCAAGACCTGCGGCGGCCAGCGGCTGAAGAAATCCGCGCTGGCGGTGACGGTGTGCGGGAAAAATATTCATGAGATCACTTCCATGTCCGTCGGCGACCTGCAGGTATTTCTGGAGCAGATGGAGCTGACGAAGCAGCAGGAACTGATCGGTCATCAGGTTTTGAAGGAGATACGGGCCCGCGTGCGCTTCCTTGTGGACGTGGGACTGGAGTATCTGAGCCTGGCCCGCGCCACTGGCACGCTTTCGGGCGGCGAGGCCCAGCGGATCCGGCTGGCGACGCAGATCGGTTCCGGTCTGGTGGGGGTCGCCTATATCCTCGACGAGCCCAGCATCGGACTTCACCAGAGAGACAACGGCAAGCTGCTGGCGACTTTGAATAATCTGCGCGATCTGGGAAATACTCTCATTGTAGTGGAGCACGACGAGGAAACCATGTACGCCGCGGATTACCTGGTGGACATCGGCCCCGGCGCCGGCGAGCATGGCGGCGAGGTAGTGGCGGCCGGCTCGGTGCAGGACGTGATCGATACGGAAGCCTCGGTGACGGGGGCCTACCTGGGCGGCCGGCTCAGCATTCCGGTGCCCGCGGTGCGGCGGCAGCCGACCGGCTGGCTGGAGGTGCGCGGGGCGCAGGAGAATAACCTCAAGAAAATTGACGTGCGCTTCCCGCTGGGCGTCATGACCTGCGTGACCGGCGTCTCCGGCTCCGGCAAGAGCTCGCTGGTGAACGAGATTCTCTACAAGCGCCTGGCCCGGGATCTGAACCGCGCGCGGACCATTCCGGGGCGGCACACGGAGATGATCGGGCTTGAGCAGCTGGACAAGGTGATCAACATCGACCAGTCGCCGATCGGGCGCACGCCGCGCTCCAACCCGGCCACGTACACGGGCGTGTTCGACCAGATCCGCGACCTGTTTGCGGCCACGGCGGACGCCAAGGCGCGCGGCTACAAAAAAGGACGTTTCAGTTTTAACGTCAAGGGCGGGCGCTGTGAGGCCTGTTCCGGCGACGGCATCATTAAGATTGAGATGCACTTCCTGCCGGACGTGTACGTTCCGTGCGAGGTCTGCCACGGCAAACGCTACAACCGGGAGACGCTGGAGGTAAAATATAAAGGAAAAAGCATCTATGACGTGCTGGATATGACGGTGGAGGAGGCGCTTGGATTTTTTGAGCACATTCCCTCAATCCGCCGCAAGATCGAGACGCTGTACGACGTCGGCCTGTCCTACATCCGACTGGGTCAGCCCTCTACCACGCTCTCCGGGGGCGAGGCGCAGCGTATCAAGCTGGCGACCGAGCTGAGCCGCCGCAGCACCGGCAGGACCGTCTACATCCTCGACGAGCCGACGACCGGCCTGCATTTCGCGGACGTCCACAAGCTGGTGGAAATCCTTCACCGCCTTGCCGAGGGCGGCAATACCGTGATCGTCATCGAGCACAACCTTGACGTGATCAAGACCGCCGATTACATCATCGACATCGGCCCCGAGGGCGGCGACCGCGGCGGCACGGTGATCGCGTACGGCACTCCCGAGGAGGTAGCGGAGAATCCGCAGTCCTACACCGGACAGTATGTGGCGAAGTATCTGACGCCGCGCGGAGCGGGGCATTTTTAAAAGCAGCAAATCCCGCACCGGGGATGATTTTCTGCCAGCCCGGGCGGCTCGTCACTGGCGGGATGCCCCTGCGCACTGCCGCATTTTCCAGAAATGAGAAAAGTCTGACTCGCGTCAGACTTTTCAAGGAAAGAGAAAAATTTGGGTTGAAAATGTTCGCCCGTGCGGGAAGTCCCGCACAAGCCAATGTTTGAGGGAGTACTTGGCAGCGTGTGGGGGCTGCCAAGTGTGAGTTATGAAATATATCAGCTCCTCGCTGATACGATTACAGTGTAAAGAAAAAATGTGTTTAAATTATGTCCATATTATAAAAAAAACGGAAAGATCATTAAGAAATCCTTTCAAATAAAAAAAGAAATTCCAATTTCCGTTTTTTTGTATTATACTGTTTGCGGGGGCAGAAGGCCGTGCGGCCGGACGCCGGGAAACGGCGCTGCAGGGACGCTGCGCGCTGCGGACGCGGTCCGGGATGCCGGATGGAAAGGAGTATAAGGGATGGCAGCTACAGACGTCGGAATCGACCTTGGCACAGCCAGTATTTTAGTTTATGTCAGAGGAAAGGGTGTTGTGCTGAAAGAGCCTTCCGTCGTGGCTTACGACAGAGACACCAATAAAATAAAAGCGATCGGCGAGGAGGCCCGCCTGATGCTGGGCCGCACGCCGGGCAATATCGTGGCTGTGCGCCCGATGCGCAAGGGCGTGATCTCGGATTACACGGTCACGGAGCAGATGCTCAAATATTTCATCCAGAAAGCGATCGGCAGGATGTCGTTCCGCAAGCCGCGGGTCAGCATCTGCGTGCCGAGCAGCGTCACCGAAGTCGAAAAGAAGGCGGTGGAGGACGCGACCTACCAGGCGGGCGCCCGGGAGGTGCACATCATCGAGGAGCCGATTGCGGCGGCCATCGGAGCCGGGATTGACATTTCGCGGCCGTGCGGCAACATGATCGTGGACATCGGGGGCGGCACCTGCGACGTGGCGGTGATTTCGCTCGAGGGGATCGTCGTCAGCACCTCGATCAAGGTGGCGGGGGACGACTTTGACGACGCCATCGTCAAATATGTGCGCAAGAAATACGGCCTGATGATCGGCGAGCAGACCGCGGAGGAGATCAAGATCACGATCGGCACGGCCTTTGAAAAGCCGGAGCCGAAGGTGCTGGAGGTCAAGGGACGGGACATCGTGACCGGCCTGCCCAAGACGATCCGCGTGACCTCCGAGGATACGCGCGACGCGCTCAAGGAAGTGACCTCGCAGATCGTGGACGCGGTGCACAGCGTGCTGGAGCGCACGCCGCCGGAGCTGGCGGCTGACGTGGTCGACCGCGGGATCGTCCTCACCGGAGGCGGGGCGCTGCTGTCCGGGCTGGAGGAGCTGATCGAGGCCCGCACCGGCATCAACACGATGACGGCGGAGGATCCGATGACCGTGGTGGCGGTGGGCACCGGCAAGTTCGTGGAGCTGACCGCAAACAACGGCAAATCAATCGAAGACTGAATCGGGGCTGTTGCAGAATAGAAACCGAAATTTTGCAGCAGCCTTTTTCTATCATTCTTGCAGAAGGCGGCGAAAGAAAAAGGCATGGAGAAACTGGAAGGCTATATTGACCATATTATCTACCGCAACGGCGACAACGGCTACACGGTGATGGTGCTGGCGTCCGGGGAGGACGAGGTCACCTGCGTGGGGACGCTCACCTACGTCGGCGAGGGCGAAAAGGTCGAGCTGCAGGGCCAGTACATAACGCACCCCTCCTACGGGGAGCAGTTCAAAATCGAATCCTGCACGGTCAAAGCGCCGGAGGACGAGGAGTCGGCGGAGCGGTATCTGGGCTCGGGGGCGATCCGCGGCGTCGGCGCCGCGCTGGCGGCCCGGATTGTGCGGCGGTTCCGCGCGGATACGTTCCGGATTATCGAGGAGGAGCCGGAACGGCTGGCGGAGATCAAAGGCATCAGCGAGCGCAAGGCGCGGGAGATCGCCGGTCAGGTCTATGAGAAGCGCGACATGCGCAGGGCCATGATCTTCCTGCAGCAGTTCGGCATCACGACGGCGCTGGCGGTGAAAATTTACCAGAAATACGGCGCGGACATTTACCGCGTGATCCAGGAAAACCCGTATCAGCTTGCGGACGATATTTACGGCGTCGGCTTCCGCATTGCGGATGAGATTGCCATGCGCGCCGGCGTGCAGGCCGATTCGGAGTACCGCATCAAATGCGCGGTCTTTTACATCCTGCAGCAGGCCGGGGGCGAGGGCCATGTGTATCTGCCCAAGGAGCAGCTGACCCGCCGCGCCGCAGAGCTGCTGGGCGTGCCGCTGGAGGACATCGACCAGTACCTGGTGGATTTGTCGATCGAGCGGAAAATTGTGATCAAGCGGGAGGAACAGGAGCGCATTTACAGCGCCGCCTCGTATTTTATGGAGATGAACACGGCGCGGATGCTGTGCGACCTGAACATCACCGGAGAGATTGACGAGGCCGTGATCCTGCGAAAGATTGCCGCCATCGAGCGGGAGACCGGGACCGTGCTGGATGTGATGCAGAAGAAAGCGGTGATGGAGGCGGTGCGCTGCGGCCTACTGGTGATCACCGGCGGACCGGGCACCGGAAAAACGACGACGATCAACACCCTGATCGCCTATTTTGAGTCGGAGGGGCTGCAGATTCTGCTGGCCGCGCCCACCGGGCGGGCAGCCAAGCGCATGACGGAGGCCACTGGCTATGAGGCGCGGACGATTCACCGGATGCTGGAGATATCCGGGCTGCAGGAGGGAGAGGCCAGCCATTTTGACCGGAACGCGCAGAACCCGCTGGACGCGGATGTGATCATCGTGGACGAGATGTCGATGGTGGACGTGTATCTGATGCACGCCCTGCTGGACGCGGTAAACGTCGGCACGCGCCTGATCATGGTGGGCGACCGCAACCAGCTGCCCTCGGTGGGGCCGGGCAGCATCCTGAAGGACATCATCGAATCCGGCCAGGTGCCGGTGGTGTACCTGACGCGGATTTTCAGGCAGGCGTCGGAGAGCGATATCGTGGTGAACGCGCATAAGATCAACCGGGGAGAGTATGTGACGCTCGACAACAAGAGCCGCGATTTCTTCTTCCTGAAGCGAAACGACGCCAACGTCATCATCAGCATTGTGATTCAGCTGATCCGCGAAAAGCTGCCGCGCTATGTGGACGCAAAGCCGTACGACATTCAGGTGCTGACGCCGATGCGCAAGGGCCTGCTGGGCGTGGAGCGGCTGAACCGGATTCTGCAGGAGTACCTGAATCCGCCGGACCGCAGCAAGCGGGAGCATGAGCAGGGCGGCCAGGTGTTCCGCGAGGGCGACAAGGTGATGCAGATACGCAACAACTACCAGATCGAGTGGGAAATCCGCGGGCGCTACGGCATCCCGGTGGAGCGCGGCGTCGGCATCTTCAACGGCGACCTGGGCGTGATCCGGGAGATCAACCTGCACACCGAGCGGGTGACCGTGGAGTTTGACGAGCAGCGCATGGTCGAGTACCCGTGCTCCGCCCTGGAGGAGCTGGAGCTTGCCTACGCGGTGACGATTCACAAATCGCAGGGAAGCGAGTACCCGGCGGTGGTGATCCCGTTGTTGAGCGGGCCGCGGATGCTGATGAACCGGAACCTGCTGTACACGGCGGTGACGCGCGCCAGACGCTGCGTGACGATCGTGGGCGAGGAACAGACGTTCCGGCAGATGATCGGCAATACCATAGAACAGAAGCGCTACACGACGCTGGCGGAGCGGATCCGCGAGCTGTCGGCGCAGGCGGAAACAGAGGCGTAGATATAGGTAAGGTATAGATAAGGTATGGAACGGTATGCATTGAAAAAGAAAAGCGAAGCCCTGCGGCAGGCCGGCGCCTGGCTGCTGGATCTGCTGTTCCCGCCGCGGTGCGTGATCTGCGACGAAGTGCTGCGCGCGGAGGAACGCGCGGACGGCTGCTGCGCGCTCTGTGCGCCGGGGCTGCCGTGGACAGGCGGGACGGTCTGCATGAAATGCGGCAGGCCGCTTCTGCAGCCGGAGCGGGAATACTGCGGCGACTGCGCGGAGGGCAGGCACCGTTTTGACCGGGGAGCCGCGGCATTCGTCTATACCGGCGGCATCCGGCAGTCGGTGCAGCGCATGAAATTTCAGAACCGGCGGGACTATGTGCCGTTTTATGCGAAAGCGATGCTGCGGGCGTCGGCGCGCCTGCTGGAGCGGCACCGGCCGGAGCTGATTCTGCCCGTGCCCATGCACCCGGCCAGACGCCGCCGGCGCGGCTACAATCAGGCGGAGCTTCTGGCGCGGAATCTGAGCTCACTGACCGGAATCCCGGTGCGGGCCGATCTTCTGTACAATACCCGGCGGACCTTGCCGCAGAAACAGCTGGACCGCCGGGAGCGCCTGCGGAATCTGCGCGGCAGCATCGCCCTGCGGGAGCCGTTTCCGCCGGTCCGGCGCGTGCTGCTGGCGGACGACGTGTACACGACGGGCAGCACCATGGACGAGATTGCCGGGCTCCTCAAACGGCGGGGCGTGGAGGAAGTATATTTTGCCGTTTTATGTATCGGAAAAGGAAAAAAGGCAGTATGCACGGCGGAAAATTTGTGTTATACTAAGCGTAATACGACGCGGGCAAATGCCCGCGTGACGGCGGGCGGCGGATCGGTTTATGATTGCTGTCAGCCGCGATCTGACAAAGGGGAGGAGCGATCCGGGTGAGTGGAATTAAGGTATGGCTGCGGCAGAATCTGACGCTGCTGACCGATCCGGTTTCTTCGATTACATTTACCAATATAGTGGAAATCCTGATTCTGGCTTTCCTTGTGTACAGCATCCTGCTGTGGATTAAGAACACCCGCGCCTGGACGCTGCTCAAGGGAATCATGGTGCTGCTGATTTCCGTGTCGATTGTGTACCTGCTGCGCATGGACACGCTGATTTATATTGTCAACCACGCCATCGACATCGCGATCATGGCGGTGCTGGTCATCTTCCAGCCGGAGCTGCGGCGCGCATTGGAGCAGCTGGGCGAGAAACAGATTGTCGCGTCCCTGATTCCGATCATGGACACGAGCGCGGATGCGGCGCAGGACCTCAGCGACAAGACGATCAATGAGATCGTGAAGGCTTCCGTCGAGATGGGGCGGGCCAAGACCGGCGCCCTGATCGTGATCGAGCAGAACATCCATCTCGACGAGTATGAGCGCACCGGCATCGTGCTGGATTCGATGGTCACGAGCCAGCTTCTGATCAACATTTTTGAGAAAAATACGCCGCTGCACGACGGAGCGGTGATCATCAAGGGCAACCGCGTGGCGGCGGCGACCTGCTACCTGCCGCTCTCGGACAACATGAGCCTGAGCAAGGAGCTGGGCACGCGCCACAGGGCCGGGATCGGCATCAGCGAGGTGTCGGATTCGCTGACGGTGATCGTCTCCGAGGAGACGGGCAGCATTTCCGTGGCCTGCCGCGGCGTGCTGAAGCGCAACGTGACGGCGGAGATTCTGCGGGAGCAGATGTCGGCTCTGCAGACCAGACCGGCGGCGCCCCGGAAATTCAGATTCTGGAAAGGTTGGAATAAGAATGAAACATAAATTGACTGCGAACCTGGGCCTGAAGCTCCTGTCCCTCGTCGTGGCGTTTGTGATTTGGCTTCTTATTGTAAATATAGACAATCCGATACGCTCGGCGCTGTTTCGGGACATCAAGATACAGGTAGCCAACGAGGACAGTGTGACGGAGATCGACAAGGTGTTTGACATTACTTCCGCGGAGACGGTGGTGCTGCGCGTGACGGAGCGCCGCAGCGTCCTGCAGTCGCTGTCGCGGGATGATTTTGTCGTGACCGCAAACATGGAAGACCTCAACGAAATGAATTCCGTGCCGCTGACGGTGACGTGCAGCAATCCGAACGTGACCTGGGACGAAATTCAGATTGTGCCGTCCTCGATGCAGGTGCAGCTGGAGCAGAAAAAGCAGAGCGAGTTTGTGGTGAATATTTCCGTGAGCGGGCAGCCGGAGCGCGGATTTGAGGTCGGCCGGACCGAGGTCGTGGACGGCAAGACCGTGCAGATCGCCGGGCCGGAGAGCATGCTGAACCGCATCAGCCAGGTGGTTGCGTCCGTGGACGTCAGCCGCGTGCGCACCGATCAGCGTCTCAAGGCTGTGTTGAGCGTCATCGACAAAAACGGCGACTCTTTCACCGAGACGCAGATGAGCCGCCTGCAGGTCATGGATGCCAACGGCGTCCTGCTCTCTGAGAACACGGTGCTGGTGGACGTTTCCCTGTGGGAGGTGCGCAGCGACATCCCGATTCAGGTGGAGGTCGACGGCACGCCGGCGCCCGGCTGCCGGGTGGCGGGCGTCACGCTGATGCCGACTTCCGTGAGCCTTGCCGGTACGCCGGAGGCGCTGGAAGCGCTGGACGGCAGACTGGTGCTTGGCGAAGCGGTTTCCGCGGAGGGGCGCTCGGACAATTTCAACAGCGAATTTGACCTCACGGAGACGCTGGCGGAGTACACGGACCTGAAGCTGGCGGCCGGCACCGATCCGATGCTGACGGTGTCGGTGCAGATCGAGCGCACGGGCGACCGGACGCTGGACATCCCCCTGTCCAATCTGGAGGTGCTGAACCGTCCGGAGGAGATGGTGTTCACGTTCTCGCCGGCGGATGTGATTTCCGTGAGCATTCACGGGGAGGTTGCGCAGCAGCCGATCACGGTCAGCGATGTCCGGGCCAGTATCGATCTGGATGTCTGCAAGGAGGCGGGCACCTACACGATACCGGTGAAGGTTGAGCTGCCGGAGGGCTATACCCTGATCTCGGAGGCAAACCTGGTGGTGACGGCCACGGAGCAGGAGCCTCTGACGGAACTGGAGTCAGAAAACGCGGAGGAATAAATTTTGATCGAGAAAAAGCTGACCGTAAAAAGCGTGACCGGTCTGCATCTGCGGCCGGCGCAGGAGTTGTGCAATCGCGCGCTCAATTATGAATCGGAGATTCTGTTTCGGTTTAAGAACCGGGAGTTTAACGCCAAGAGCCTGCTGAGCGTGCTCAGCGCCTGCGTGCAGCAGGAGGATGAGATTGTGCTGATATGCAAAGGCGGGGATGAGGAAAACGCGGCGCGGGAGATCGCGGATTTTATCGAGCACGTTCCGGCGTAAACGCCTGAACGGTTCACCAGTGAAAGAATTCCGCCTCTCACGGGAATTTCGTCCTTCACAGGAATTTTGTCTTTCACAAGAATTCTGTCTTTCACAAGAAACCTGCCGCGCAGGAGAAAGTTACGTCCCTCACGGGAGATTCCAACGACGGTGTCGCTGTCGTTTTGGAGAGGCAAAGGTAAAGCCAAAGCAAATAAAAGTCAAAGCAGATAAGAAGAACTATCGCAAAAATAAAAGAACTGCCTCAAAGATACAGACGGGCCTGCCACAGGATTTGTGACAGGCCCGCCCTATTTACTGCAGTATTCTTATCTGTTTTTTTAAGTGTTGTTCCTTATTGCAGTATTCTTATCTGTTTTTAAGTGTTGTTTCTTATGCATTTGGAATCGTTTGATTCTCTGTGCCTTGCGTTTGTTTGACTCCTTACGCATTGGGATCGGTCGGGTCGTAGTTCTGAGTGACCGGAATCTTCGGAGCCTTCTCGATCTCGACGCCGTTGGTCGGCTTGGCGACGTTGTCGTTGATGACCACCTTGGTGCCGATGGGGCAGTTGTCATACAGCCACTTCGCGGATTTGACCGTCAGCCGGATGCAGCCGCCGGACGCCTTCGTGCCGAGCTTGTTGTAGGCGGCGGCGTTCAGAGAGTGGTTGTCAAACGGCTTGAGGTTGGGCACGGAGTGGAACAGGATGTCCGAGGTAATGTGGGAGCAGTACTGTCCCCAGGAAGGCCCGTTGAGCTCATGCCAGCGCAGCTTGTCCTGAATCGTGAACGTGCCGACCGGCGTGCTGACGCCGTCCAGGGCGGTGGAGCAGACGAACGCCTTGACCGCGGTGGTGCCGCGGTAGACGACGACGAAGCAGTTCTTGCGGTTGACCTCGATGCGCCACTCGCCCGTGAGCGCCTTGGTGTAGGCGCCGCTGGTGCCGAAATCGTAGACCTTGCCGTCGATCGTATGCTTGCCGGTGTACATCTTGCCGGTATCTTTATCCAGATAGTAGTATTTATTTCCGTTCACGAGCCAGCCGGTGCGCATCGCCCCGTCGTCGTTGAAGTAGTACCAGGCGCTCTTGATCTGCACCCAGCCCGTCTTGGCCGCGCCGTAGGTGCTGCCGGTCGTGACCGGATTCAGATAGTATTTTTTGCCTTTGTAGGTGAGCCAGCCGGTGCGCATGACGCCGGTCGTGGGGTCCATGTAGTACTTGTTGCTCTTGACGGTCTGCCAGCCGGTCTTGCGGACGCCGTTGGAATCCGCGTAGTAGGTGTCGCCGCCGACCTTGAAGAGTCCGGTCTGGAGCACGCCTTTTTCATTGAAATAATATTCATTGCCGTTGACCGTGATCCAGCCGCCGGCCACGCGCGCGCCGTCCTCGTCCGGGTTCAGATAGTATTTTTTCTTGTTGATGGTCTGGAAACCGGTCAGCCGGTGGTATTTCGAGCTGTAGTAATAGTATTTGCCGTTGGACTTTACCCAGCCGGTCTTTGCATAACCGGACTTTTTCTCGAAATAATAGTAGTAATCGCCGATCTTGACCGAGCCGGTCATGCGCTCGCCCGTGGTGGGGCTGAAATAATACAGCTTGTTGTTGATCTTCTGGCGGCCGGTCTTGAGCTTGCCGTTGGAAGCCGCATAGTAATACTTGCCGTCGACGGAAGATTTCTTATAAGAAGTAAGCCGTCCCTTGCGGGTAATGTGATACAGCCTGCCGTTGGACGCCTGCACGGTACCGAGCAGAATCTTCCCCTCGTCGTTGGCATAATAGTACTGGCCGTTTTTCTGTACCCATTTGCGGGCGGCGACGACGCCGTTTTTCTTGCTCGCAAAGTAGTAGTAAACGTCCGGCTCGGATTTAAAGCGGAACAGGCCCGCTTTCCCCGTGACGAGAACGCCGGTCTCCGGGTGATACAGGTAAGTGCGGCTGCCGATCTTGACGGTGCCGGTCACGCGGTTGCCCTTGGCGTCAAAATAATACTGCTTTCCGCCGATGGTCTGCTGCCCTTTCACGCGGCTGCCATTTGATATGTAGTAATCATTGCCCTGCGCGTCCTGATGCCAGCCGTCGGATTCTGCCGTCTGGTTTTTGTCCGGATTGGACGGGGCCTCAGTCTGCTTTGTCTCGGTGGACGGAGTTTCCGTCTGCTTTGTCTCCGTGGACGGAGTCTCGGACTCTGCGGCCGCAGTGCGCATTACTCCCGGGAATGCGGAAACCGCAGGCACGGCCAGTGCCAGGCTGGCGGCCAGAGCAAACGTGGTGAACAGTTTTTTGATTCTCATAATTGCCTCCCCTTATTAAGTCAAAAAACAATTGTATTTTTTTACATTATAAAGGCGCAACCGCCAGAATGCAAGCGCACGGCAGGAAGAAATTCTTAATTTTTCCTGTGGTTGTTATTTTCCGGGAAGTGTTTTATAATGATTGAAACCAAAGAGGAGTGACGAACCGTGAGAAAGAGAGAGCAGTACAAAAGGCTGATGATGTTCGCGGCCTCCGTTCTGATCGTGGCGATCCAGACCGGGGTTTTTGCATACGCCTGGTTCCATGACTACCATGTGAGCGCGGTAATAGGAAGACGGTACGGCTACTGGGGCCATTGGGCGCTGCTGACTCTGTATGCGCTGATGGTGATTCTGGTCTCCAAGCTGTTTTCCGCGTTCAAGGTGGGCTATCAGCGGGTGCTGGACGTGCTGCTGTCCCAGATTTTCTCGGTGCTGCTCGTGAATGCGGTGGCCTATCTGCAGCTGGCCCTGATCGGACGCTGGAGATTTCTGCGCTACGTGCAGCCGATGCTGCGCGTGACCGCGATCAACCTGATAGCGGTCATTTTGTGGGTGCTGTTTATGCGCGTGGTCTATACGCGGATTTATCCGCCGCACGAGGTGCTGCTGATTTACGGCGATTTCAGCCCCAGGTCCCTGATGCGGAAGATGGAAAAGCGAAAGGACAAGTATGTCATCTCGGGCATGATCTCGCTGGAGGAAGGCGTGGAGCGGATCAAGGAGGAAATTCTCCGGCACCAGGCGGTGATGATCGGGGACATCCCCTCGCATGAGCGCAACCTGTTCCTAAAATACTGCTTTGAAAACAATAAGAGATGTTACTGCCAGCCCAAGATTTCCGACATTATGGTCATGAGCTCGGAAAAGATTCATATGTTTGACACGCCGCTTCTGCTGTTCCGCAACTGCGGTCTGACTGTGGAGCAGCAGTTCATCAAGCGGATTTTTGACGTGCTGTGCTCGTCGGTGATGCTGCTCGTCCTCTCCCCGCTGCTTCTGCTGATCGCGCTGCTGGTCAAAGGCTACGACGGCGGCCCCGTCTTTTACAAGCAGGAGCGCCTGACGAAGGACGGAAAGGTGTTTCTGGTCTATAAATTCCGCAGCATGCGCGTGGACTCCGAGCGGCAGGGCGCGCGGCTGGCGATGAAAGGCGACAGCCGGGTGACGCCGGTGGGGCGGATGCTCCGCAACATTCATTTTGACGAGCTGCCGCAGCTGTTCAACATCATCAAAGGCGACATGTCGCTGGTGGGCCCGCGGCCCGAGCGGCCGGAGATCGCGGCGCAGTACACGAAGACGCTGCCGGAGTTCGCCTATCGTTTGAAAGTAAAAGCCGGCCTCACCGGGTACGCGCAGGTGTACGGAAAATACAACACCACGCCGTACGACAAGCTGAAGCTGGATTTGACTTATATTGAGAATTATTCGTTTGTGCTGGACCTGCAGCTGATTGCGACCACGATCAAGATTCTGTTCCAGAAAGAGAACACCGAGGGAGTCGAGCGGTGGCAGGTGACGGCCGCGCCGCAGGACGGGAAAACGGCGGCGGGAGCAAGCTCTGCAGCCAAAGACGGGAAACCGGCGGCGGGCACAAACCCTGCGCCGCAGGACGAAAACGCCGCGCCCCTGGTATCGGTGGTAATGCCGGCGTACCGCTGCGCGGACACGATCGCGCAGGCCATCGACTCCGCGCTGGCGCAGGAGGTGCCGCTGGAGGTGCTGGTGCTGGACGACCAGTCCCCGGACGGCCTGGACGCGGTGCTGGCGCGGTACGCGCAGGAGCCGCGGGTGCGCTGCCTGAAAAACGGGGCCAATCTGGGGGCCGCAGCCACCAGAAACCGCGGGGTGCAGCTGGCCAGAGGACAATATGTTGCATTTCTCGACGCGGACGACTGGTGGGAAGACGGCAAGCTGCAGCTGCAGCTGGAGGCGCTGAACCGCACCGGGGCCGTGCTCTGCTCGACGGGGCGGGAGCTGGTGACGCCTGACGGCCGTCTGACCGGCCGCCTGATCGGCGTGCGGGAACAGATCACGTACCGCTCGCTGCTGCTGCACAACTGCATCAACTGCTCCTCGGTGCTGCTGCGGACGGATGTGGCCCGCGAGTTTCCGATGACGCACGAGGACAGCCATGAGGACTACATTGCCTGGCTGGGCGTTCTCAAAAAATACGGGCAGGCGGCCGGTATCGACCGGCCTCTGCTGAAATACCGGCTGACGGCCAGCGGGAAATCCGGCGGCAAGCTGAAATCGGCGCGCATGACTTACCGCGTTTATCGTTATGCAGGGTTCAATGTGCTGCAGTCGGCGGGGCTGTTCTGCGCGTACGCCGTCAACGGCGTGCTGAAATACGGACGGGCTTTCCTGCGCGGCGCGAGGACGCAGCATTCCTGAGCAGACAAAGGACGCGGCATTTCTGGGCAGACGAAGGACGCGGCATTCCTGAACAGACAAAGGACAGCCCCGGCGCTTGCGGAGCGCAGGCGCATATGCTATACTCACAGGGCATACATTACAGTAGAAAGCGAAACAGCAAAGCTGGTTTCCTGACCTTTGCGGCGAAGCGGCAAAGACGGCAGGAGCGAACAGAACGGAGGACAGGTATGATTCAGAAACTGATTTCCAATATTCAGAAGACGAACGCGCCGGTGGTGGTGGGGCTGGACCCGATGCTGGGATTCATCCCGGAGCACATCAAAAACAATGCGTTCGCCGAGTTCGGGGAGACCCTGGAGGGCGCCGCCAAGGCGGTGTGGCAGTTCAACCGGGCGATTGTCGACGCGGTCTGCGATCTGATTCCGGCGGTCAAGCCGCAGATCGCAATGTACGAGCAGTTCGGCATCCCGGGACTGCGGGCGTTTCAGCGGACGGTGGATTACTGCCGCAAAAAGAATCTGGTGGTGATCGGCGACGTCAAGCGGGGAGACATCGGCTCCACCTCGGCCGCGTACGCGGCGGCACACCTGGGCCGGGTGCAGGTGGGGGAGAAGCTGCTGACGCCGTTCGGCGAGGATTTCGCCACGGTCAACCCGTACCTTGGCAGCGACGGCATCCAGCCGTTCCTCGACGTGTGCCGCGAGCAGAAGAAGGGGTTGTTTATTCTGGTGAAGACCTCCAATCCGTCCAGCGGCGAATTCCAGGACCGCCTGGTGGACGGCAGGCCGCTGTACGAGCTGGTCGGCGAAAAGGTGGCGCAGTGGGCGGATTCCTGCATGGGCGAAAACTACAGCTACGTGGGCGCGGTCGTGGGCGCGACTTACCCGGAAATGGGCCGGGTGCTGCGCAAAATCATGCCGAAATCCTACATTCTGGTGCCGGGCTACGGCGCGCAGGGCGGCAAGGCAAAGGATTTGGTTCCCTATTTTAATGAGGACGGGCTGGGCGCGATCGTCAATTCCTCGCGCGGGATTATCGCCGCATACCGGCAGGAGAAATACGCTTCCTTCGGCGAGGCGCATTTCGCGGAGGCCAGCAGGCAGGCCGTGGCCGATATGATCGCCGACATCAACGGGGCGCTGGGACACTGAACATCCGAAAAGGAGCGGAATATGGCGGAAAAGTACAGGGAGCGGGCGGTCGTGCTTTCGCAGGAGCAGATCGCATCGCAGATATTCAGCATGTGGCTGGAGACGGAGCGGATCGCGCGGGTGGCGAAGCCCGGACAGTTTCTTTCCATCTATTGCGAGGATTCGGGCAGGATGCTGCCGCGGCCGATCAGCGTCTGTGAGGCCGACGCCGGGCGCGGCGCGGTGCGGATCGTGTACCGGACGGCCGGCGCCGGGACGGCGGAATTCAGCCGCTGCCGGGCGGGAGACCGGCTTGATGTCATGGGCCCGCTGGGCAACGGATTTCCGCTGGAGCGCGGGCAGGGCCGGAGCGTTTTCCTGATCGGGGGCGGCATCGGCATACCGCCGCTGGTGCAGCTCGCCAGGGAGCTTGGCGGCGGCGCGCAGATCATCGCCGGCTACCGGGACGAGCTGTTTCTGACCGACGAACTGTCGGCGAACGGCGCGCTGTACGTGGCGACCGAGGACGGCAGCGCCGGCACAAAGGGCAACGTGCTGGACTGCATCCGCGAGCACGGCCTGACGGCGGATGTGATCTTCGCCTGCGGACCGGCGCCGATGCTGCGCGCGCTGAAAGCGTATGCGCAGGAGCAGCGGATGGAGTGCTGGCTTTCGCTGGAGGAGCGGATGGCCTGCGGCATCGGGGCCTGCCTGGCCTGCGTGTGCCGGTCAAAAGAGGTGGATGCGCACTCCGGCGTCCGCAACAAGCGAATCTGCAAAGAGGGACCGGTGTTTGCGGCGGAGGAAATCGAGCTGTCCTGATCAGAGAGAACGGAGCGGACTATGCAGAATATGAAAGTGACGATTGCCGGAGTCGAATTGAAAAATCCGGTTATGACGGCCTCCGGGACGTTCGGTTCCGGCATGGAATACAGTGAATTTTTAGACCTTTCCCGGCTGGGTGCGGTGGTGACGAAGGGCGTGGCCAGCGTGCCGTGGCCGGGCAACGATACGCCGCGCGTGGCGGAAATCCGCGGCGGCATGATGAACGCCATCGGGCTGCAGAACCCGGGCATCGACATCTTCTGCGGGCGCGACCTGCCGTTTCTGCAGCAGTTTGACACGACGGTGATCGTGAACGTCTGCGGACGGACGGCGGAGGATTACTGCGAGGTGGTGCGCCGTCTGGCGGATCAGCCGGCGGTCGGGATGCTGGAGATCAACATCTCCTGCCCGAATGTCAGATGCGGCGGCATTTCGTTCGGCCAGGACCCGGGAGCGGCGGAGGAGATCACGCGCGCGGTCAAGGCCTGCGCGAAGCAGCCGGTGATCATGAAGCTGAGCCCGAACGTCACGGATATCACGGAGATTGCGCGGGCCGTGGAGGCGGGCGGCGCGGACGCCGTCTCCATGATCAATACGCTGACCGGCATGAAGATCGACGTCAACCGGCGGACCTTTGCCCTCGCCAACCGGACCGGCGGCGTTTCCGGCCCGGCCATTCATCCGGTCGCGGTGCGCATGGTCTATCAGACGGCGCAGGCGGTTTCGATTCCCATCATCGGCATGGGCGGCGTGACGACGGCGGAGGACGCGCTGGAGCTGATTTTAGCGGGCGCGACGGCGGTCGCGGTCGGCACCGCGAACTTCCGCAATCCGACGGCGGCGCTGGATGTGATCGACGGCATCGCGGATTATATGCGGCGGCAGAAGGTGGACGACATACGGGAGCTGATCGGGGCGGTTTCCTGAAGATGCGGGAATCCGGCTGAAATCCGATTGAACACGGGACGGAAATGTGTTAAAATCTGGAATAGTCCGGCCGGCGAAGCGCCGAAAGGCTTACAGGATAAGGAGACTTTACGATATGGAACAATATAAAAAGGCGTTCATTGAGTTTATGGTGGACTGCGAAGTCCTGAAATTCGGAGATTTTGTGACCAAGAGCGGCCGGAAGACCCCGTTTTTCGTCAACACCGGCTTTTACCGCACCGGCACGCAGCTGCGCAGGCTGGGCGGATACTACGCGAGGGCGATCGAGCAGAAATTCGGCTTCGATTTCGACGTGCTGTTCGGGCCGGCGTACAAGGGGATTCCGCTGACGGTGGCGGCGACGTCCGCGATCAGCGAGCTGTACGGGAAGGAGATCCGCTACTGCTCCAACCGCAAGGAGGTCAAGGATCACGGCGACAAGGGGATTCTGCTGGGCGGGCCGATCACGGACGGCGACCGCGTGGTGATCATCGAGGACGTCACGACGGCAGGCACGTCCATCCAGGAGACGCTGCCGGTCATCCGCGCGCAGGGCGCGGTGGACGTGATCGGGCTGGTGGTCTCGGTGGACCGCATGGAGCGCGGCAGAGGCGCAAAGAGCGCCCTGCAGGAGATCGAGGAGACGTACGGGCTGCAGACGACGGCCATCGTGACGATGGCGGAGGTTGTGGAGCATCTGTACGGCAGGACGTACAAAGGAAAAACGGTGATCGACGACACGATCAAAGCGGCAATCGACGCATACTATGAGCAATACGGCGTATAAAATTTCAGGAGGACATTCAGCATGAACGAAAAAGAATTCAAATCGGTGGCGAACGCGGGCATTTCCAATCTGATCATCGGCATTACCCTCATCGTGACGGGCATCACGATGGGCGTGCTTCTGCTGGTGAGCGGCGCGAAGCTGATCAAGTGCAAAGGTAAATTGATGTTTTGACGGCGGCGGTGCGTAAGGGGATCAAAATATCCGGGGCATGCCTGTTTTTCCTCTATATGGCGGGCCTGATCTACTTCCTGTTCTTCGCGGAGAGCTACGGCCGCGGCGCGGCGGGAGCGGTCTGCGATTACAATCTGCGCCCGTTTCGCGAGATCATCCGCTTTCTGCGCTACCGCGAGACGCTGGGCTCCCGGGCGGTCTTTCTGAATCTGGCCGGCAATGTGATCGGCTTTCTCCCGTTCGGGGCGCTGCTGCCGCTGATGATGCGGAGCCTGCGCAGGGCCTGGAAGATCGGTTTTCTGAGCCTGGAGATCAGCGCCCTGATCGAGGTTTCGCAGCTTCTGTTTCAGGTGGGCTGCTTCGACGTGGACGACATGATCCTCAACACCCTCGGCGGACTGCTCGGATACGCGGTTTTCGTGATCTGCAGCCAGCGCTGGGACGGGAAATCCTAGAACGGAAAGGAGACGCGGACATGGCAAAACGGCAGCGTCAGGTTTATTCCTTTGAAGAAAAACGGTATTCGACCAACAGCGTCGTCTCGGCGGCGCTCAGCATCGGCTCGGCGGTTGTACTGGCGGCGCTGCTTTTGATTTCCTTTGCGCTCAAGGGACGGGCCGCCGCATGGATCGGCGCCGTGGGCTTTACCGGGATTGTGATGGCGTTCGGCGGCCTGCGTTACGGCTTCGCGGGCTTCCGGGACGAATGCAGGTCCTATTTCTGCAGCAAGCTGGGCACGATTCTGAGCACGATTTCGATTATGGGGTGGTTTTTTATTGTCTGCATCGGCCTGATGAATATGTGACGGCGCGAAAAAGGACACGGAGGTGGAACGAACGGCATGGAACAAACTATGCAGATGGAAGCATATCTGAAGGAGCGGTATGGTCTGGCGATGGGGCGGATTCACGAAATCTGCACCGAGGAGACGGTTCCCGCCCCTTTTTCCGTTTATTTTCATAAGACGGCGGAATTTCTGATTCAGATGGAGGAGTTAAAGCGCAGCATCGACGCGGGCGAGACGCGGGACTATACGCTGCAGCAGTGGGAGCGGCTCAACGAGGCGCTCTACCATGACATTCTGCCGGAACAATATGAGACAAGCTACGGCAACCCGGCCTATGCGGTGGCAGAACTGGGCGAGGTGCACGGCAGGATTCTGAGCTTTCTGTATGCCGAGCTGCGGGGGCTGATTGTGTACGCCTTCGAGCAGCGGCTGGAGGAAATTGTGGTTCTGCTGGAGCTTTTTATCGAGATTTACAACTGCTTTGAGCAGGAGGAGCTGCCGGAATACCGGCAGATACAGCAGATCGTGTACTGGTTTGTCAGCGATTACAGCGAACTGTTCGCGGCGCGGCGGGTCCGGGAGTCGGTGGACCCGGCGCTGGATTTCGCGGTCCGTATCGTGATGGACTCCGATTTGAGCGACCTGCGCTACCTGTACCGGTACGGCGAGTACGTGTCGGAGAACGAGCGGAGGACGGCGCAGTTTCTGAATTCGCTTTCCGAGGAGGAGATCGCGGCCATGGCGGACACGTTTACGGAGGGCTACCGCATCGGCTTCGCGGCCGGCGGCAAGGACCTTTCCATCAAGCGCACCGTCAACATCCGCTACCAGCTCGGCTTTGAGCGCATGATCCGCAGGGCGGTGGAAAATTTTGCGCGCATGGGCCTGCAGCCCGTGATTTACCGGGCGGCGGTCAGCACGATCACCAAACGGCAGCATCTGCGCATCGGCTATACCGGGGCCGCGGCGAACCGGCAGTTCGACTACGACCACCGCGCGGACAACGCGATTTATCTCGACCGGAAGCTGATCGAGCGCAAGCTGGGCGTGATGCGCGCGGCGTACGAGCAATACCGCCGGCAGGCGCGGGAGCACGGCGGCCCGGCGGTGGTGGAGACGTTCGGCGAGACGCCGTTCGTGCCGGCGGCGAAGCCCGAGGCGTACCATCTGTCTGAACGGCAGCAGCGCCTGCAGGTCGAGGCCGACAACGAATCGGCGCGCCTGACGAATCAATATATAATAGGAAAAGAGCGCAGCTTTACGATCATCGCGTTCCCGGTTCCGGAGATCGGGGCGGAGTACGAGCAGATTTTCCGGGAGACGGTGCGCATCAACACGCTGGACTACCAGCTTTACCGGTCGATGCAGCAGGTGCTGATCGACGCCCTGGATCAGGGCACGGCCGTGCATATTCAGGGGCGGGACGGCAACCGCACCGAGCTCACCGTGGCGCTGGCGGAGCTGACGGACCCGCGGCGGCAGACGTTGTTTGAAAACTGCGTGGCCGATGTCAATATCCCGGTCGGGGAGGTCTTTACCTCGCCGCGGCTGAAAGGGACGAACGGCGTCCTGCACGTGAAGCAGGTGTATCTGGGCGGGCTCAGCTACGCGGACCTGGAGCTGCGGTTTGAGGACGGCATGGTGCGCGGCTGCCGCTGCGCCAATTTTGAGACGGAGGAAGAAAACCGCGGCTATATCGCCGAGAATATCCTGTACCACCATGAGACGCTGCCGCTCGGCGAGTTTGCGATCGGCACCAACACCACAGCGTACGTGATGGCCAGGAAGTACGGAATCGGCGACCGGCTGCCGATCCTGATCGCGGAAAAGATGGGGCCGCACTTTGCGGTCGGCGATACCTGCTACAGCTGGCAGGAGGACACGCCGGTTTACAACGCCGACGGCAAGGAGATCATCGCCCGGGACAACGAGGTTTCGCTGCTGCGGCGCGAGGATCCGTCCAGGGCCTATTTCGGCTGTCACACCGACATCACCATCCCCTACGAGGAGATCGGCTGCATCGAGGTCGTGTGCGCGGGCGGCAGGCGCATTCCGCTGCTGCGGGACGGGCGTTTTGTGCTGCCGGGCACGGAGCCTTTAAACGAGCCGCTGGACGCTTCCTGCCCGTAAAACTTTGCGCGCAGGCATTGACAAGCCAGAATTTAATAGGTAGAATTTAAAGGCAGTGGTTTCTGAGGACGTTCACTACATCAGAGGAGGAGAGCATACAATGGCGAAGGTTGGTATTGTGATGGGCAGCGATTCCGATATGCCCGTGATGAGCAAGGCCGCAGATATGCTGGAAAAGTTTGGGATTGACTATGAGATGACCATTATCTCCGCGCACCGGGAGCCGGACGTATTCTTTGAATATGCGAAGACGGCGGAGGCAAAGGGGTTTAAGGTGATCATTGCAGGGGCCGGTATGGCGGCGCATCTGCCGGGCATGTGCGCGGCGATTTTCCCGATGCCGGTGATCGGGATTCCGATGCATACGACGTCGCTCGGAGGACGGGATTCCCTTTATTCGATCGTGCAGATGCCAAGCGGCATTCCGGTGGCGACCGTGGCGATCAACGGCGGGGCCAACGCGGGTATTCTCGCGGCAAAGATTCTGGCGACCTCCGACCCGGAGCTGCTGGAAAAGGTAAAGGCTTACGCGGCGGAGCTGAAAGGCCAGGTGGAGGCGAAGGACGCGAAGCTGCAGGAGGTCGGATACCGGGAGTACATGGCGGGCCAGAAAAAATAGGGAGGACACGATGGACTATAAAAAGGCAGGAGTAGATATTGAGGCGGGCTACAAATCGGTGGAACTGATGAAGGAACACATCAAAAAGACGATGCGGCCGGAGGTGCTGACGAACATCGGCGGGTTTTCCGGCGCGTTTTCCATGGAAGCTTTCCGCAATATGGAAAAGCCGACGCTGGTTTCCGGTACGGACGGCGTGGG
>CANRIG010000015.1 GCA_947630595.1 uncultured Lachnospiraceae bacterium | reverse complement strand
GAGATTTGTCAGGGGAAGAAAAAAGTTTGTGGAATACAAATTTACCTCTTGACAAAAGTCACTTCATAACAGGGAAATGCGTGCGCAGTCATTTTCGGAGGACTTTTATGGTCAGCATCCGTTTCGGAAGACTTCTCCGGCGCCGGCGGCAGGGCATACCGTGAAGGGAAAGACAGATGGAGCAGATTACGATCAAAGAGGTGGCGAAGCTGTGCGGCGTGGGTGTCAGCACGGTTTCAAGAGCAATCAACAATCATCCGGACATCAACGAAGCCACCAAGCAGATGGTGATGGAGACGATCCGCAAATACAACTATGTGCCGAACAACAGCGCGCGCAATCTGAAACGTTCCGATTCCAACACGATTGCGGTGCTGATCCAGGGTATCACGAATCCTTTTTTCGCGGATATGATTCAGGTGTTTGAACGCGCGGCCACCGGAAAAAAGTATTCGTTTGTTCTGCAGCATGTGGAAGAACGCGAGAATGCGGTCGATGTAGCCATTCAGCTTGAGAAGGAGAAGCGGCTCAAAGGCATTGTGTTTCTGGGCGGTCTGAACAGCCGTGCCGGAGAAAAGCTGCAGCGGCTTCCGGTGCCGTTTGTCATCAGCACGGCGACGGAGGAGCTGGACGAGAGCGTTCCCACGGTGACCGTGGACGACGTAAAGGAAAGCAGCAGGATGGTGGATTATCTGGTTTCCTGCGGCCATAAAAAGATTGCGCTGCTGGCGGCGGCAAAGGACGATGCCAGTATCGGCAAGCTGCGTTACAACGGTTACCGCAGGGCGCTGCAGAAAAACGGCATCGCATACGATGAGGGACTGGTGCAGTGGACACAGGCCGGGCAGCCGATCTATTCCATGAAAAACGGTTACCGGATGACGAAAGAGCTGCTGGAATCCGGGCAGGAATTTACCTGCATTTATGCGATTTCGGACAGCATGGCGGTCGGCGCCTGCAAAGCGCTGTTCGACGCCGGAAAGCGTGTGCCGGAGGATTATTCAGTGGCCGGCTTTGACGGCCTGGAGCTGTCGGAATATTATGAGCCGTCGATCACCACCATCCGTCAGCCGCGCCGGGAGATGGCCGAGGCCACGATCCGGCTGCTGTTTGACATGATTGAGGAGAAAGCGGCGAAGAAATATCAGGTGTTTGAGGCGGAGCTGATCGAGGGCGGCTCCACGCGGCGCCTGGAGGCCTGAGGGCAGGGTGTGAGTCTGCAGCAGTGGACTGTGACGGGCGAAAAGGTGAAGTGTAAGCCTGCAGCGACAGTCGGGAGAGGAATATAATATGAGTATTATCAGGGCGCGGAAGCTCGCGTTTGATTATCTGAAAATGGACGATGAGGGCAAGGTCGAGAACCGCTCGCGGGCTGTGGATGAGATCGATCTTGACGTCAAAGAAGGCGATTTTGTCGCCATCCTCGGACACAACGGCTCCGGCAAATCGACACTGGCCAAGCACATCAATGCGATTCTGCTGCCAACGGAGGGGACGCTGTACGTGGACGGCAAGGATACGCGCGATGAGTCGAAGCTCTGGGAGATCCGGCAGACGGCGGGCATGGTGTTCCAGAATCCGGACAACCAGATCATCGGCACGATCGTCGACGAGGACGTTGGGTTCGGCCCCGAAAATATGGGCGTTCCGTCGGAAGAAATCTGGCGGCGCGTGGAGTCGAGCCTGAAAGCGGTCGGCATGTGGGAGTACCGGGACCACTCGCCCAACAAGCTCTCCGGCGGCCAGAAGCAGCGTGTGGCTATCGCCGGTGTGGTGGCGATGCGCCCGAAGTGCATTGTACTCGACGAGCCCACCGCCATGCTGGATCCGAACGGTCGCAGGGAGGTAATCCGCACGGTTTGCGAGCTGAACCAGCGGGAGCATGTGACCGTGCTGCTGATCACACATTATATGGAAGAAGTGATTCATGCCGACAAGGTGATCGTCATGGATCAGGGAAAAATCGTGATGCAGGGGACGCCGCGCGAGGTATTTTCGCGGGTGGAAGAACTGAAAAGCTATCGTCTGGACGTGCCGCAGGCGACACTGGTGGCGCATCGGCTGCGCCAGGCAGGCCTGAATCTGCCGGAGGGGATTCTCTCGAACGAGGAGCTTGCGGCGGAACTGGAGAAGCTGCGGGCCGCGAAGCACTGAGATAGGAAAGTGAGAGATTACGACACGCGAGGCATTGAGACTAGAAAGAGAAAACCGAGCGTTGTGAGACATTGAATAAGAAAACGAAAGACGACTGTGGACTGCAAGATACTGGAATAAGAAAGTGAAAGACTGCGGGCCGCGAGGCATTGAAATGAAAGCGAAAAAGGAAGGAACGGCTGGATGGCGATCAGAATCGAACATTTGAATTATATATACAGTGTCGGGACGGCGTTTGAGCGGCATGCGCTCAAAGACGTCAGCCTGGAGCTGCCGGACGGGCAGTTTGTCGGCGTCATCGGGCATACCGGTTCTGGCAAATCAACGCTGATCCAGCATTTGAACGGGCTGCTGACGGCGACCTCGGGCACGGTGTATTTCAACGATCAGAATATTTATGCGGAGGGCTTTGACAAAAAGCTGCTGCGCAGCAAGGTCGGCCTTGTTTTTCAGTATCCGGAGTATCAGCTGTTTGAGACCGACGTGTTTACGGACGTCTGTTTCGGCCCCAAAAACCTCGGACTTTCCGGGGAAGAAGCGGAAGCCCGGGCTTACAAGGCGCTGCAGCAGGTGGGCCTGAAGGAAAAGTATTACAAAATGTCACCTTTTGAACTTTCTGGCGGACAGAAGCGGCGCGCGGCCATCGCCGGCATCCTGGCCATGGAGCCGGACGTGCTGGTGCTGGATGAGCCCACGGCGGGGCTGGACCCGAAGGGGCGCGACGATATTCTGGATCAGGTAAAGCAGCTTCACGAGGAGCGGAAAATCACGGTGGTTCTTGTCTCACACAGCATGGAAGACATCGCGCGCTATGTGGAGCGCATCATTGTGATGAACAAAGGGCAGGTGCTGTATGACGACACGCCGCGCCAGGTGTTCCGGCATTACCGGGAACTGGAGGCGGTGGGCCTGGCCGCGCCTCAGGTGACATATCTGATGCATGATCTGGCGGAAAAGGGCTGGGACATCGCCACGGACGCGGCCACGGTGGAGGAAACGGCGCAGGCAATTCTGGAGTATCTGAAATAATGAGTACCCTGTAATTATAACTTGTTTTAAATTATAGTAAATGATGAGGCAGCAGCTGTTTTCTAAAGAAAGGTTATAGAATATGATGGATTTACAAAGATATATAAGAAAGAATATTTTACATAAATTTGAGTTCTATAATTATGGACATGCGTTGGAGATATTATGTGATGCTTTTCCGGAAGAGTGGACAGAAGTTCAGGAATGTCTGGCTAAGTTGAATCTTACATTGGGCGATTTGAAAAAAGCAGGGGGAAATGAATCACCGATACCTAAAAAGTTTGATGATATTTTATATCCGTATGGATGGAGAGAAATAAGGATCAGCGGGGACCTTATTGTAAAAAAATATCCAAGACAAGTAGCGCAGAGAAGAGGACGGTTTGCAAACGAGCCTTATGAGATAGAAACTATCGAAGGATATATTGATGGGCATAATATTGATTTTTTGAAAAACAGAGTTGCTTTTGACTTGGAATGGAATAGCAAAGATCAAACTTTTGACCGTGATTTACTGGCAATGAGAACTTATTTTGATTGCGGTCTTATAGATGTCGGTATTATTGTTACACGATCTGAGGAACTCAATGAAATATTCAGACAAGAAAAGGACGATTCCGGTCAGATTCTGATGAAAAAATATGGAGCCAGCACTACATGGATTGGAAAATTAATTAATCGGCTTGATTCGCGCCGCAACGGAGGCTGTCCAATTTTAGCGATAGGAATTGGAAAGGAATGTGTAGAAGGTTATGGAAAATATAATGAGTACTATTCAAAATCTGCAGATGTTTACCGAAGGCAAAAAGTATAATACGATTTATGCCGATCCGCCATGGCAATTTCAAAACAGGACGGGAAAAATATCTCCTGAGCATAAGCGGTTAAATCGTTATGAAACAATGACGATTGCAGACATTAAGTCATTGCCTGTTGCAGATATAGCAGGAGATAAAGCACATTTGTATTTGTGGGTTCCGAACGCTTTGCTTCCAGCCGGCCTTGAGGTAATGGATGCATGGGGATTTGAATATAAAGGAAATATTGTCTGGGAAAAGGTTCGGAAAGATGGGGGACCTGACGGACGAGGGGTCGGTTTTTACTTCAGAAATGTGACAGAGTTAGTTTTATTTGGAATTAAAAAGAAAAGCGCGCCTAATCGTACATTGCAACCAGCGCGATCGCAGGTTAATCTAATTAGGGCGATAAAGCGGGAACACAGCCGTAAACCGGATGAAATTATTCCTATTATTGAAGAATGCAGCAGAGGTCCTCGAATCGAGCTTTTTGCAAGAGGAGTACGCGAAGGCTGGGATATGTGGGGAGATCAGGCGACTGCTGATTATGAACCTACCTGGAATACATATTCCAATCATACAGTGGCGCATGCAGAAAAAGTGAAACGATTATAGATTTTGCCATATCTGGTGCTTCTGGATTAAAATGAATGAAAATTTCAATGTGACATCAGAATAGTGAAGAAATTAAAGAATCGGTAGAATGGATTCAGTATTATTAACAGTGAAACTATAAACGTTGCAGCTGTCGGGGAAAGAAGAAAGATATGTTAAGAGACATTACACTGGGGCAGTATTATCCGGCGCAGTCCGTGATTCACAAGCTCGATCCGAGGGTAAAGCTGGCGGGCACGATGGTATTTATCGTGTCTCTGTTTGCGTTCCGCTCCGTGGAAGCCTACATTGGGGCGACGCTGTTTCTGGCTGCGGTTATTTATGCATCCCGGGTGCCGCTGAAATTTATGTTTAAGGGTCTGAAGACGATCTTTCTGCTGATGATGCTGACGGTGGTGTTCAACCTGTTCCTGACGCGGGGCACGCCGCTGTTCCATATCTGGTTTCTGACCGTTACCAGGGAAGGCCTGGAGACGGCGGCGTTCATGGCGATCCGCCTGATTTATCTGGTGATCGGTTCCTCGGTGATGACGCTGACGACCACGCCTAACAATCTGACGGACGGCCTGGAAAAGGCGCTCAGTCCGCTGCGGCGGCTGCGCGTGCCGGTGCATGAGATTGCGATGATCATGTCGATTGCGCTGCGCTTTATCCCGATTCTGATGGAGGAGACGGATAAGATCATGAAAGCGCAGATGGCGCGCGGCGCGGACTTTGAATCCGGCAACTTGATTCAGAAAGCGAAAAACATGATTCCGCTGCTGGTGCCGCTGTTTATCTCGGCGTTTCGCCGGGCCAACGATCTGGCGATGGCGATGGAGGCCAGAGGCTACCACGGCGGCGAGGGCCGCACGAAGATGAAGCCGCTGGTCTACCAAAGGCGCGACCGGCTGGCGTATCTGCTGCTGCTGGCGTATCTTGTGGTTATGTTTTTCATCAATCGGATTGGATTTTTTGCAGGGCTGTTTTAGACCCTATGACACATATTTGAAAAGACAGGGAGCAACCAAAAAGACAGGGAGCAATCATGAAACGTGTAAAACTGACAGTCGCATACGACGGGACAAATTACTGCGGCTGGCAGGTGCAGCCGAACGGCGTCACGATCGAAAGCGTACTCAATGAACATCTGAGCGAACTGCTGGGCGAGGAGATCCATGTGACCGGCGCCAGCCGCACGGATGCCGGCGTGCACGCGCGGGGCAATGTAGCGGTGTTTGACACGGAGGCAAGGATGCCGGCGGAAAAAATTTCCTACGCGCTCAATGTGCGGCTGCCGGAGGACATCCGGATTCAGGAATCCTGCGAGGTGCCGCCGGATTTCCATCCGCGCTTCTGCGAGACGGTCAAGACGTACGAGTATAAAATCTGCAACCGCCGGTTCCCGGACCCGTGCAGCAGACTGTACTCGCTTTTTTATTATTGGCCGCTGGATGAAAAGAGAATGCAGCAGGCCGCGGATTATCTGGTGGGGACGCACGATTTTTCCGCGTTCTGCACGCACAAGCCGGAGATCACAAATTATGTCCGCACCGTCTACAGCCTGGACGTGACGCGGGACGGCGACATGATCACGGTCCGCATCTGTGGAAACGGATTCCTCTATAATATGGTAAGAATCATTGTGGGAACGCTGCTGCGCGTCGGCAGCGGGAAAACAGAGCCGGAAGAAATGCCGGAGATTCTGGCGTCGCGCGACCGCGGTCGCGCCGGGGAAACGGCACGCCCGCACGGCCTGACGCTGGTGGAAATCCGATACCCCGCGGCAGACTGACGCCGGCGGAAATCCGATATTCCATGGCAGACTGACGCCGGCGGAAATCCGATACCCCGCGGCAGACTGACACTGGCGGAAATTCGATACTCCACGGCAAATTGACGCTGGTGGAAATCCGATACCCAATGGCAGACTGACACCGGTGAAAATTCAGGCGCCCGGCAGCGAATCGACGCCGGGCAAAATCAAATATTTCCCGGAGAAACACGGGAAACTATCGCAAAAATACCAGATAGGGCTTGGCACAATCTGGTTGTCCACATGTTTACCACGGGGCATCCCGTATGTCCTGTGGGAAGGCGTTGCGCGTCATGATATGAGACAGATGGAACGAAGACTAAGTGGACAACCGGATTTGTGACGAGCCCGTCGTATTTTTCGCCAGCTCCTCAAAATGTTCAATATACTTTTGCAGCCGCTCAAACGCGCCCTTGTAAATCAGCGACAGCAGCTTGTCCGTGCGCCGCAGCGCATACTGGAACTGTTCGGGAGTCAGAAGCTGGTCGCGGACGGCGTCCGCCAGCTCGTCCAGGTCGACGACGCGCACAAAGCCGTCCGGGTAGACGATGACGTCGATGAGCAGGTCCGTGAACACGTACGTTTCCGTGGCTTTGTCGTAGGTATGCTCGATGATGTCGCAGTACCAGCTGATCAGATTGCCGTCATGGTCGTAAAACTTGCTGACCTTGAACCCGCGTTCCAGGAAATAGCAGGAATATCCGTGGTGAAGCGTTTTTTTTGGGCGAATGGTGTTCCATTTGGTGACAATGGCCTCCTGATCCCGGTAGAGAATTTCGTCGTCTTCCAGCAGGATGCATTCTTCCGGGATGATTCTTTTGCGGTAAAGCCTGATCTCGTTCATGAGGGCTCCTTTGCGCGCAGACCGGATGCGCGCGGCGACGCGGTTCGGTAAGCGCAGATAATTTATTTAGATCATATCAAAAAAAGAGAAAAAAGTCCACATAATATTGAAATTTTTGTGCAATTTTTGCGTAATCACAGCAAAATCGGATTGGTCGGCAGCTGTCACCAGCGCAAAGATTGGCGCAGCTTTTCTTTCTGATTTCTGTACACGGAAGTCAATTTGTGGTATGATTAGATAACGCGGCGGGGTTCGGTTTTGCCCGGCCGCTGAACGAGTGAAAAAGGGAAGAAGCGTTTATCGTTTATACTGGTGAGGAGGAATCGCGATGAAACAGAAAATGCTGGAACATTTTGCCCGGATATACGGGGATGCCGACGGCGCGGAGGTGTTTTTTGCGCCGGGGCGCGTCAACATGATCGGCGAGCATACGGATTACAACGGCGGGCACGTTTTCCCGTGCGCGCTGACGATCGGCACCTACGGCGCGGTCCGCAGGCGCGGGGACCGCAGGCTGCGTTTTTATTCCGTGAATTTCAGCAGAGCCGGCGTGATCGAGTCCAGCCTCGACGAACTGACGCCGTCCTCCGAAGCCGGATGGACGAATTATCCGAAGGGCGTCATGTGGACGTTCGCGCAGCGCGGCATGGAGATGGACTGCGGTCTGGACCTCGTGCTGTTCGGCAACATTCCCAACGGCTCCGGCCTTTCCTCGTCGGCCTCCGTGGAGGTGCTGACGGGAGCGATTCTGCGCGGCCTGTACGGGTTTGAGGTGAGCAATCAGGACCTCGCCCTCATCGGACAGTACGCGGAGAATCATTTTAACGGTATGAACTGCGGCATCATGGATCAGTTTGCGATTGCCATGGGAAAAAAGGATCACGCGATTTTCCTCGATACGAATACATTGTCATATGAATATGCGCCTCTGGTGCTGGACGGCGCCAGGATTGTCATCGCCTGCAGCAACAAAAAGCGCGGGCTGGTCGATTCCAAATACAACGAGCGCAGGAGCGAGTGCAAGGCGGCGCTGGCCGATCTGCAGAAGGTCTGCCGGATTCAGTCGCTCGGCGAACTGACAGAGGAGGAGTTTGAGCAGTACAAGGGCGCGATTCAGAATCCTGTCTGTGTAAAACGCGCCCGCCATGCGGTCTATGAGAACCGGAGAGCGGTGCGCGCGGTGGAGGCTCTGAAGAAAAATGAGCTGGCGCTGTTCGGCCAGCTGATGAACGAATCCCACGTGTCGCTGCGCGACGATTACGAGGTGACCGGCATCGAGCTGGATACGCTGGTGGACGCGGCCTGGGGCGTGGACGGCGTGATCGGGTCGCGGATGACGGGCGCCGGTTTCGGCGGCTGCACGGTCAGCATCGTGAAGAACGAGGCGGTCGATACCTTTATGGAACGCGTGGGCAAAACTTATCAGGAAAAGATCGGTTATGCGGCGGATTTTTATGCGGTGGAGATCGGAGACGGCCCGCAGCAGCTGTAAATGATACGGGAAGCGCGCCGTTGGCTACAGTAAAATGTTACGAGAAGCGCGCTGCCACCGGCCGAAAGAAAACGTGCTGTGAAAAGCGCGCTGCCGCCGGCTGAAAGGAGATTTTATGATAGAGAACAGTATTGTGACACTGGTGCAGTACGGCCTGGAGACGGGCCTGATCGAAGCGGCGGATGCCATTTATACGGCCAACCGGCTGATTGCCCTGCTGCGCATGGACGCGCTCTCGGAGGAAGCGGAGGCGGAGATTCTCGGCTACCGGCCGGGCAGCCGCGATCTGGTGCCGGAGCTGGAGCGGACGCTGGGTGCGATCTGCGATTACGCTTATGAGAAAGGAATTCTGGAGGAGAACACCGTGGGCTGCCGGGACCTGTTTGACACGGAGGTCATGGGGCTGCTGACCGACCGTCCCTCTCATGTCATCCGCAGGTTTCAGGAGCTGTACCGGGAAAGCCCGAAGCAGGCGACCGACTTCTTTTACAAATTCTGCCAGGACGCCGATTACATCCGCAGATACCGGATTGCGCGCGACCGCAAGTGGGTGACGTCTACGGAGTACGGCGATCTGGACATCACGATCAATCTCTCCAAGCCGGAGAAGGATCCCAAGGCCATCGCCGCGGCCAGATTCGCGAAGCAGGCGGCCTATCCGAAGTGCCAGCTCTGCATTGAAAACGAGGGCTACGCGGGACGGCTGAACCACCCGGCGCGGCAGAACCACCGCATCATGCCGGTGACGATTGCCGGCAGCCGCTGGGGCTTTCAGTATTCCCCGTACGTATATTACAACGAGCACTGCATTGTGCTGAACGCGAAGCATGTGCCGATGAAAATCGAGCGCGCGACCTTTGAGAAGCTGCTGGATTTCGTGGCGCAGTTTCCGCATTATTTTGTCGGTTCCAACGCCGACCTGCCGATTGTCGGCGGTTCGATTCTGAGTCACGACCATTTCCAGGGCGGCTGCTATGAGTTTGCGATGGCCAAAGCGCCGGTGGAAAAAAACGTCGTCTTTGCGGGCTATGAGGATGTGAGCGCCGGCATTGTCAAATGGCCGATGTCGGTCATCCGCATCAGCAGCGAAAACAGGGAGCGCCTGATCGATCTGGCGGACCGGATTCTCGGCGCGTGGCGCGGCTATACTGACGAGGCGGCGTTCATTTTTGCGGAGACCGATGGAGAACCGCACAACACCATCACGCCGATTGCCCGCCGCAGGGGCGGACGCTATGAGCTGGACCTGGTGCTGCGCAACAACATCACGACGGACGAACACCCGCTCGGCGTGTACCATCCGCACGCGGAGCTGCACCATATCAAAAAAGAAAACATCGGTCTGATTGAGGTCATGGGCCTGGCGGTGCTTCCGGCGCGTCTGAAAGGTGAGCTGGAACAGCTGAAAACCGCGCTTCTGGAAGGACGCGACATCACCGCGGACGCGGAGCTTGCGAAGCATGCGGACTGGGTGCGGGAACTGCGCGAAAAGTACGGCGCGTTTGAGGCGGACACCGTGGAGCGCGTGCTGCAGGACGAGGTCGGCCTCGTGTTCGGCAGGGTGCTGGAGCACGCCGGCGTTTTCAAGCGCGACGCGCAGGGACGGGCGGCGTTTGAGCGGTTTGTCGCCGCGGTAAAATAGAGACGTTTCATGCCGGACGCCCGGCGGCGCCGGCATTCCATCATAAAACGCGGAAAAGGAGGCAACATATTATATTATGAGAAAAAACATTCTTGCGCCGTCGATTCTCTCGGCGGATTTCAGGCATCTGGAGCAGGACATCCTGGAAGCGGTGGAGGCGGGAGCCGAATATCTGCACATCGATGTGATGGACGGCATGTTTGTGCCCAGCATTTCTTTCGGCATGCCGGTGATCGAATCCATCCGCAGCGCCACGGACTGCTTTTTCGACGTTCATCTGATGATCGACCAGCCGGAGCGGTACATTGAGACCTTTGTCAAATGCGGAGCCGATTCGATCACGGTGCACGCGGAGGCGACCCGGCATCTGCACCGCGCTGTGCAGCAGATCAAAGGCTGCGGCGTCAAGGCCGGCGTCGCGCTGAATCCGGCCACGCCGCTCGACGCGCTGGACTACGTGCTGGAGGACCTCGACATGGTGCTGCTGATGACGGTCAACCCCGGCTTCGGCGGCCAGAAATACATCCCGCAGATGACCGGAAAAATCCGCACGCTGCGCCAGAGGCTGCTGGCGATGGGGCTGGAGACGGACATCCAGGTGGACGGCGGCATCAAGGTGGACACGATCCGCGAGGTGCTGGGCGCGGGCGCCAACGTCTGCGTGGCCGGTTCCGCGGTGTTCGGGGACGGAATCGCGGAAAAGGTGAAGATTTTTATGGAAATTTTAGGCGAATACCCGCAGTGGTGAGCCATCGGAAAGAGGAGAAATACCATGCATGAGCAGTTGACCAAAACGGATATCCAAAAGATCGAGGAAGAAATCGAGCACCGTAAGCTGGTGGTGCGCAAGGAACTGATCGAAGCGGTAAAGGAAGCCCGCGCGCACGGGGATCTGAGCGAAAATTTCGAATACCACGCGGCCAAGAGCGAGAAAAACAAAAACGAGAGCAGGATTCGCTACCTGGAACGCATGCTGCGCACGGCGCAGGTGATTTCAGACGATTCCAGGGAAGATGAGGTTGGAATCAACAACACCGTGCAGGTTTATTTTGAGGACGACGACGAGACGGAGACCTACCGCATTGTGACTTCGGTGCGCGGCAGCTCGATCAACGGCCTGATCAGCATCGAATCGCCTCTGGGGAAGGCCCTGCTCGGCCACAAGGTTGGCGACCGCGTCTATGTCAGCGTCAACGATCAGTACGGATATTACGTGGAAATCCGGTCGATTGAGAATACGCAGGACGACAGCCAGGACAGGCTGCGGAGCTTCTGAGACGGGCGGCAAAAGGAGAGCGAACAGAATATATGGATGAACAAAAAAGAGGCGGAGCGGCGCAGACAGACGAGCTCGGCACAGAACCGGTCGGACGGCTTTTGTTCCGGCTGGCGGCGCCCGCCATCGTAGCGCAGCTCATCAACCTCCTGTACAACATGGTCGACCGCATTTACATCGGCCATATCCGGGACATCGGGCAGATGGCGCTGACCGGCGTCGGCGTGTGCCTGCCGCTGATCATGCTGATTTCGGCGTTCGCGGCGCTGGCCGGGATGGGAAGCGCGCCGCGGGCGTCGATTTATCTGGGCGAGGGCCGCAAAGACAAGGCGGAACAGACGCTCGGCAATTCCGTGACGCTGCTGTTTCTGATCGCGATGGCGCTGACCGTGCTGTTTTTGGTTTTTGCGAAGGATCTGCTGCTGATGTTCGGCGCGAGCGAGAACACGATCGCCTACGCGGTGCAGTACATGCGGATTTACAGCTGCGGCACGCTGTTTGTGCAGTTTACGCTGGGCCTGAATGCGTTTATCACCGCGCAGGGCTTCGCGCGGACAAGCATGCTGACGGTGCTGATCGGCGCCATTTGCAACATCATTCTTGACCCGATCCTGATTTTCGGCCTGAAAATGGGCGTGGCCGGAGCCGCGCTGGCGACCATCCTGTCCCAGTGCGTCTCGATGCTGTGGATTCTGCGTTTCCTGACCGGCCCCAAAACGGGCCTGCGGATCCGCAGGAAAAATCTGCGGCTGTCGGCGGAGATTGTGCTCCCGGCGGTGGCGCTGGGGCTTTCCCCGTTTATCATGCAGTCGACGGAGAGCCTGCTGTCCATCTGCTTTAATTCTTCCTTATTAAAATACGGCGGCGACGTAGCGGTGGGGACGATGACGATCGCCTCCAGCGTGATGCAGTTTTCGATGCTGCCGCTGCAGGGCCTGACGCAGGGCTCGCAGCCGATCATCAGCTACAATTACGGTGCCCGCAATCTCGACCGGGTGAAGCGCGCGTTCCGCATCCTGCTGATTTCCTGCGTCTGCTACGCGATGACGCTGTGGGCGCTGGTGATGCTGGCGCCGCAGGCGTTTATTCATCTGTTCAACAGCAACCCGGAGCTGCTGGCCTTCGGCGTGCCGTCCCTGCGCACCTATATGGCGATGACCGGGATTTTCGGCATTCAGATCGCCTGCCAGCAGACCTTTATCGCGCTCGGCAACGCCAAAAACTCCCTGTTTCTGGCGCTGCTGCGCAAGATCATCCTGCTGATTCCGCTGATCTACATCATGCCGGCGCTTTTCCCGGCGGACAAGACGCGCGCGGTCTTTCTGGCCGAGCCGGTCGCGGATTTCCTGGCGGTGACGACGACGGCCTGCATGTTTGCACGGTATTTCCGCAGGGTGCTGCGGGGAGAGACATACTGAAGCGGATGTGCTCCTGCGCCCGGATGGATGCGGTCAGGCTGCAAAGCGGCGGGCAGACCGGCAGAACGCCGGCATGCGCGTGTGAGACAGACGCCGTAAAAAAGCGCAAAATATCTCCGGGCAGACATCCTGCGGATGCTTCCCGGAGATGCAGTATCTATCGGAACTTAGCTGTACTAAGATTGTTTTTTGTCGAAGCCACAATCAATGCAGACGCGCCGTGCATTGCGGTGACTTCATTTCGTTTATGCTAGCAGTATAACTGGAAAATGTGACCAAATCGTGTACAAAAACTGAAAGAAAAGTAAAAGAATTCCAAAAATTTTCAGAGAAAAAGGAGCGCCGGGTTTTGGAGACACAGGAAAAGGCGGACGACCGCCCGCAGGCGGCGATTTTTAATATCGAAGAAGAACTGAAAAAGCTGCCGGGACGCCCGGGCGTGTATATTATGCATGACGCGCGCGACGAGATCATCTACGTCGGCAAGGCGATCAGCCTGAAAAACCGGGTGCGCCAGTATTTCCAGAGCAGCCGTAACAAGAGCGCGAAAATCCTGCAGATGGTGGAGCGGATCCGGCGGTTTGAGTACATTGTCACGGACTCGGAGCTGGAGGCGCTGGTGCTGGAGTGCAACCTGATCAAGGAGCACCGCCCCAAGTACAATACCATGCTCAAGGACGACAAGAGCTATCCGTTTATCAAGGTGACGCTCGGGGAGGAATTTCCGCGGGTGCTTTTTTCGCGCACGATGAAAAAGGATAAATCCAGATACTTCGGGCCGTACACCAGCGCGGGCGCGGTCAAGGACACCATCGACCTCATCAAAAAACTCTACAAGCTGCGCAGCTGCAACCGCAGCCTGCCGCGGGACATCGGCAGGGAGCGGCCCTGCCTGTACTACCACATCGGACAGTGCAACGCGCCCTGCCAGGGCGGCATTACAAAGGAAGAATACCGCAAATCCATCGACGGGGCGCTGGAATTTCTGAACGGCAACCACAAGCCGGTGCTGGACATGCTCGAGGAGAAGATGAACCAGGCGTCGGAGAACATGGAATTCGAGGCGGCCATCGAATACCGTGACCTGATCCGCAGCGTGCATCAGGTGGCGCAGCGCCAGAAGATCACGCACGGCGACGGCGAGGACAAGGATGTGCTGGCGCTGGCGGCCGAGGGCGGCGACGCAGTGGTGCAGGTGTTTTTTATCCGCGGCGGCAAGATGATCGGCCGCGAGCACTTTTATCTGCGCGTGGCCCCGCACGACACCAAGTCGGCCATTCTCAGCAGCTTTGTCAAGCAGTATTACGCCGGCACGCCGTTTGTGCCGCGGGAGCTGATGCTGGAGGCGGAGATCGAGGACCATGAGCTGGTCGAGACCTGGCTGACACAGAAGCGCGGACAGCGCGTTTACCTGCATGTGCCGAAAAAGGGAACGAAGGAAAAGCTGGTGGAGATGGCCCGCGAAAATGCGGCTATCGTCCTGCGTCAGGACCGCGAGCGCATCAAGCGCGAGGAGGGGCGCACGATCGGCGCCGTGCATGAGATCGAAAACCTGCTGGGGATTGAGCGCGCGATGCGCATGGAGGCGTACGATATTTCCAACATCAGCGGCTTTGAGTCGGTGGGCTCGATGATCGTGTATGAAAAAGGCAAGCCGAAGCGCAGCGATTACCGCAAATTCAAGATCAAGTCGGTGCAGGGGCCGGACGATTACGCCAGCATGGAGGAGGTGCTGACGCGCCGCTTTTCCCACGGCCTGCAGGAGCAGAGGGAGCTGGCGGAAAAGGGCATGGGCAACGAGATGGGCAGCTTCAGCCGCTTCCCGGACCTGATTCTGATGGACGGCGGCCGCGGCCAGGTGAACGTGGCGCTGCGCGTGCTGGAGCAGCTGGGCATTTCGATTCCGGTCTGCGGGATGGTCAAGGACGATTTTCACCGCACCCGCGGCATCTATTTTGAGAATGTCGAGCTGCCGATCGACACGCACTCCGAGGCGTTCCGGCTTGTCACCCGCATCCAGGACGAGGCCCACCGGTTTGCCATCGAGTACCACCGCAGCCTGCGCAGCAAGGGGCAGGTGCATTCGATTCTGGACGACATTTCCGGCATCGGCCCGACGCGCCGCAAGGCGTTGATGCGCACCTTCAAATCGCTGGAGGCCGTGCGCGACGCGTCCCTGGAGGAGCTGACGAACGCGCCCTCGATGAACGCGCAGAGCGCGCGGCAGGTGTATGATTTCTTCCACTCGGAGCAGGCGCAGACGCAGCTTTCGGTGACGGAGGAGTGAGGGGGCTGTGTATAAAAATTTTGTTCTGCGGAAATCATGCTTCGGCTAAATATGGCCTCAGCAATTCTATCAGCTGGTAGACCTGCGTTCCCGGCGCGGCATTTGCAGGCGTTTTTCCTTTATTTGCGGTGTTCAGCCGTTTTGCATTTGCGATTGCGGTTTCCATGAACGGCAATAATACGCGGTACATATCAGGCCTGCCCTTTTCGTATCTGCCTGCGCCGATCTCCGTCAGCCGGCTCGTGAGTTTCGGCCAGTATTCGCTGCGATGGACGTCTGACTGGAAATAGCTGAAATGAAGCAGATACCACAATTCAATGCACTGGTTCGACCATGCAGCGTGATACTGCGTGTCTTCACAGCTCTCCCGCAGGCACAGCTCGGAGGTCCGGTTGATGTGATCGGGCGGGAAATCATCCGTATCATATACAATCCATACGTGCCGGTAGCCGTTAGGATTTTGCGCGGCGCGAAGTTTGGCTTTCTCAAACAGACTAAGCGTGTTGTCTCCTTCTCCGAAAATGTCCAGCTGAATCCTGCCGCTGTACTGCCGGTTGATGATGTCCCGGATCGCCTGAAAATACTGAGGCTCCGTGTTTATCCCTTCGGTGACGATCAAATGGTATTCCGGCTGTATCCGGATTGCCTTATCCCGACGGCGTTTCATCCAGCCTTTCTTTGCGTCACTCTTTTTCGGAGGCTTCAAGCTCATGCCCAGTTCCCTCCCGTCAGCATGTTGGAAAGATACGGGTCGGCCCCATAGCGCCCTTCCAGATATTGTTTGTCGAAAGCAGCCGTACTGTTTACGCGTTCCTTATCCTCTCTGCGGATTTCATACAAAGAGTAGATTTCGCTCTCATGTTCTTCATTTGCCGCTGCAAACCATATCTCATCCCTGCGGAATACGGTATTTTTCATCGTGGTCATATCGTGGGATGTGAACAGGAGCTGGGCGCCTTTTGCATTTACTTTTTTATTTTTAAACAGGCCGATGACATATTTGAGCAGCTTTGGGTGGAGCTTTGCATCGAGTTCATCGATAATGGCAAGACGTCCCTCCTGAAGCGCCAGAATGATCAGCGGAAGCACAGCGATCAGTTTTTTTGTTCCGTTTGACTCGTCCCCGAAGCGCAGTTCATAAACCCTGTCATTGATGATTCGCTGCGTATAGAGCTGTTTATCCTCTTCATCGAAACGATAACCCGACAGGTCGATCCCCAGATCGTTCAATGCGCAAATAATTTTTTCCCGTACGGTCTCCTCGTGGGAAATCAGAATCTGACTGTCCACAACCGGATTCGCGTAGTTTCGGATGATGCAGGATTCAAACCATCGCTGTACTTCCGATATCGCCGGGATATCGCAGTTAATGGCAAGAAATGACAGGTAGGGCATTTTGGGGTTTACGGAGCGGCTGATGCCTGCTTTGCTGATGCTCGGCCCCAGCGAAATCTCAGACTGCGCCCGTTCAAACAGCGTTCCCGTTTTCTTCGCGCCAATGGCTTTCCAATACAGAGACTCTGATACGACCTCGTCTTTTTGCAGCGTGAGAGAATACCGGTATTCGTTTTTTCCCTGCCGGAAGAATATTTCAAATACGGTCGGTTCTTCTTTCGACTGTTCGTCAAACAGAAATGGGGTGCAGCCGACCCTGTGCTGTATCACGATGTTTTCCCTGTTTTTTTCCAGATCGTGGATCGGTTTTACCACCGTGGAAATCAGGCAGGACAACGCAAGCAGAAGATTTGTCTTGCCGCCGCCATTCGGACCGTAAATCACGCCGACGGGAAGCAGTTTTCCGCCCTTTCCGCTGGAAAGAAGAGAATCGGCAAACTCTGGAATGGATGTCGCCTGAAAATCAAAGACAGTTTCATTTTTGTAGGATTTAAAATTTTGAAACGAAAACTGGCAAAGCATGGTTTTCCTCCTCCTGATTGTGATTATAAATTTATTGTCTCCGAATGTCAATATTTATATCTTGTTTAAAAAAATAATTTTCTGAAAACGAATTTATAAATATACTTTTGACATTATTTTTATTCTTTTTCCTTTTTCTGTTTTCCTGTATGCTCTTTTTCGTATAAAAATGCCTGTTCGGAGGAATAAAGCAATCCGCTGTTTTTGCGCTTGACATCTTTCGCAAAAACCTGCACAATAAGGGTATCAGTATAACGGAATGAATCACAGAAGACCCTGGGCAAAAGGCCAGGGTTTTTGGAACTTGTTGTGGAATAAAACGGGTGAAAATCAGGAGGTCTTAGAAGATGGCGAACAGTGTGACAATTGAGCGTCTGGCGGACAAAATGAAGCTGACGAACGCGATCCCCGAGATTAACATGGAGGGCAAAAAGATTGTGACGTCGGAGATCAACCGTCCGGCGCTGCAGCTTACGGGGTATTTTGACCACTTTTATTCAGAACGCGTGCAGATTATCGGCTATGTGGAATTTACCTATCTGGAGCATCTGACGCGCGAACAGAAGCTCCCGGTCTACGAAAAGTTTCTTTCGTACCATGTGCCATGCATCATCTACACGACCATGACGGAGCCGGACGAGGACATGCTGCGGCTGGCGCGGGAGTATGAAGTGCCGGTGTTTACCACGAAAAAGACGACCTCCGATTTCATGGCGGAGATCATCCGCTGGCTGAATGTGGAGCTGGCGCCCTGCATCTCTATCCACGGCGTGCTGGTCGACGTGTACGGCGAGGGCGTGCTGATCATGGGCGAGAGCGGCATCGGCAAGAGCGAGGCTGCGCTGGAGCTGATCAAGCGCGGACACCGTCTGGTGTCGGACGACGTGGTCGAGATCCGCAGAGTCAGTGAGGAGACGCTGGTCGGCACTGCGCCGGACATCACGCGGCATTTTATCGAGCTGCGCGGCATCGGCATCATCAATGTCAAGACCCTGTTCGGCGTGGAGAGCGTCAAGAATACGCAGTCGATCGACCTCGTGATCAAGCTCGAGGAGTGGAACCGGGACAAAGAGTACGACCGACTGGGCCTGGAGGAAGAATACACCGAGTTCCTCGGCAAGCGCGTCGTGTGCCATTCCCTGCCGATTCGCCCGGGCCGGAACCTGGCCGTGATCGTGGAGTCCGCGGCGGTCAACCACCGCCAGAAGAAGATGGGCTACAATGCGGCGAAGGAGCTGTATAACCGTGTGCAGAACGGACTGATGAAGCACGCGGAGCAACAGGAGTGAGCGACAAGACAGAGCCGCAGGGAATCTGAATCAGAAATGAGAGAAATTATATAACGTAATTGAAAGTACATAATGTTTTGCAGAATCTGCGGATTCCGGTGCCCGGGCGGTATGCTTTTCTACAGCTTCGGGCGGCCGGAATCTCTTTTCCTCGGATTTGGGTGACTGGAATTTCTTTTTTTGGATTTGAACGGCTGGAATCCGTTTTTCCTGACTTTCGGGCGGCTGAGATTTCTTTCCTTTGGATTTGAATGGCCGGAATCTGTTTTCAGATGCGAAAGAGTACAGAGCATATAGAAACTGAGGGAGGTGCGGAAGTTGGAAATCCTGCTTGCGGCGATCAACGCAAAATACATACATTCCAACCTGGCGGTTTACAGCCTCAGGGCGGCCGCGGGCAAATACGAGCCTCTGGTGCAGCTGGCGGAATTTACGATCAATCAGCAGAGCGACGAGATTTTTCGCTCGGTTTACCGGAGAAAGCCGCAGCTGCTTTTCCTTTCCTGTTATATCTGGAACCGAGCCATGATAACGGAGCTGGCGGAAAATATTCACAGCGTCCTGCCGGACACGGTAATCTGGGCGGGCGGGCCGGAAGTCTCATATGATGCGGAGGCATTTTTGCGGGAGCATCCGGCGTTTGACGGCGTGATGCGCGGCGAGGGTGAGCGCACGTTCCGGGAGCTGCTGGCGTATTATGTGGACGGCGTCGGGACGCTGGAGGAGATCGCGGGTATCACATACCGGCAGCGGGGGACATATGGCGGTTGTTCTGCAGATGAGAATGGCCGGCATATGGAGGTGATCTGCTCCACAGATGAAAATGGTCGGCATATGGAGCAAAGCCGCTCCGCAGAAAATAGACAGCAAAAAGAAGATCACGATCTATGTGAAGTACATAACAAATCTGTTGAAACAATCATAAGCAACCCGCCCCGGCTGCCGGCGGAGACCCTGGATGAATTTCCATTCGCCTATCGCCGTCTGGAAGATTTTGAGCATCGGATTTTATATTATGAGAGCAGCCGCGGCTGTCCGTTTTCGTGCAGCTACTGTCTGTCATCGGTTGACCGGCACGTGCGGTTTCGCAGCATGGAGCTGGTCAAAAAGGAGCTGGCCTGTTTTCTGGAGCACCGGGTAGCGCAGGTAAAGTTTGTCGACCGCACGTTCAACTGCAGTCATGCGCGGACGATGGAGTTGTGGAGCTTTCTGCGGGATCACGACAACGGGGTAACCAATTTTCACTTTGAGATTGCCGCCGACCTGCTGAATGGGGAAGAACTGGAGTTGCTGGCCGGGTTGCGCCCCGGTCTGGTGCAGCTGGAAATCGGTGTGCAGACCGTGAATCCGCAGACCCTGCAGGCCATTCACCGGACTGCGGATTTTTCGGAAATTGCAAAGCGGGTGCAGAGGATTGCCGCGGGCGGCAACGTCCACCAGCATCTGGATTTGATTGCCGGTCTGCCCTATGAAGATTTTGAAAGCTTCCGGCATTCCTTTGACGAGGTGTACCGCCTGCATCCGCAGGAGCTGCAGCTCGGTTTTCTGAAGGTGCTGCGGGGGTCGGAGATGCACCGGCGGGCGGAGGAGTTTGGGATTGCATACCGGAGCCGGCCGCCCTATGAGGTGCTGGCGACGCGCTGGATTTCCTGCGATGAGCTGCTGCGGCTGAAAGAAATCGAGGAAATGCTGGAGGTGTACTACAACAGCGGGCAGTTTTGCTGGGCGATGCGGGCGTTGGAGCGGCTGTTTTCCCGGCCGGTGGAGCTGTACGAGGCGCTGGCGGATTATTACCGGGAGCACGGGCTGGACGGGAAAGTTCATTCGCGGCTACAGCGTTTTGAGATTCTGCGGGGATTTTTCACAGACTGTGCGGCGGGACTGTCCGATGGCACAGGTGATTCGGGAAAGCTGCCTGACAACGGAGGCGATACAGGAAAGCTGCCTGGCGTTGCAGGCGATACAGGAAGGTTGTCTGGTGTTGCAGACGATATAGGAAAACTGCTTGGCGCCACAGGCAATATAGGAAAGCTGTCTGGCCTTGCAAGCGATGCTGGAGAGCTGTCCAACGATGGAAACGGCGTTTTGTCTCCGGAGGCTTTCGACGAGCTGCTGACGCTCGACCTCTATCTGCGGGAAAATGCAAAGAGCCGTCCTGCATGGGCCGCGGATCTGAGCGAATACCGGGAAGAAATCGTTTCTTTTTACCAGAAAGAAGAACAGGAGCGGCGTTATCTTCCGGAATACCGGCAGATGATCTGGAAGCAGCTGATGCGGATGACGCATCTGGAGGCGTTCCCGCACCTGACGGAGGACTGGCTGCTGTTTGATTACAGCCGGAGAAATCCGCTGACCGGGGATGCACGCGTGTGCCGCATATCTCTACCCAGAGAGTAGAGCATATTGACATGATACAAAACGATCCGCGCATGGAACGACGGCCGCACGGAGCCATTCACATATTCCATGACTGCTATTACAAAACAATCCGCGCACGGAACGATTGCCGCACGGAGCCATTTACACATTCCATAACCGCCATTGTAAAATGTTTCGCGCATGGAACGACGGCCGTACAGAGTCATTCACACATTCCATGACTGCCATTACAAAACAATCCGCGCATGGAACAATTATCATACAGAACGATCATCGTACAGAATGATCACTGCACAGAACATACAGAACGAGAACATACAGAACGAGAACATACAGAACGAGGAAAACTGCCATGCTGAACACCTACATCGCCCTGGACCTTGAGACGACAGGGCTGCGTCCAAAGTACGACCGCATACTGGAAATCGGAGCCCTCAAAGTCGAGGAGGGCGACGTCACCGGCGTTTATGAGACTTTTATCGACCATGGCATGGAGATTCCGCCGAACATCACGGAGCTGACCGGAATCACGGAGGAAATGGTCGCGGGCGCGCCCGGCCTGCGGGAAGCGGTGGAGGGCTTTCTGGAATTCGCCGGGGATTGGCCGCTGCTGGGCCACAACCTGATCTTCGATTACAGCTTTATGAAGCGCAGCGTGGTAAATCTGGGAGGCACGTTTGAGCGCAGCGGGATGGACACACTGACTGTCTCAAGGATTTGCCTGCCCGAGCTGCCGGGCAAATCGCTGGATAAGATGGCCGCGCACTACGGGATTCCGCAGAAGCAGCACCACCGTGCGCTCGACGATGCGCTGACGGCGGCAAGGCTGTATGAGCGGCTGAAGGAGGAGTTCGCCGGGGCCCGCCCGGAGCTGTTTGAGGCGTCCGAGCTGGTGTTTAAGGTGAAAAAAGACGGGCCGATTACGAATTCACAAAAAGTGTACTTGCGGGATTTGATAAAATATCATAGAATAGGGTGTAACGTGCAGATAGAAGCGCTCACGAAGAGCGAAGCGTCCCGGATGATTGACGGGATTATTTTGCGGTACGGAAAAATGACGAGGTGAAATGAAAATGATGAATTCAAAGCTTCAGAAAAAAATAGCGGCGGTAATTGTGATTCTGATTGTTCTGGCGATGGTGCTGGGGACGGTCCTGCCGGCTCTGTCATAATATGCGGCAAACGGCGAAGCGATTTTCGCTTTGCCTGCAGGGGTTTTTCTGGCGGCGTCCTGCCCGCGGAGCATGGGGCTGCAAAAGTATTTGTTATGGCGCAAAGGGGAACATTATGCGGAAAAGAGGTTGGCTGGGGGCGCTGGCGGCCCTGCTGTTCGGCATGGCCTGCGCGGTCACTGTGAATGCGCAGGAAAGCGGGACGGTGATCAGCGACGGCGTTTTCATCGGCGATCAGGATGTCAGCGGGATGACGGCGGAGGAAGTCACCGCTTATGTGGATAAAGAGATTGAGCGGCTTGGCACTTCCACGATTACGCTGGAGATGGGCGACAACTTTCTGTCGCGGAGCTGGCAGGAACTTGGCCTGAAATGGGAAAACACGGATCTGATTCAGGAGATCAGCGAACTGGGGACGACGGGAAACATTATCCGGCGTTACAAGGAGCAGAAAGATCTGCAGAATCAGAATATACATTATGAGATAGAATACAGCCTGGACGACGCGGCGACGCAGGCGTTTGTTGACGACTGTGCGGCGTTCAATTCGGAGCCGGTGGAGGGCACCGCCTACATGGGTGACGACGGAATGTTACATGTTGAGGGCGGCACGGACGGACTGACGCTGGATCGGGAGGCCACGCTGGCCGATTTGCAGGAGTATCTGTCCACGCGCCAGGTCGGCGACGCGATCATCGAGGCCACTGTGGACCGGGTGTCCCCGGAACTGACCGCGGAGATGCTGGGGCGCATGACCGACATCCTCGGCAGCGCGACCACGGATTACTCGGCTTCCTCGTGGGGCCGCGCCACCAATGTGGAAAACGGCACCTCCAAGATCAACGGCACGCTGCTGATGCCGGGCGAGAGCTTCTCGGTGACCGACGCCGTGGCCCCGTTTACGGCGGAAAACGGCTATGAGCTGGCGCCCTCCTATGAGGCGGGGCAGGTGGTCGATTCTTACGGCGGCGGTATCTGCCAGGTGTCGACGACGCTTTACAACGCGGTGCTCAAGGCGGAGCTGGAGGTGGACGCCCGCTCCAACCACACGATGATTGTCAATTACGTAGACCCCTCGAAGGATGCGGCCATCGCCGAGGGGCTGATGGATTTTGTGTTCACCAATTCGCTGGAGAATCCGATTTTTATCGCCGGTTCGGCGTATTACGGGACGCTGAATTTCACGATATTCGGCGTGGAGACGCGCCCGGCCAACCGCACGATCGAGTTTATCAGCGAGACGACGGGCCAGACGGATCCGGCCAGCAATATCAAGCTGGTGGCGAAGACGGATCAGAACGTCGGCTATTTTGCGCAGGTGCAGTCGCCGCATCAGGGACTGTCGGCTGTGCTCTGGAAAAATATTTATTACGACGGCGTGCTGAACGAGACCATACAGGTCAACAGCAGCACTTATCAGGCTTCGCCGGCGATTTACGAAGTCGGCGTGGTGACCGACAACCAGGCGCTTGCGTCGGCGCTGTATTCGGCGATCGGGGCGAACAATCTGCAGCAGGTGCAGAACCTGTTGGCGAACGGCGTTCCGCAGCAGACGGAGGCTCCGGCACAGCAGACGGATTCTCAGGTGCAGCAGACAGATCCGCCGGTGCAGGAAGTGCCGCAGGAGCCGGTGCCGGAGGTAACCGCCCCGCAGGAGCCGGCGCCGGATGCAGTGGATCCGCCGGAACCGGACGGAATGGCGGAGCCGGCAGGATGAGGAATTTTTATGCAGGCAGGAAAGCTTTCGGAGGCTGTATTGAAGCGCTCTGTTTTGCGACAACTGGATAGAGGACAGCCCGGGTGCGGCGCGCGCTACGGGACGGACTGCGGAGCAGTGCGCGAGGAAAGCGGCTTCGTTTCCGTCTATACGGCGGTCTGCGCGGTGCCGGGTTTTGCGCATGAGCCGGGCAGGCTGGTCACGGCGGCGGTCAACAATCTGGCGGCTGCCGGAGCAGTACCTACGGCTCTGATTTTGCATGTGCTTCTGCCTCGCGCGTATGAGGAAGCGGACCTGAAAGCCGATATCCGCCAGATTGCGGAGGCGGCGCAGGCCGCCGGCATGGAGATCATTGCCGGGCACACGGAGGTTTCGGGCGCGGTGCTGCGCCCGCAGTATACGGCCACGGCCGTGGGCCGGGCGCGGGCGGAGGAGTACCGGCAGCAGGAGACGCTGCGGCCGGGCCAGGCGCTTGTGCTGACAAAGTGGATTGGACTGGCGGGCACGGCGGCGCTGGCGCTGGCGCATGAGGAGGAGCTTGCCAGGCGGTATCCGTTCACTCTGATTGAGCGGGCAAAGGGCTTTGCCCGTATGATGTCGGTGGAGGGAGACGCTCGAGCCATCACCCACTTCGGTGCATGTGCCGTGCACGATCTGTCGCAGGGAGGCGTATTCGGAGCTCTCTGGGAAATGGGGGAGCGGGCCGGCGTTGGACTGGAAGTGGATCTCAAAAAAATTCCCGTAAAGCAGGAGACAATAGAACTTTGTGAATATTTCGATATCAACCCCTACGGCCTGTACTCGGCGGGCTCTCTGCTGGCAGGCACGGAGCGCGCGGAGGAACTGACGGCAAAGCTGGCGGCGGCGGGCATTCCGGCGGCCGTGATCGGCAGAGTGACCGACGGAAACGACCGCGTGATCCGCAACGGCGAAGACGTGCGTTTTCTGGACAGGCCGAAGCAGGACGAATGGTATCGGAGGTTTGATGAATAACGGCGCAAAGCGCCCCGGAGGTAAAGATGAGAGAACAAATTTTAACGTTTCTGGAGAAAAACAGCAAAATAGATTTAAAGGAGCTGGCGGTGCTGCTCGGCTCCAGCGAAGAGGTAATCGCCAACGAAGTGGCGAAAATGGAAGAGGAGCAGGTGATCTGCGGATATCACACATTGATTGACTGGGAGAAAACCTCCTCGGAAAAGGTGACGGCACTGATCGAGGTGCGGGTGACGCCGCAGCGCGGGCAGGGCTTTGACTCGATTGCGGAGCGCATCTACAATTACCCGGAGGTACAGTCCGTGTACCTGATTTCCGGCGCTTACGACCTGCTGGTGATTCTGCAGGGCAAGACGCTGCGAGAGGTGTCCAGCTTTGTCAGCGACAAGCTGTCCACCCTGGATACGGTGCTGAGCACGGCGACGCATTTTATCCTCAAAAAATATAAAGACTACGGCACGATCCTCGGAAAAAAGTCAAAAGATGAAAGGATGCTGGTGACGCCATGAGAAATCCACTGTCAGATAAAGTAACGGCGATTGCGCCGTCCGGCATCCGTAAATTTTTCGACATTGCCAGCGAGATGAAGGACGTCGTTTCGCTGGGCGTCGGCGAGCCGGATTTTGATACCCCGTGGCACATCCGCGACGAGGGCATTTACTCGCTGGAGCGGGGGCGCACGTTTTATACGTCCAACTCCGGCCTGAAAGAGCTGCGCGAGGAGATCAGTAATTATCTGAAGCGCAGATGCCACATCGAGTACGACCCGCTGCACGAGATTCTGGTGACGGTCGGCGGCAGCGAGGGCATCGACATCGCGCTGCGCGCCATGCTGAATCCGGGCGACGAGGTGCTGATTCCGCAGCCGTGCTACGTTTCCTACCTGCCTTGCGTGGTGCTGGCGGACGGCGTGCCGGTGACGATCGAGCTGAAAGAAGAAAACGAGTTCCGCCTTACGAAGGAAGAACTGCTGGAAAAGATTACCGACAAGACCAAGCTGCTGGTGCTGCCGTTCCCGAACAACCCCACGGGCGCGGTGATGCGGCGCAAAGACCTGGAAGACATCGCCGAGGTCATCATCGAGCATGATCTGTACGTGCTTTCCGACGAAATTTATTCGGAGCTGACGTACCAGGGCGACCACGTTTCGATTGCGAGTCTGCCCGGCATGTGGGAGCGGACGCTGACGATCAACGGCTTTTCCAAGTCCTATGCGATGACCGGCTGGCGGCTGGGCTACATCTGCGGGCCGCAGGAAATTGTGCAGCAGATGACGAAAATTCATCAGTTTGCCATCATGTGCGCGCCCACGACGAGCCAGTATGCGGCGGTGCAGGCGCTCCGCAACGGCGATGGGGACGTGGCGAAGATGCGCGAGTCCTACAATCAGCGCAGACGTTACCTGATGCACCGCTTTCAGGAAATGGGCCTCAAGTGCTTTGAGCCGTTCGGCGCATTTTACGTGTTCCCGTGCATCAAGGAGTTTGGCCTGACCTCGGATGAGTTTGCGATGCGCCTTCTGGAGGAGGAGCATGTGGCGGTGGTGCCCGGCTCGGCCTTCGGCGAGTGCGGCGAAGGCTTCCTGCGCATATCGTATGCATATTCGATCGAGGCGCTGAAAGTTGCCCTGGAGCGGCTGGAGCGCTTCATCCAGAGGCTGAAAAAGGCGTAAGCCATGGGACTGAACGTTGTGCTTTACGAGCCGGAGATTCCGGCCAACACAGGAAATATCGGCCGTACCTGCGTGGCGACGGGGACGCGGCTGCACCTGATCGAACCGCTGGGCTTCCGGCTCACGGAAAAGGCGCTGCAGCGCGCAGGCATGGATTACTGGCCGCAGCTCGATGTGACGCGCTACCTCGATTATCAGGATTTTCTGGATAAAAATCCGGGCGCACGCATCTATATGGCGACGACCAAGGGCTGCCGGGTGTACACGGAGGCCGCCTACGAGCCGGACTGCTATCTGGTGTTCGGCAAGGAAAGCGCCGGCATCCCGGAGGAGATTCTGCGCGAACACCCGGACGCCGCCGTCCGCATTCCAATGCTGGACGATACCCGCTCGCTGAACCTCAGCAACGCCGTGTCCATCGTGCTGTATGAGGCACTGCGGCAGAATCATTTTCTGCAGCTGAAACAGCGGGGTGAGTTAACGAAGTATCGGTGGAATTTGTCATAAGGAGGGACCTGCCTGCGGGAGGATTCCTTATGACCTGCGCACGCAACAGCGTGCTACCCGATATGTCATAAGGAGGGACCCGCTTGCGGGAGGATTCCTTATGACCTGCGCACACGTCAGTGTGCTACCCGATTTGTCATAAGGAGGGACCCGCTTGCGGGAGGATTCCTTATGACCTGCGCACGCATCAGCGTGCTACCCGATTTGTCATAAGGAGGGGCCCGCCCATGAACCTGCCCGAACCGTTTCTCGCACGCATGCAGCAGATGCTGGGAGAGGAATTTGACGATTTTCTGCGCACATATGAGGAGCCGCGGCAGTTCGGCCTCCGCGTCAACACGCTGAAAATCAGTGCGGAAGCGTTTGTGAAGCTGGCTCCGTTTCATCTGAGACCGATTCCCTGGACAGAGAACGGCTTTTACTATGAAAAGGAGGATGACCCGGCGCGGCATCCTCTTTATTTTGCCGGACTTTATTACCTGCAGGAGCCGAGCGCGATGACGCCGGCCGCCGTGCTGCCGGTGGAGCCGGGAGAGCGGATGCTGGATCTGTGCGCGGCCCCGGGCGGAAAGGCGACGGAGCTGGCGGCAAAGCTGGGAGGCCGGGGCCTGCTGGTGGCCAACGACGTCAGCGCTTCGCGGGCGAAAGCGCTTCTGAAAAATCTGGAGATTTTCGGCGTCGGCAATTCCTTTGTCACCAACGCGGCGCCGCACCGGCTGGCGGAGCAGTTTCCGGAATTTTTTGACCGGATTCTGGTCGATGCGCCCTGCTCCGGCGAGGGCATGTTCCGCAAGGATATCGCCAATGCGCGCGCCTGGAGCCCGGATAAGGTGCACGCCTGCGCGAAGCTGCAGCGTGAGATTGCGGCGCAGGCGGTGCGGATGCTGCGTCCCGGCGGACTGCTGCTGTATTCGACCTGCACCTTTTCCCCGGAGGAAAACGAGGGCACGGTCGCCTGGCTGCTCACGCACTGCCCGGAGCTGGAGCTGACGGAGATTCCGCCGCAGCCGGGATTCGTGCCTGGCTGCGCGGATTACCTGCGGCTGTCCGGCGAGACGGACGACCATAGCGTAAAAGAGGAAATCGCGCAGGCGCTCACCAGATGCGTGCGCATTTTCCCGCACAGAATGGGCGGCGAGGGACATTTTCTGGCACTGCTGCGCAAAAAAGAACAGCTGCCTTTGTTAGCGGAAGCGGATAATTTGGATGCGCGGATATGCGGCGAACAGCGGCCCGGCGCTGTGCCGGAGCGTGTGCATCCGTCGGGGCGGAAACGCAGAGAGCGCGAAAACCAAAGCGCTCTGTTTACCGGCAATGGTAATATGCGTGAAACGGCGCGTTCCGGTCCGGCCCGCATGACGCGGGACGAGGAAAAGGCGCTGCGGGAATTTATGCGGGATGTGACGATAGAATGGACTCCGGAGCAGATCGAGATATACAACGGCCAGGTCTATCATGTGCCGTATCCGCTGCAGGTGCGGGGCGGAATTCCGTTTCTGCGCAACGGCCTGTATCTGGGGGAGGTGCGGCGTGGGCGCTTTGAGCCGTCCCAGGCGTTTGCGATGGCGCTGGATGGAAACAGCTACGCCTCTGTCGTCGACCTGCCGCAGGAGGACGAGCGCGTGCGGCGCTACCTGCGCGGGGAAACGATTGAGGCCGACGACCTTTGCCCCTCGCGGGGAAACGGCTGGCAGCTGGTCTGCGTCAGCGGTTATCCGCTCGGTTGGGGCAAGCTGGTGAACGGCACCTTAAAAAATAAATATCATTCCGGCTGGCGGCTGAAGGATGGTTGAGGACCGGATGAGACTCGCGGGCAGAGGTTGTGCGCTGCTTTCCATTTTGACAACCTGGAACTGTCTGAAAATATAAAACTATTTGGCGAATATAAAAAATTTAAGAAAAGCCTAAAATCTGCTTGCTTTTTCCGATGGATAATGCTATTATGAAAAAGCTGAAACGATGCGTGGCTCAGTTTGGTAGAGCGCTGCGTTCGGGACGCAGAGGTCGCAGGTTCAAATCCTGTCGCATCGACTCTTGGCAGGGGCAGCCGGAAATCCTTGATTTTGAGGGTTTCCGGTTTTTTCTTACTCTTTTTGCAAGGAATATTCTGAAACAGTGAGAGAATTTTCCGGGTTTTCATTTATAACTTGATATGGTATACTTTCTATAAATGACAAGTGGAAAAGGAGAGTCAGGATTGGAGATAAGATATAGCCGGAAAGCGGCTAAATATATAAGTGGGTTAGACCGACCGACCAAACAGCGTATCAAAGCGGCCATCGAAGGGTTGGCTGAAACACCGCCTAAGGGCGATATTAAGCCACTTCAAGGCTACAAGGACGGGCGGAAACGGTTGAGGGTTGGAAAATATCGTATAATATACAATATTCTTCCAAACGATGAAGTCGAGATATTATATGTCATCAACGTTGATTCAAGAGGCGACATATACAAACAATAGAAAGGAGTGACCGAAATGAGCGGAACAGTCCAAGAAGCGGTCAACTTATTAGAAATATTGCCAGAGCAGGAACAGGATTTTGCTTTACAGTTTATAAAAAGGCTTGTACTTGCCTGGGATCCGGATTTTACGAAACTAACATCGTTTGAGCGCGGGGAACTGGAGGAGGCCGAAAGGGATATGCAGGAAAATGGCACAGTTTCACATGATGCTATAAACTGGGATTAATCGTCGGCAAAATTTCAATCGTTGACTATGCAAAAGTGGCATAAACAGCCAAAAGGGCGATGACAATGCGGACAATATAGGCCGCAGGTTCAAATCCTGTCGCATCGACTCTTGGCAGGGGCAGCCGGAAATCCTTGATTTTGAGGGTTTCCGGTTTTTTCTTGCTCTTTTTGCAAGGGATATTCTGAAAACAATGAGGAATTTTTCCGGGTTTTCATTTATAACTTGATATGGTATACTTTTCATGGATCGTAAATGGTAACAATCAGCCAAGTTCAGAAGTATGGCTGAAATTAAGAGAAAGAGAAACAGAGAATGATCGATATTGAAAATCTTAAAAAACATTTTCTGGATGATACCATAGTTATATCAGAACATGCAAAGAATCGATGCAGGGAACGTGGAATCAAACAGAAAGATGTCAGAAATTGTATTATGACAGGCGAAATTATTGAACAATATCCCGGTGATTTCCCATTCCCGAGTTGTTTGGTTTTTGGATATTCTGAGGATAATAGGGTTATACATGTTGTAATAAGCGAAGAAGGGGAATCAGGGCGGATTATTACTGCTTATATTCCTAATACAAAAATATTTGAGAGTGATTTAAAGACCAGAAAGGAGCAACGGTAATGAGATGTACGAGCTGTAAAAGTGGTGAGATGTTTGAGAGCAAGACAAGTTACTTTGCACAGTTGAATAATTGCTACGTGATTATCGAGAATGTTCCCTGCATGAAATGCAGTCAGTGCGGCGATGTTGTTTTTCGCGGATCTGTGGTTGAAAAAATAGACGACATTCTTGACAGGCTGGAAAAGATCGTCAGCAAAATTTCAATCGTTGACTATGCAAAAGTGGCATAAAAGCCGAAAAGATGATGGTAATAACGTAAATGAAAATACTGATTCTTTGTTCTGCAAACACAACAATGAAATGGGAAAAATATTACTGCTCCGCAGACTTTGACGAAGCGCAGCGGTTTGTCTGCGCCTGCGAAGCTGAAAAAATTTCATGCAGACAGAACGGCACAAACGGCCGTCCGGTCTATGTGAGCACCCGGATAAGCGCATATCAGACGGCACAAAAGCTTTTTACGGATCCGAAGATAACGGAAGAAGCATTGCTGGATGAGATACCTGTGCGTTCCTACAAGGATACGTCAAAAAAACTGGCGCTCTGGAAATGGAAGTTTATGGCCGGTCTGCAGCGACTGACGGGCAGCAGCCGCCAGCCGGAGTCACGCAGGCAGAGTGCCGCCCGCGCTGAGGCGCTGATTGCTTTTCTGGAGGAACGCGGGCAGGACTGTATTTTGGTCAGCCATCCGCATTTTATTAAGGTTTTGTTGAACCGTCTCCGCAAACACGGCTATTGCGTCGACGGGGCAGGCCCTTTTGCGCCTGCCCCGCTGGATCGTATTTTGATTACGCGCCGCGATATGCACTGCGGCGGCTGCGGGCACAATTGCCTCCTGTCGAATCCGGGCTGCACTATCGGGCAGGAGGCGGCAAGGCGCCGCGAAAAAAAGCGCTGACCGAAAAACACTGAAAAGAAAACACTGAAAAAACATTGAAAAGAATGTATATATGTTCCGCCAACCAGATTCATATCATCCAGAGGGGCACAATCAGATGACTGCGGTCGAAAGCGCCAAGCTGTTCCGCCATGCAAAGGACAGCAGAGGTGCCCAGCTGGAGGGGAGACTTGTCGATGACGCTGAAGACCCGGGTCAGGCGTCTGTCGGGTGTGGCGGTCTTTTTAATTTCCAGAGGGTACAGCCTGCCGTCCCCTTCCAGAATGACGTCGATCTCCCTGGCGTCGCGGTCCCGATAAAAGTAGAGATACGGCTCCCGTCCCGCGTTCTGATAGCTTTTCATGATCTCCGATACAGTAAAATTTTCGAGCAGAGCGCCGTTCATGGCGCCGCTTTCGGTCACCTCCGGGGATGACCAGCGGGTCAGATAGCAGATCAGGCCGGTGTCATAAAAATACACCTTCGGAGTCTTGATGGTGCGCTTGAGGACATTATTGGAATAGGGATGCAGCAGGAAAATGATACCCAGCGCTTCCAGAATATGAAGCCAGTTCTTTGACGTGGCTATGTCAATGTCCGCGTCGTCGGCGAGCGCCTGATAATTCAAAAGCTGCGAGCACCGGGCGGCGACAGCGGTGACAAAGCGGTTAAATTTCAGCGCATCAATGCTGCCGGAGAGGTTTTGCACGTCGCGTTCTATATAGGTAGAGAGATAGGAGGAATAGAAAATATTCCGATCTGAATACTGCCTGCTGACCAGACCGGGCATGGAGCCGTTCCACAGGCGGGCAAACAGCTCCGGCGTAGTGACGGACCGTATCTGATTCCGCTCAGCGAGCAGCCGTTCCAGGTTCACGGTAAACGGCATACAGGGGGCGCCGGTGATCTCCCGCTGCGACAGGGGAGACATATGCAGAAGCGCCACACGGCCCGCCAGAGATTCCTGCACGCCCTGCATGAGACGGAAAATCTGCGAACCGGTCATCCAGAAATCACCGGGATGGTGATTTTTATCGATATGGATTTTGATATAAGTGAACAGTTCCGGCGCATACTGCACCTCGTCGATCAGAACCGGCGGTTTGTGGAGCTGCAGAAAGAGGGCGGGATCGTTTTTCGCCATGTCCCGCTCTGCAAGATCGTCCAGCGTCACATAGCTGCGTCCCATATGCTCTTTTTCCGCCAGTTCCCGCAGCATGGTCGTCTTGCCTGCCTGCCGCGGCCCGGTCAGAAGGATTGCGGAGTAGGATTTGCTCAGTTCCAGAATGCGGTTTTCCATGTGTCGGCTGATATAGTTCATGAGACCTCCCCTGAAAGTATGACAGCGGCATGACTGCCGCGCAGGATTGTTTTCGGCTGATTTTGGTTCTGCTCTCATTATAGCCGAAATAAGCTGTCTCAGTCAACAAAAATTCGGCAGATTTTTGTAATTATCCAAAATCTGCCGAATTTTATAAACAACCAATTCTGATCACCGAGCCGAACGGCCCTCACCTCACTGCCGAATATCCACCAGCCCCGTTTCCAGCATGGAATCCGTGAACGCATACGCCGAACCGTCGCCGTTGAGCGCAAGGTACATATGCGGCAGGTCGTTTTCATTGACGAGCCATGCCATATTCAGCTGAATGCTCTCGCCGGGCTTCAGGGAAGGAATGTAGTTTCCTCCATCTTCGAAATCATCCAGCACGCTGCTCCAAGTCATGGCGCCCGTATCCGCCGCGCCGTCCCACATGACGCGGTCATAGCCGTCGCCGGAGCGCTCCCGCGGGTTGTAAATCTGATAGCCGCCGTCTTCCTGATTCATCAGTACCAGCATACCGCGGTAAAGCATGTGACGGAGCTCCCCGTCGGAATGGTTGGTATAGGTGACGGTCGCAAAGACGAGCTTCTGCTTCACGGTTTCAGTCTTTACCACCTCGTCCAGCGTATCGACGCCGTCGCCGGAGCGGATATAGGACAGGGTATTGTCCATCAGCTTTCCGTCGCCGCCGATTGCATCCTCCCATTCCTGCGGCAGTTCCATTCCGTCGAGCAGATGAAGATCGTCCGACGTCTGGACGGAATCCACGCGCACCGTAACCTGCTCGGCCGGCACGAAACCGCCGTTTTCGTCCGTATGCATTGCAGGCAGGACAAAATCCTCGCCGATCGGATGCACCGTCAGTTCGTGTTCCGCGGCGGAGACGGTCAGCGTGTCGTGGGATGCCGACCGCTCCGTCTCCGATCCCACAAGCTCGCTCCAGGTAGTCATGGCATCCGTATCAAACAGGTCGTCGGTTTCGGTGATGACAAGGTGTTCGGCCACCTTTACGGCGTCCTCCTTCGTGACGTCGTCGCCGATGTAAATGGTAATGACGCGGGAGATATCCGGGCAAAGCAGATAAATCCGCTGATTGAACGAGCCGTCCTGCGCGAGGTCATGGTAGCGGAGGTATACGCCTCCGTAGCTGCCGAACGTCCTTTCCTCGCTCTCGACGACGTTATTCTCTTCCAGAACTTTGTCCAGATCGTCCGTGTCCAGAAGCACCGACGAGAAACTGAATCCGCCGCTCCAGCCGTTTTCCGGGTAGGTCAGATGCGACTCATCGAGCCATTCCATGCCCTCCGGGATGTAGTCCGCGGAGATATCGATCCCGTGCATTTTTTTCGGAAGGCTGGTTTTTCCGGGGCTGCCGTCCGCGCTGATGCCGGCCGCGATGCGGTAGGCTCCCTCGCTTTCCAGAGACATATGGTACAGCTTTGCGCCGGCGTAGCCTACGGTGGATACGGCCAGCACGCATGCCGCCGCAGCCGCCAGCCTTGCGCCGGTCCGGCGGTTTCTTTTGCGGGCCTGCAGGGAAATCACCTTTGCAGCCTGCATCTGGTTTTTCACTTCATCCTGAATCATCCTGTGGATAAATTCCGGAGTTTCGGGGATATTTTCTTTCATATTTTCCAGTCTCATATCAACGCCTCTCTTTCCTGCAGATCGTACCTGAGCTTCCGCCGCGCCCGGGCAAGCCGTTTCTGCACGGCGCCCTCGCTTATCTCAAGAATCTGCGCAATTTCCCTTACGCTGAAATCCTCGATGTAGTACAGAATAACCGGAAGCCGCAGTTCCTCTTTCAGAGCATGCAAAGCCCTGTACAGGTCGCTGTAATCCGCTTCCTGTTCCGCCGCCGTCTCCGGCCGCCCGCCCAGATTTTCCAGGGAGAGGAATCTGCCCGACTTTCGCTGGAGGGTGCGGCATTCGTTCATCAGGATGCGGATCAGCCAGGTTTTGGCGTATTTGTCATTTCTCAGCGTGTCAATCCTAGAAAATGCCCTCACAATCGTCTCCTGAATGGCGTCCGCACAATCCTGGTCGCTGCACAGAATGCTTTTGGCGGTCGAGTACAACTGCCGCTCCGAATCAAGGATCAGCGCTCCCAACTGTTCTTTTGTCACGTCAACACCACCTTTTAGCCGGCCAGCTGTTTTATTCGCAAGGGACCTGCATCCCTTACTATAGATTAGACGCGCAGAACGCCAAAATATCCCCGCGGGAGACGAAATTTTTTCTTTTTTGAATAAAAGACTGGTATCCGGAGGCGTTACTCCCGGATAATTTTATACACGGAGGCGTTCGCGTACACCAGCGGCTCCTCCTGCACAAAGAAGACGACGCCGTCGGTCGGAGAGAGAATCTCCGAGCGGACGCTTCCGTCGTACGGGTCGAGGACGCGCGAGAGCAGGTCGCCGCGCACCACGTTGGCGCCGGGCTGCACGAAGCGGTCGATGATGCCGGCCGCGCCCGTCTGCACGTTTACGAGCTCATTCTCGGCGACCACGCTGGCGATGTAGCCCTCATGCACGAAGCCGGAGCTGCGGATGATGCCCTCCTTGCGCAGAAAATTGAGCACGGCGTTCACGGCCAGGGTGACGTCGTCATGGTTGATGGTGTCGGTGGTTCCGGCGTAGACGGAAAAGGCGTGCGATTCCCAGACCTGCCAGTTGTAGTTGAGCGTGGTCGTGTCGTAGGGCCGCGGCTGGCGCAGGACGATGTAGGGAAGGCCGAATTCGCGCGCCATATCGACGTTTTCATAGCCGGTTTTCATGATGCGCACGTGCGGCACAAAAACGCCCGGGATGTAAAAGCTCGCAAACTGGATGCCGTTTTTGTAGTCTTTGATTTCCTCAAAAAGCCCGGCGGCGATGCGCTGCGTCGTCTCGCCGAGATCGTAGCCGGGAAACATGCGGTTGATGTCCGTGTTGTCGGTGGGCCAGAAGCGCTTTTTGATGTTCATGGAATAGGTGTTGACGGAGGGAACGACGAGGATGGATTTGCCGTCGCAGATGCGGCCCTCGGCCTCCAGCCGCTTGAGCGTTTTTACGAGCTGCGAGCAGGTGTAAAGCTGCTGGACCTCGTTGCCGCGCAGCGCGCCCACGATGCAGGCGGATTTTTCCCCGTGTCCGAACAGAAAGCCGGTGACGCGGAAGCTGTCGCGGTAGAGCGATTTCAGTTCAAAGATAATTTTGCGTTTCATGCCTTACACCTCCAGTATTCTTGCGATCAGCGAGCCCTCGTCGACCACCGGGTATTCGCGCAGCGTAAACACCATGCCGTCGCAGGGCGAGAGAATGCGGTCGACGACGATGCCGGTCAGCGGGCTGACGATGTCGCCGATGTAATCGCCGCGGCAGACCTGCGTGGTGTGCTCCACCTGCGGGATGAAAATGCCCGAGGCCGCCGCGTTGATAAACTGCACCTGACCGTCGGTCGATATGATCGGCTTTTTCGGCGCGATCACCTCTCCGGTCCAGATGCCCATGCGGTGCATCAGACAGAAAATGCCGTCGGCGAGCTGCCGGCAGTAATCGCGCGTGATGCGCATGCCCACGCCCATCTCCACCACCAGCGTCGGCGTCCCGGCGCTGTTTAAGGAGTGCGCGAGCGTCGATTCAAGCACGGTCGCCGCCGCGTGCACCCAGACAAAGTCAAGGTTTAAAAATTCCGCCATCGGCACAAGCTGCTGCGCCGTGTGGGTGTTGATGCGGGCCTGCGGGATTTCGCGCAGGAAAATATTGCTGGCGTGGATGTCGATGCAGACGTCGCTGCCGGCGATGTCGCCGACAATGCGCGAGGCCATGTACTCCGTCATCGCCCCGTCCTCGGAGCCGGGAAAAATGCGGTTCATGTCGAGGTCGAAGCCCGGAATGCCGCGGGTGATGGAATCGATGCCGAGCGGGTTCAGGGCCGGATAAATGTCCACGGTGCCGTTCAGGCAGCCGGGCTGTTCGCGCAGGCGTTTGCCGACCTCAAAGCAGACGGCCTGCCCCTCGAGCTCGTCGCCGTGGGTACCGGTGACGATGCTGATGCGCTTTCCTTTCCCCGCCTGAATGCGGTTTTTCACGATGCGGAGCGATTCGTCCACAGGCAGGTCAATTTTGGTTACGGTTTCTATCATCTGAATGTCTCCTTATGCATACGTTTGGAATGATGCGTTTTGATGCGCCGGGCGGATTACGCCGGCGGCAGCACGGCGACGCTGGCGCGGATGCGCTGCGTCTCCCGCGCGGGATTGCAGTAGAGGCCGCGGTTGACGAGGCAGTCGCGGCAGTCGCGCCCGTGGGACAGCTTGATGTAATTGCAGTCGACGGCGCGCCCGTGCGTGGGGTCGAGGCCGTACCAGCGGCCGCCCGAGAGCACTTCCGTCCAGGCGTGCGTTTGCCCCTCGCCGGTCAGCATGCCCGCCGCGTAGCGGGCCGGAATCCCGTCCAGCCGGCAGAGGGCGGTCAGCAGGTGCGCGAAGTCCTGACAGACGCCGCAGCCCTGGGCGAGCGCCTGTTCTGCGGTGGTCGCGGTGTCGGTCACGCCGCTGCGGTACGAAAAATCGCGGTGAAGCTGTTCCATATAAAAGCGTGCCCGCGCCAGGGGCGTCCCGGCTTCGTCAGGCGGGCGCAGCCGTCCAAAATAATGTGTGATCTTCGGGCCGGGCACGGTCATCGGCGACGGAAAGCGAAAGAGGCCGTCGTTTTCGGAGGCGTATTCCTCAAAATCGGCAAGGCCCGTCTGCACCTGCCCGGAAACACGCACGTGAAACAGCCTGTGATGATCGCCCGCCGCCCCGTAAACGTAGGGATTGCCGAAGCCGTCGCAGTCCTCGGACAGCCACGTGTAGGGCGACACCTCGCAGACGGCGCGCAGCACCCTCTGCCGCAGGCTGCCGCGCGGGATGCACATGAGCCGGAAGTCGTGGCGCGTGATATCGCGGTCAAATTCCGACCGCATTTCATATGAAAATGAAAGAATGGTTTTACACATCTAAAATTCGTCCTAACTGGGTCAGGGCCGCGTCGTAGTCGATGACGGGGGCCTGAATCGTCTGCTTCAGCTGTTCCAGCGCTTCCTTATTATATGGCATGCCGCTCTCAACCGCGCGCGGGACGAGCCGCGAATAGTTGCGGCGGATCTCGGACGGGCTGCGCTGGAAACGGAGATAGAGGTCGAGCCGTTCCACGCGCTTGCCGAATTTCATGACGCCGCGGATGCAGCGCCCGTCGATCTGGTCGTCCACGCAGCCCCAGAACGCCAGCAGATTGTCCACCACTTTCTGGATGCGGATCATGGGCGCCTCGCTGCAGGCCGCGGCCTCGAGGCCGTAGAGCGCCATCTGGATATAGGCCAGCGTCTCCGTGCCGATCTCGTCGCGCATGACGATCGCGTTGTCGTAGGCGCGCAGCAGGTTGCTGATGATGGAATTGGGATCGGTCTTGTCGTAGCCGTAGCGGCTGATAAAATCATCCTTTGACTCATAAATATCCGGAATGTCGAGCAGCTCGCAGAGCTTTTTGTGATACTGGTCGTCGAGGTCGATCATGCTGTCGTAGCCGTCGCAGTAGAGCTTCAGGGTCGTGTAGACCCGCTCCGAATAGCGGCCGAGCCAGAACAGGTGATCCGCTTTTTCTACCGTGATAATACCCATGTGTCTTTGAAGCCTCCTCCCTGAGAAGAATTTACGATAAAGGAATCGGGGTCGCGCGAAAACCGCGTAAGCCCGCTTTTCCAGACGACGACATCCTCACCGCTTAAAACGAAGGCGCGCAGGTCGGCCTTGCGCGGCGTGCGCTCGCCGTTTTCCATGATGTCGATGTCGATAAAGTCAATTACATCCTGGGCGATGAAGCGGCGCGGTTCGCTCTGAATCAGCGCGGCCATGTCCTCTTTTTCCTGCCGGGTGAGCTTGCTGCCGAAAACCACGCCGTAGCCGCCGGCCTCCGCCACGTCCTTGATGACGATCTCGCCGAGGTGGTCGAGCACATAGCGGCGGTCCTGCTCATAGTAGGGCAGGTAGGTGGGCGCGTTGCGGGTGATGCAGTCCTCGTCCAGATAGTATTTTACCATTTTGGGAACAAAATAATAAATTCCCTTGTCGTCGGCGACGCCGTTCCCGGGCGCGTTGAGGATGGCCACGTTCCCCTTGCGGAACACGTCGAACATGTGCGGCACGCCGATCAGCGATTCCGGCAGGAAATTCATGGGGTCGAGGTACTCGTCGGAGACGCGCCGGTAAATCGCCCCGATGCGCCGCTTTTCCCCGCTGTAATCGAGATAGTACAGGACGTCGTTTTCGACGAAAAGGTTGCTGCCGGTCACGAGGGCGGCCCCGGTCTTCTCGGCCAGGTAGGAGTGCTCGAAAAACGCCGCGTTGTAGCGCCCCGGCGTCATGATCACGTTGTCGCCGCCGGTGTTTACGTAGTCCATCACCTGCTTCAGCAGGCCGGCGTAGTTGCGGTTGTCCTCGATCCGGCGTTCGCGGAAGGTGCGCGGGCTGGCCCTGCGGCAGAGATCGCGCGCGATCAGCGGGTAGGAGGCCCCGGAGGGCACGCGCAGGTTATCCTCCAGCACGTACCAGGTGCCGTCCTGCGACTGCACCAGATCGATGCCGGAGATGTGGCTGGCGATGTTTTTGGGCGGTTTCACGCCCTCGCACTGCGGCAGATAGCCGGAGGAGGAATAAATGAATTCCGGCGGAATCACGCCGTCCTTGACAATCTTTTTGTCTGAATAAATATCCGCCAGAAAACAGTTGAGCGCCGTCACCCGCTGCCGGAGGCCGCGCTCCAGGTACGCAAATTCATCGGCTTCGATGATGCGCGGAATAGCGTCAAACGGGAAAAGCTGCTCCTTGAATACGTTGTTTTTGTAAATGCCGAATTTGACGCCGTAGCGTGCGAGCTGTTCGTTGATGGCATCGGCTTCTCTGCAGATATCGTGCATAAACATCACCTCTTTGGAATCAGAATAAAAAAAGGCAGGGACGCCGTTTCCGACATCCTTGCCTGCATTACGGAAAACATGATAACATAAGATAAAGAAACCGTCAATAAAAGAATTGCCAGAACCATGCGGTCCGTATTATAATGCAGGTAATGCCGGACGGAGCGGACATGTTATACGGAGAAATTTTCCGCTGCGCGTATGCGCCCGCGTTATGACAGGAGGAGACAGGGGGGGACTGCATATGAGGCGGTCGGTTTTGTATGTGAATCTGGCCGTGCTGCTGTTCGGGCTGGCCGGACTGTTTGCAAAATGGGTGCGGATTCCGGCGCTTGGCATCACGTTCGGCCGGGTGTTTTTTTCTTCCATTACGCTGCTGATATACCTGCTCGCGCGCAGGCGGCCGCTGCGGCTGCAGGCGCGAAGAGACCTGGGGCTTTTTATTCTGGCCGGCGCGGTGCTGGCGCTGCACTGGTGGACGTTTCTGGAATCGATTCAGCTGTCCTCGGTGGCGGTGGGAACCATTGCCTACGCTTCTTTTCCATTGTTTGTGACATTTCTGGAGCCGCTGGTTTTCCGGCGGAGGCTGCGCGCGGAGCATGTGCTGACGGCGCTTGCGATTCTGGCGGGGCTGATCGTGGCCACGCCCGGGCTGTCGCTTGCAAACCGGCAGGTGCGGGGCCTGCTGGTGGGGCTGGTGTCGGCGCTGTCCTATGCGGTGCTGACCCTGATGAACAAAGGATTCTCCCGTGATTATGAGAGCGTCTGCATTTCCTTTTACGAACAGAGCGTGGCTGCGCTGGCGCTGACCCCGGCGGTGCTGGTTTCCGGCATCCGTCCGTCTGCAGCGGACATCGGCCTGCTTTTATTGCTTGGCGTCTTCATGACGGCGCTGGCGCACACCCTGTTCATCAGCAGCCTGAAAAAAATCCCGGCGCAGCTGGCCGGGATCTGTTCCTCGATGGAAACCGTATATGGAATACTGTTTGCTTTTCTTTTCCTGCATGAGTTGCCGACCGTGCGCCAGTGCCTGGGCGCGGCCATCATCGTGGGCGCGGTGGCGTTTTCCCAGGTGCGGCAGAAGGACGGCGAGGCGGCTTCCTGACGGATGCGGCCTGTCTTTACATCGCGAACTGGAAAATGCAGTACGCCGCGTACACCGCCAGCAGCACGATGCCCTGGATGCGCGCCAGTTTGCCGCGCACCAGCGCCGGCACGGTCAGGAAGAGCATGACGAAAAACATGACCGGAATATCCACCGCCAGCGAGGCGTTCATCCCGGCGACTGTGGAGCCGCGCGGAATCTCAAACGGCGCCAGCGTGACGGAGATGCCGCTCACCAGCACGAGATTGAACAGGTTGGCGCCGATGACGTTGCCGAGCGAGAGCGCGCCGTGCCCCTTGATCAGGGACGTGATGGCGGTCACCAGCTCCGGCAGCGAGGTGCCGAGCGCCACGAAGGTGAGGGCGATCACGGATTCCGGTACGCCGAGGGCCTGCGCGATCAGGGTGCCGTTGTCCACGAGCAGGTTCGCGCCGAGCGCAATCAGCGCCGCCCCGACGACGAGCAGCACGATATAACGGACCATGGAGCCTTCCTCCTCCGCGGTTTCGGCGGCCGCGGGCTCACGCTGCGGCGTGCGCTTCATCTGCACAACCGTGAAGATCATATAAATAAGAAACAGCCCGAGCAGGATGCAGCCGGAGGAGCGGCTGAAATAGCCGGAGGTATAGGCGATAAAGGAGTAAACGACCGCTGCGGTGAAGAAAAAAGCCACCGGAGCGATCAGGGATCGGCGTTCCACCTTTCCGGGGCGGACGGCGATCGTGACCGCGGCGATCAGCGATGTGTTGCAGATGACGGAGCCGATGGCGTTGCCGTAGGCGATCTCGCCGTGTCCGCCGAGCGCCGAGGTGGCGGAAACCATGACCTCCGGCAGCGTGGTGCCGATGGACACCACCGTGGCGCCGATCAGCAGCTCCGGGATGTGAAAGCGGTGCGCGATGCCGGTCGCGCCGTCGACAAACCAGTCGCCCCCTTTGATGAGCAGCACAAGGCCGACGATGAAAAGCAAAACCGGGATAAGCATGGAAAAACCTCCTGACAATATCATATTGAGAGCAGTATAACATTATCTTTCCCGGGTTGCAAGAAAGACTGGAAATTCACACGGCGGAAAAAGAATCAGACAGCAGGAGCCATTTATGATACAGACGAAAAAACTGGTACAGTTTTATATCTCACAATACGAAATACAGATGAAAAAACGGCAGCGCAAGCCGCTTCGCTATCCGGATTTCGACCGCAGATACGACCGCCTGCGCAAATCCATGCGCGGCGCGCGGCCGTCGCGGGTCAACAGCGGCGTGCTGGAGGAATACCACAAGCAGCTGAAAAACATCGCGGCCTATGCGTACCGCAAAAACCGCGAGGATGTGCTGAAGGAGCTGCAGGAGGAATTGTTCCCGAAGCTGGTGCAGCTGGACATGGCGCTTTTGCTGCCGGAGCAGCGGGAGGGCGTGAACGGGGAATTTCTTGCGTTTCTGCGCCGCCGGATGCCGGGCAGAATCTGCCAGCAGACGCTGTTTTCCCTCTATCCGCGCTACCGCCAGTATCAGCTGAAGCACAAGATTCTCAATCTGGTGCCGGTGCGCCCGGAGCTGGAATTTCCGGAGGCGCTCAGCATGAAGCGCCATTTTATCCTGCATGTGGGGCCGACCAACAGCGGCAAGACCTTCTGCGCCCTGGAGCGTCTGAAGCTGGCGGAGCACGGCGTTTACCTCGGGCCGCTGCGCCTGCTGGCGCTGGAGGTGTACGAGCGCATGAAGGACTACGGCGTGGCCTGCACGATGCTGACCGGCCAGGAGTGCATCGAGGAAAAGGACAGCAGGGTGACGGCGTCCACGATCGAGATGGCGGATTACGACGACGAGTACGACGTGGCGGTGATCGACGAGGCGCAGATGATGGCGGACCCGGACCGCGGCCATTCGTGGACGAAAGCGGTGCTGGGCCTTCGCGCCGGGGAGATTCACGTCTGCAGCAGCCCCGCCGCGGAGCCGGTGCTGCGGCACCTGATCGAGCTGTGCGGGGACACGCTGGAGGTCAACCGCTATGAGCGCAAGACCACCCTGATCTGCGAGGAGAAGCCGTTCCAGTTTCCGGAGGATGTGCGCAAGGGCGACGCGCTGATCGCCTTTTCCAAGCGTTCGGTGCTGGACGTGGCCGGACGGCTGGAGGAGCGCGGGATTTCCGCGAGCATTATCTACGGAAGCCTGCCGCCGGAAATCCGCCGCCGGCAGATGCACATGTTTACGAGCGGCCGCACTAAAGTTGTGGTGTCCACGGACGCCATCGGCATGGGCCTGAACCTGCCGGTTCGGCGGATTGTTTTTCTGCAGGCCGACAAATTTGACGGCGTGACCCGCAGGCCGCTGAACGCCTCCGAGGTGCGGCAGATCGCAGGCCGGGCCGGGCGCTTCGGCATTTACGACACCGGCTATATCACGGCCATGGGCGCGTATGCGCTGGAATATATCCGCGAGCAATACCAGACGCCGGAGGAGCCGCTGGAGAAGGTCAACCTCGGCTTCCCGCAGATTCTGCTCGATCTCGACGACCCGCTGGACGAAATCCTCCGGGTGTGGCACGACGTGGAGCCGTCCGAGCCGTTTGAAAAGGAGAATATTGACGAAGCCCTGTTTCTGTACGAGCGCGCGCATCGGGTGCGCGGCCGCATCGAGGGCTTTGAAGACAAACGCCTGCTGTACCGCATGATCATCTGCCCGATCGACATCAAAGATTCGCGCGTGGTGTCGCTGTGGCTGGATTACTGCCAGAATTATCCGGCGGACGTCTCGCTGGCGAAGCCGCGGCTGGACCGCCGGGACATGGGCGGCATCATGAAATACGAAACCTACTACAAGCAGCTCGACTTGTATTACCAGTTTTCCCACCGGATGGGCAAGCTGATCGACGAAGCGTGGCTGCGCGAGGAGCGGGAGAAGACGGAGGCGCGGATCATGCGCTACCTGCTGAAAGGCAAGGAGGTCTACATCGCCCGCTGCCAGTACTGCGGCAAGCTGCTGCCGCTCGGCTATCCGTACCGGGCCTGCGAGGAGTGCCGGGCGTAACGCGCGGATGCCGGAGCGGGCACAGTGACGACAGGAGGAACCGATACATATGAATCAGAAAACCGGCCGCTTTCCCTGGAAACCGTTTCTGAGGAATCTGGCGGCGATTGCGATTCCGATCGCATTTCAGAACCTGCTGACGACCACGGCCAGCATGGTAGACACGATGATGGTCGCCCCGCTGGGCGAGCTTTCCGTGGGCGCGCTTGGCCTCTGCGCGCAGTTTTCTTCCCTGATGTTTTCCGGGTACTGGGGCTTTTTCGGCGGCGGCATGCTGTTTATTTCGCAGTACTGGGGTTCCGGGGAGGACGACGGAATCGAGTGTTCCTACGGGATGACGTGGGCCTGCATGATGACGGTGGCGGCGGTTTTCGGCTGTCTGGCAATTTTCGCGCCGGAGGTCGTCATGAAAATTTACACTGACAAGCAGGCGATCCGCGAGATCGGCGTTCAGTATCTGCACATTGTCGGCTTCGCCTATATTATGCAGGTGTTTTCCATGGCGATGAGCTGCCTGCTGCGGTCGACAGAGCGGGTGCGCATTCCGATGATCGCTTCCATCGCCTCCGTCGCCGTGAACCTGGTCCTGAACTGGGTGTTTATCTACGGGCATTTCGGCTTTCCGGCCATGGGCATCCGGGGCGCCGCGCTGGCGACCACCTGCGCCGCGGCCGTCAACGTGCTGACGATCTATCTGCTGGCGTGGAAGAGCGGCTATCCGTATCTGTTCCACATTCGCGGGCATTTCCGCTGGAGCGGGGAGATGGTGAAGCGTTATTTCGTGAAATGCTTTCCGATTCTCTGCAATGAGATTCTGGTTGGCATCGGCAACATGGTGATCAACGTCACCCTGGGCCGGCAGCCGGAGCATGTGATCGCGGCGGTCGCGGTGTTCCGCACGCTGGAGGGGCTGATCATTGGCTTTTTCGCGGGCTTTTCCAGCGCTTCCTCGATTCTGGTCGGGAAATGCGTGGGCGCGGGAGAGCTGGACACCGCCTACGAGCGGGCGAAGCGGCTGGTCTATCTGTGCAGCGGCGTCATTCTGCTGGCGAACGTTGCGCTGTTCCTCGTGCACCGGCCGATTCTGACCGGCATGAGCCTTTCAGGCGAGTCCTACCGCGCGGGCACAAGGATGCTGATCATCTACGGCTTCGCTTCGGTCATCCGCATGGGCAACTGGATTCAGAACGACACCTACCGCGCCTCCGGCGACGCAGTCTACGGGACAGTGCTGGAAATCGTCTTCATGTACCTGCTGCTGCTGCCGTGTGTGCTGACCTCCGCTTTTGTCCTGAAGCTGCCGTACTGGATCATTTTCCTCTGCTGCTACATCGACGAGCCGATCCGCTATGTGCTGATGCAGGTGCACCTGTATTCCGGGAGATGGGTGAAGCCGGTCACCGACCTGGGCAGGGCGGCGCTGCCGGAGTTCCGCGAAAAGCGGCGCAGGGGCAGGGCGGGTTAGATGGTCTTATTTGCGTTCGGTATTTGACAATACTCAGGAATTATCGTATAATACGTTTAACAAGGGAGCCGGAAGCTGAGTGAAGGCCAGCCGCCGGCAGATAGTTCAGCCAAAAGTGGCGCCTTATCTTTGCCAGGACAGGGGCGCTACTTTTTGCGTGTTATAATAGTAACAACAAGAGTAACGACTGCACAAAGCATAATTACAAACGTGAAAAGATCACCGTATGTAACCATTGTATCAACCTCCTTCATAATATCCGGCGGCTGATATCGCCCCTCCCGGCTCCCCGGGTAAACGTATTCTCATTTAAAATATACCATCTCGACTGCGTCTCGATGGAGATGCTCGTCAAACACCAATTGGCGCAAGCGCCATCAGTGTTTCCCTCGCTATTGTACCATATTAACGGAACAAACGATAGATAAACTAAGAGCTGATAGAAAGAAGATTTTCCGGATTATCGCCGGAAAACCTGCAGTCAATAAAAAACCCCGATCAACTCGGGGTTCTTCACCGGAAGCTGTTGACGGGAATCGAACCCGTGACCTCCTCACTACCAATGAGGTGCGCTACCGACTGTGCCACAACAGCAGGACTATTTGCTACGGTTCATAATTTTACCATAAGTCGTCCGGCTTGTCAAATGAAATTGGAGAAAATATTTTGAAAATATTTTGAAAATTGGGCGGGGATGGAGCGGGCTTACTGCTCCATCTGTTTTCCCATAAATCCGGCGGCGCATTTCGCCAGCACCTGCTCCGTTTCTCCCATCTTGCGGGTGGTGTCCTTACTGCGGAGAATGACGGAGCCGATCACGTCGCCCTCGCAGAGAATCGGGCTGATCACCTGCGGCAGCTGATCCTCGCTGTCCTCACTGGTAATTTTGATGTGCTTGCTGGACTGCTGGTCGGAGAGGATATTCTCGCGCTCATTCATGACCTCCTCGAGTTGTCCCGTGACCGGGGTGCCGACCGTTTCCTTGCGGATGCCTCCGGCTGCGGCGATGACCTGATCGCGGTCCGTGATGCAGACGCTGTGTCCGGACGCGGAAGCCAGCGCTTCGGCGTACTCCTTGGCAAAGCTGCCCAGTTCCCCGATGGGAGAGTATTTCTTCAATATAATTTCACCCTCGCGATCGGTGAAAATTTCCAGCGGATCGCTCTCGCGGATGCGCAGGGTTCTGCGGATCTCTTTCGGTATGACGACCCGTCCCAGATCGTCGATTCTTCTGACAATTCCTGTAGCTTTCATGAAAAATTCCTCCGTTTATCTGTACTGGTAATGTGTTGTCTTTGTAAGGCTAGTATCTGTAAACGGAGGAATTTTATACCTCGCGGACGCCCGAAATGCGGGGCCGCAAAGCTGGAAATTGCAGGTTTTATTAAAAATGTAAAACAGTTTTATTTAGAAATCGTTTTGCTATTTGGAAAGCGCTTCGTGTCCCATCTGGGCCAGCAGCCCGCTCTTGATCTCAAACAGCTGGTCGGAGAGGTCCACGTAGACCTCATGCGGGTTGGTGAAACGCTTGGTCTCCTCCCACAGCGTCTCAATCTCCTGCGCGCAGTAATCGCGGATTTCCATGACGGCGGGAGAGGTGTAGACGCATTCGCCCCCGAGGAATACCGGCACCAGCATCTCGCGCAGCTTGTACGTGCCGCCTTTGATTCTGGTCTTTTTCCAGGTTTCCAGCGGGTCGAAAATGATCATGTCTTTTGTCTCGTCAAAAGTCTCGTCGGCGAGGCAGATCAGATCCGCGCGGATTTTGCAGGTCTCTTTGTCGTAAATGCGCAGAATCTTTTTGTTGCCCGGGTTGGTGACCTTCTCCGTGTTCTCGGAGAGCTTGATCTTGGGGATAAATTTGCCCGTCGACTTGTCCAGCACCGCCGCCAGCTTGTAGACGCCGCCGAACGCGGGGCAGTCCTTGGAGGTGATCATGTTGGTGCCGACGCCCCAGGAGGTAATGGCCGCGTTCTGCGCCTTGAGGCTGTCGATCAGGTATTCGTCAAGGTCGCTGGAAGCGGAGATGACAGCGTCCGGGAAACCGGCCTCATCCAGCATCTTCCTCGCTTTTTTGGACATGTAGGCAAGGTCGCCGCTGTCGAGGCGAATGCCGTAATTTTTGAGCTCGATGCCGGATTCCCGCATCTCACGGAACACGCGGATGGCGTTGGGAACGCCGGAACGCAGGGTGTCGTAGGTGTCGACCAGCAGCGTGCAGGCGTCGGGATAAAGCTCGGCGTATTTTTTGAAAGCCGTGTACTCGTCCGGGAAGCTCATGATCCAGCTGTGGGCGTGCGTGCCCTTGACCGGAACGTCAAAGAGCTGGCCGGCCAGCACGTTGGATGTGCCGATGCAGCCTGCGATCATGGCTGCGCGCGCGCCGTAAACGCCGGCATCCGGTCCCTGGGCGCGGCGCAGGCCGAACTCCATCACGCCGTTGCCGCGTGCCGCGCGCACCACACGGGCCGCCTTGGTTGCGATCAGGCTCTGATGGTTGAGAATGGTCAGGATTGCGGTCTCCACGAGCTGGGCCTGCATGATCGGCGCGATCACTTTCAGCAGCGGCTCGTGCGGGAAGACCACGGAGCCTTCCGGAATCGCGTAGATATCGCCCTCAAAGTGAAAATCGCGCAGGTAGTCGAGAAAGGCATCGTGGAAAATGCCGATGCTTTTCAGATAGGCGATGTCTTCTTCTGAAAAATGGAGATTTTTAATGTAGTCTATCACCTGCTCCAGCCCTGCGGTGATGGCATAGCCGTTGCCGCACGGATTTTTGCGGTAGAATGCGTCAAAAACCACGACCTCCGAAGACTGGCTCTCAAAATAGCCCTGCATCATAGTCAGTTCATACAGGTCTGTCAGGAGGGTAAGATTCAATGTACTCATTTTGGAAAAATTCCTTTCGTTTGTATTTCTTATGAATATACCACATTTCGCAAAAATTGCTACAAAGAAATCTCAAAAAATTAAAAAAAAGTGCTTGCAATTCCCCGGGGCTTGGGTTATAATTCTTTTTGCATGTGACCTGACTTTGGTATCAGATATTAAAAAATGGCGTTAACTCATTGAAAGATAAAGCTGTTGCAGTAGATTTGCAGCAGCTTTTTCGATTTTGAAATT